>JAFGKO010000220.1 GCA_016928525.1 Anaerolineales bacterium | reverse complement strand
GTGTCGGCATCACGAATCGTGTCATGGCTTTATTGTCCTCAAGTATTCAATTTTGGCAACCCCGATTCGGGTAGGGTGAGTAGTTACCACTTATCAATATAACATACAGATCGTCCAAATTACTCTCGCTTTCACCACGATAGACAGTAAAAGCAAGATACTCCCCAGTAGGAGACCATTTAAGCAGCTTGTGAGCAGCCGGATATTGAGTCAGTCTGTGTAGCTCTGAGCCGTCAAAGTTCATTATGTAAATATCGGAGGTAACGGGCTCTGGGTACGACAAAAAGGCAATCCTTGCCCCATCAGGTGACCAGATAGGATGCAAATCTGCTGTCGAGTTGTCAGTGAGCTGCTGCCTGCTATCGCCGCCCTCCAAATCCATAGTACAAATCTCCGCAAACTGATCTAATTTGGGGTAATGATTACAGACAAACGCGATTTGGCGGCCCTCTGGAGACCAAGAAGGCATCCGGTCACTGGACTCTGATAGGAAGATGCCCAACTTGTAACAGACAAGAACTCCAAAGATTAGACAACATAGTACAACGCCTGTTAGTTTCAATCTCTTGGTCACAATATTCATCTTCCTAATACACCTCTACCGATAAGGATCAGGGTCAACTAAAGCATATAATCCCTCTACATCCGTAGGTGCCGTCACTCCGTCAGCCTGTGGCGGCAAACCATACCACCACCATAATCCAATGCAGTTCACACCATCCACGATGAGCACATTTTGAGCGCGTTTAGCGCTCACATCAATGAGCAAATCGGCCCGTTCCTAAACATCACTTAAACACACTGTCGTTTTAGTTGGTAAAATCAGGGCACATAGATTCAGCATCCTCATCAGCTAAAAAACTCTCTATGGTGAATACATACCCCTCATAAACTTCCACTCGTGATGGATAATGATAATAAGAGTCGAATTGCACCTGGCAATCTATCACATCAATCGGATTGCACCTCCTCACAAGATCAAAAAACGCTGTCATGGCATAGTCTTTTTCTAAAGGGCCATTAAACTCCTCCCCGCTAAGCAACTCGGAAGCAACTTGTTTGCCGTCTTTGACACAAATCCCTTTTTCAAAAGCCCTACCACCATCATATAGATCCACGACTATGTAGTACTTGGCAGGTTTGCGAATCTCCCACAAGAGACGATGAGCATTCACTATCAAAAACGGGGCCAACGCACAAAGGAGAAAACAGCCACAGATTACCCCATATAGGGCAAAGACTCCCTTAGGCAATTTCGCATCATTTTCCATAAAACCTCTCCTAAAGCTCAATTTGCCCATCCTGGGTTCAGTCATTCACGGCCAGAATGTACCCCGTGATGAGACTGACCCGCCGCGGCAGGCACACTACCACTCACAAAGATCTCCGTCCGGAAGCTCTCCTATATCCTCTCCTACCTCCTCAGTTGCGAAACTCCACTCACGTATGATGGTGTCCCTCGCAACTTGGAAATCGTGAGTCCAAAAGAAAAAATCAAGTTTCCAGACATCATCCTCGCGGATAAAAATGTAGATGCCACAATTGACATCTGTAGTGGTCGGCTCGACAGCCGCTCCGGTCACAACATTTACCTTTTGCATGACCCGATCCAGGGTGACAAGCGCCTTGAAGCGATCTGGTGCATATTCGAGCACACGCATCTGTCGAACCGCAGCCGACTTCGTAATGGTCGAATACGCAGCCGGTCCTACAAGCCACCGACTAAGACACAGCCCTCCCCCCGTGTCAAGGAACTGCTCCGTCACCAGTGTTGAATTTGCATCACAATCCTTGAGCCTCTCAAAACTGTGCCACTGCACATCAAAGGTTTCAATAAGATCGCTGATCTCTACCCCATAGCGCTCTGCCAGTTGGACCTCAGCGTCTGCCGTGGCAGTCGAAATCACGGACGAAGTCGCACTCGCAATCGCACCTTCCTTCTCGATCTGTAGTTCCATCCCTGCACAAATCGCACAAAGAAGAAGCACTACAGCCATAAGTACAAAGGTCAGTCTTTTCTTGTTAGTTCGCATCGGGGGAACCCTCCACTGCTCAACTTTCCAGGAAGCTCAGAAGCTTCCTGGAAGGTAAAGCCGAAAGCCAAAGTAAGAGTAACGGCCGTCTGGGACGTACTTGAAACGCGCTGGGCAACGAGCGTAACTCTCATAATTGAAAAACGCCCCACCACGCAGCACGCGAGGATCACTCCCTTCTACTCCATTCTCGCCTCGGTAGTTCTCGCAGCCTGCCTTCCACTTCGTACAACACCACTCCCAAACGTTGCCGCTCAACTCCTCAACCCCATATGGGCTGCGCCCACCCGGAAAGCAGCCTACCGCACTCGTTGCTCCAATTCTCGCCCCCTTATAGTTCGCACAATTGGGTCTTATCTGATCCCCCCAGGGATAACGACGCTGCGGCACAGGGTTCTCCTGAAGCCGCAAATCCAGCGGCGACTTCATCAAAGATGCCACACCCAAAACCACTGGCTCTGTGGGAATCTCCACGCCTCCCCGTGCCGCCTTCTCCCACTCGGCCTCGCTGGGCAGCCGGACAGACCAACCCTCTGACAGCCACCCCTTCTCACGCCACCTCTGCGTTAACCAGGTACAGAAACTGAGCGCGTCATACCAGCTAACATAGACAACGGGCTCGTTATCCTTGCCGCGTAAACTATCAAGATTACCCAATTGAGTTCCACTCGCCTCCACAAAGGCGCGAAACTGCGCCACCGTCACCGGATACCGCGCGATCCAGTAACTGTAATCCAGGCTTTCATTCAGGTGCAGCGACCCTTGGTATCCCTCGTACCCCATCCAGAACGGCCCGGACGGTACACAGCAAAATTGCATCTCGTCCACTGTCATCACCTCAGGCCGGGGGTCACCAAGCCTGGACAGTACCTTCCCCGACGCCGCGGGCAGGATAGGCATTGCCTTCGCATCCGCTCCCGCTCGCAGCGTCTCCACAAGCTTTTGGACCACCTGTTCCCGGCAAGCAGGTGTCACCCCACCCGGCCAGGCATCCAGGACCGCTTCCCCGGCAAAACAAGGGGCTTTTCCAGGCTCGCCAGGCGCATCCTGAATCAGCTTCAAGAGCGCCTCGCCGGCAGCTTCGGTGCGCAGCTGCACAATCCCCACGTAGCCGATAGTCAACAGCGACACCTCGTGCCAGTTGTCGTCGTCCAGGTGTGCAGCGAGCGCTTCCACGATAGAGGCAACGGATTGCTGCCCCTGCTGTACAAGCGCCACTGCCGCCAGATACTCCTGAAAGATCAGGTGGATGAACCCGTACTCCCCAGCCTCTCGCTCCACGAGCAGCCCCTCGTAGTCGCGCACATCCTCCAGAAACTGCTGTGCAGCACCCACTGGATCGGGGGTCCCGCGGTCACGATAGATGGCTTCCAGCTTGTGCCGCAGCGCCTCGCGCCTGACCAACCCGATGCCCCAGTGCGCCTGGTGCATCCACAATGCCAACGGTGCCAGCGCACCCATTGTCTCCGCGACATCCAGGTCGCAGCAGGTCGGACGGTCCAACCCGCGCGCCAGGTTCCAGTGTTTGAGCAAGGTCTCGACATACTTCTGATAAAGCTCCACCCGCCGCTCCGGCAGCGTGTCCCCCTGTCGCTGCAGCAACACCAGAATCGTCAACAACAGGGGGTTAGCAGCAATCTGCCGCACACCGGGATGATGGAAGACGGCTTCCAGCAGCGCTTCTCGTCCGCGAGCAGCCTCCGGGGCCACAATGGCGGTATCCTCACCCACCGCACGTTTCAGCGTGGACATCCACTTCTCCACGAAATCGGTGATCTCCGCATCCTCGAAATCCACCAACGTGCACTCCTGCAAGCCTCTGGTCGTCCGGCGGACCTCCTGGTAGCCCACAATACGGCTGGTGAGAATCGCCTTGTTCCCTCGCTGCCGCTGAAAATCAAAGAAGACCAACACCCGATCCAAAACCAGGGTGCGGCGGCCTAAATCCCGGACTTCGTCAAGCCCATCGAACAACAGCAAAACACCGCCTCGCTCCAACAGCACCTCCAACAGCGGGCCGATGGGAAACGTCATTCCCAGATCCCGGTAGTAATCCGCTATAAAATCCAACAACGTCACATCGCCACGTTCGAGTGCATTCGCATACGCCGCAAGCGAAATCAGCACCGGGAAACGCGCGCTCAGGTTCAACGCCTCCCCTTCCCCCAGCGCCAGCCGCAGCGCCAGGTATTTCAAGAAGGTGGTCTTGCCCGCCCCAGGATCCCCCAAGATGATCAATCCGTCCTGCTGTTTAAGAAGGTCCAGCACCGGCTGCGGTTCGCTGTAGCGTGCGCCCATCGCCATCGCTTCCTCCTCGCTCAGCGGACGGCCTTCCAGGAGAAGCTGGCGCTCCCAGATCTCTTCCTGGGGCATCTCGACGCGCGCCTTGAGCGGAACGTACATCTCCACCAGAGGGAGCTGCAGAAGCGCCCGATTGGAGATGCCCATCTCCTTGAAGTCCAGGTACCGGCAGCGTGCCAGCAGGTGCGCCAAATACTCCTGTGTGGCCTTATGCAGCGCCTCGTCAAAAAGCGACCTGGAAAGAAAATGCTGCCAGAGAACATCGACCCCCCTCCTCAATCTCTTGGCGGAGAGGGGGGCCCCACACTCAGGGCAAAACTTGAAATGCTCGGGACAGTCTCTACCACACTTCGGACATTTCACCGGCACCTCCCACAGGCAAAGGGCTGCCTGATTACGGTCGTTATATATACCATCCCTCCGTGGCCTCCAGGATCCGCGCGGCACCCCCTCGCTGGCCCATCGAAGGTGAATCCGATTGCAGCAAAAACTCCTCGGCAAGCCTATGCATCTTATCGATAATTCCCCCTAATTCTATCGCCAATTCCTTACACAATTCTGGGGAAGCCAGATTTGCCTCTTTTGCAGCGCGTGCACGATGGGCGAGTGACGATAACTGTTTAGCACAACCATCTATTTGCGGAAGAAAAGGGTTCGAAGGCTCCTCAAGCTTGAGGTACACATGCAAATTGGTCATTGAGTTGATCAACTCCCCACTACCAGCCTCGATCGAATCCAGACAAAAATGTGGTGGCATTCCTGAGATTGGGCCGAATATAGCCTCATTGATAACAAACGCCATCTTTACCACTCTCCAATTCTTTCTCATGATAAACATGAGTCTCGAAAATCACTAGAGAACCCTACGATCCAAACGGAAAACGTATCACCACCGTGAATGAAAAGAGTTTAGGATTTCTCAGCGTTCCTGCGGCTTTGCGCGAGATTTTTCACTGCCCGCAGTCGCTATCTCCGTCAAAAGGATACTGCATAATGGCAACAGCATATAACGTCGGATAAGTAGTTTCCGCTGTTGAAATTACGTTCATAGCTCCACTATCCGCAAAATCATCCTCATCATATTGCCACATCCAAAACTCAACGCTCCTATAACCTGGATAGCAATAATATGAATAGTCATTGAATACAATATTTACCCAACCCTGTTGAATGAGTAATTCCTGATAGCGTGAGACGATATCGGAGTACTCTTCACTTGAACTATATAGAACGTCGATTCCAAACCCAGTACCCATTCCCTGTAACGCTAAATTTTCAACCTCCTCCACGTAAATCAATTCCGCCCCCTCCGGAGCGGAGAGCTGCTCCAAAAGCTCTTTTGCCAAAGTCTGTGATTTCTCGCGGGGAGAGGTACAGGCGACCAGGCAGCCAAGCACCCATACCGCCGCAATCAACTTGAAAGTGACAGAAGGCGATGACATCTTTACCTCCGCAAGCATTCAATATGAGCAAGGTTACCTTACCCGCAGCATCTGCACAGTATGGCTTGGATCAAATGCTTTTTTGATCGCTCTTGGACAAACTTCAGTCCCGGGAAATTAGCAATCAGGGTAGATGTAATCTATCCCTTGTTCTTTTTAGAGAGCTTCCCAATCAAAAGAATGATAAGCAGTGTAAAAATTGAATACAAAGAACTAAACAGCAAGGTCTCTATAGAGGTTCCGCCAATCGGGTTTATAGAAAAAGCTGCCCACAACCCTAATGTCCCAAAGACCCAGAGCCCCAGGTAATAAAAAAAGTTAAAACCAAAGCCCATTTTTCGAGAAAGCCAATACACTAATAAACTCCCAGATGCACAAATGGCAATTGCGGCCCACATAGCACAGACCACACGAATCTCGCCCTGGAAAAGATACAAAGCACTATTCAGTAAAAGAGCAGCTCCC
>JAFGKO010000219.1 GCA_016928525.1 Anaerolineales bacterium | reverse complement strand
CAAAAACCATACATTTCAAACTATGTCTCGGTCAATCCTTTGTCCCTAAAAAAGGCTTGACAAAGTCATAGTATTCGCAATGACATGATAATAGGAGTATCCCTTGCAAGCATCCATGTCCAGACCCATATCCCGCAGGCGCGGGGAAGGCCGCAAATCCAGCGGCGGAATGAAGCGCGCCGTCCGTTACCTGACGCGTTATGGGCGCGAAGCGGCGCTGCCCTATGTCTTTTTGATCATCGCGACTCTTTCCCAATTGGCCGTTCCGCGCATGATCCGCAACGTGATCGACGCGGTCACCAGCGGCTATATTGCTGACCAGATCCTGGGCGCGCTCGCTCAAATCCCGGCGGACTTCGTCGGAGCGGCTTTGCCGAAGATGCTCGAAGCCACGGGCAGGTCGTCCACTTTAACGCTGGAGCAGCTCAAGGTCCAGTTGGAAGCGGACCTGGTCAATGCCCCGCGGGCGCTGGTCACGGCGCTGATTGCCATCGTAGTCTTCGCCCTGCTGCGCGGCATCTTTGCTTTCCTACAGGCCTACTGGGCGGAGAAGAACTCGCAGTCCGTGGCCTACGATATGCGCAACGATCTATACGCCAAGATCCAGAACCTGTCGTTCTCGTATCACGATAAGAACCAGACCGGCCAGTTGATGATCCGCGCCACCGATGATGTGGAGAAGGTGCGGTTATTCATCGGGCAGGGATTGCTGCAACTGGTGGGCGCTACCATTCTGCTGACGGGGACGATCATCATCCTGTTCAGCACCAATGCCGCGCTGGCCTGGACGGCCATACCCATCCTGCCGGTTGCAATGGTCTTGTTCGTCTTCTTCAGCAGCGCCGCCCGGCCGATGTTCACCAAAGTGCAGGTGAAGATCTCGACCCTGAACACTATCTTGCAGGAGAATCTGGCGGGCATCAAGGTTATCAAGGCTTTCACCCGTGAGAAGGAGCAGCAAAGCAAATTCCGCTATGCCGCAGATGACACCATGAACCAGGCCATCGCGCTGGCGTGCCTGTTCACTTTCATGTTCCCGATGGTCTTCATGATCGCCAACCTGGGCCAGGCCGCCATCCTGTACGTGGGCGGGGTGCAGATCATCGCGGGCGCGCTCTCGCTGGGCGAGTGGCAGGAATTCTCGCTCTACCTGATGTATCTATTCTTCCCGGTCGCCATGCTGGGCATGATCATCACCCAGTTCGGGCAGGCGGCCGCATCTGCTGATCGCATCTTCGAAATCCTGGACGCCAGGAACGACATCCTGGACAAGCCGGAGGCCATCGAACTGCCGGAAGTGACCGGCGAGATCAAGTTCGAGAATGTGACCTTCCGCTACTTCGGCGGCGGGGAACCGGTGCTCAAGAACGTCACCTTCGAGGCGGCGCCCGGCGAACGGATCGCCTTGCTGGGTGCGACCGGCTCCGGCAAGAGCACCATCATCAACCTGCTGCCGCGTTTCTACGACCCCACGGAGGGACGCATCACCATTGACGATCACGACCTGCGTGATGTCAAACTAGAGTCGCTGCGCTCCCGGATTGGGATCGTGCTGCAGGAGACCACGCTCTTCAGCGGCAGCATCCGCGAGAATATCGCCTTTGGCAAGCCGGAAGCCACCCAGGCAGAGATCGAGGCTGCGGCTAAAGCGGCCCAGGCGCATGATTTCATTATGTCCTTCCCGGATGGTTACGATACGCACGTCGGCGAGCGCGGGCAGACCCTGAGCGGCGGCCAAAAACAACGCGTCGCCATCGCGCGTGCGCTGCTGCTCAACCCGCGCATCCTGATCCTGGACGACTCAACTTCCAGCGTCGACCTGGCGACCGAGTCGCTCATCCAGGTAGCGCTCGACAAACTGATGGAAGGGCGCACCTCCTTCGTTATCGCGCAGCGCATCAGTACGGTCATGACGGCCGACAAGATCCTGGTGCTTGATAAAGGCGAAGTGGTTGCTACCGGAAGACACACCGACTTAATGGAAAACGAACCGATTTACGCTGAGATTTATAATTCGCAGATTTTGTCCCATGCAAACGAGACATCAGAGGTCTATAAGACCTCGGAGGTCTTACCCGCGCAGCAGGGAGGTGCCCAATGATGCACGGTCCAATGCGTGGTGCGCTGCAAAGCGAGGCATTGAAACCTCGCAACCTGGGAGAAACTCTTTCTCGCCTCGGCTCCTACTTTGGCCGTTTCTGGTACATGTTGATCCTGGCGGTGATTTTCGTGGTCATTTCCACCTGGACCCAGGTCACCACGCCCGATCTGACTGGACAGGCGACCGATTGTTTCCTCGTCCCGATGGGGGCAGGCAGCAGTTTCGCATCCTTCGCTCCCCAATCTGCTACCCAGACGAGTCAGTCTGCTTCCAACTGCTGGCTGGCCACCGACGACCCGTCCACGCTCTCACTTACACACAAGCTGGTCTACAATGCTTACACCATGGGCGGCTACCCGGCTCCCGATCTTGCCGCTATGACCAATGACCAGCGCGTTGAAGGGCTCGTGCGACTGATCGTTATCCTCGTCGTGCTATTTGTGAGCAGTTCCCTACTCAACGGCCTGACCTTTTTCTCCATGTCCTGGAGCGGACAACACGTGCTGCGCGAACTGCGCGTGGAGGTCTTCGAGCATTTGCACAAACTATCGCTGGGCTACTACACCGAAAACGAAGCCGGTGACCTGATGAGTCGCATCACCAACGACACCAGCGCTATCGAACAGGCGGTCTCATTCGCGCTGGTGCAGGTCTTTGGGGGCATCCTGCTGCTGGTCTGGGTAGCTTACAACATGTTCACCACCAGTGTGGCGTTCGCATTGCTCTCACTGGCGGTTGCGCCGCTGATGTTCCTGGCAACGATCTACTTCTCGGGGCAGGCCCGCAAGGCTTTCCGCCGGGCGCGCCGGGAGATCGGCTCGGTCAATGCCGAGTTGCAGGAAAGCATCTCTGCTGTGCGCGAGGTGCAGGCTTTCAACCGTGCGGACGAAAACATCGAGCAGTTCAAGTTGGTCAACGCCGCCAACCGGGACGCCAACATCCGCGCCGTGGCCTTTACTTCGGCCCTGGCCCCAACGCTGGAAGCCATGTCCTACCTGGCGCTGGCCATCGTGGTCGGCGTGGGCGGCTGGTACCTGCTCAAGGGACAGACTCTGATGGGCACGGTCATCTCACTTGGCCTGGTGGTGACTTTCCTGGCCTACGTCCAGCGTTTCAACCAGCCCATCCAACAGATCTCCGTGCTGTGGACCAATATCCAGAACGCCATCGCGGGCGCGGAGCGCATTTTCAGCATCCTGGACGAAGAACCTTCGGTGCAGTCCAAACCAGGCGCGCAGGAGATGCCCGAGATCGTCGGCAAAGTGGAATTCGAGCACGTCTCCTCAGCGTACAAGGAAGACGAGCCAGTCTTGCAAGATGTCAACTTTACTGCCGAACCCGGACAGACGGTCGCCATTGTCGGCCCAACCGGCGCGGGCAAGACCACCATCATCAGCCTGATCCCGCGCTTCTGGGACCCGACCGAGGGCGAAGTGCGCATCGATGGCATCAATGTCAGTGATGTGACCACCGAGTCCCTGCGGGCGCAAATCGGTATCGTGCTGCAAGATACCTTCCTGTTCAGTGCTTCTGTGATGGATAATATCCGCTTCGGGCGGCCAGATGCCAGCGAGGAGGAAGTCTATGCAGCAGCCAAACTGGCATATGCCGACACGTTCATCGAGCGCCTGCCCGAAAAGTACGACACCGTGCTAGGCGAGCGCGGTTCCGGCCTGAGTCAGGGACAACGCCAGTTAGTGTCCATCGCGCGGGCGGCGCTTTCAGACCCGAAAATATTGATTTTGGACGAAGCAACTTCCTCGGTCGATACCCGCACCGAGCGTCTCATTCAGAAGGCGTTTGATGAGCTGCTAAAAGGGAGAACGGCCTTCGTCATCGCCCACCGTCTGTCCACCATCGTCAACGCGGATGTTATCCTGGTGTTGGATAAGGGGCAGATCGTTGAACGAGGCAAACACAGTGAACTGCTGGCGAAGAAGGGTTTCTATTATGACCTGTATATGAGCCAGTTCAAGAGGCAAGAAGAGAGAGAGCAGTAAACAATAGCCAGTTATCAGTAATCAACGAGCCCTCACCAAAAATGGTGAGGGCCTTTGTTTAATGAGATGCGATATTTTGATTGTTGTCACAAAAAGAAAATTCGTATATAGTTGAGAAAGTTCTGGGATTGGGTTCGCAAGACAACATGGTGGTGTAATCTATGGCTAAAATTTACGTCTCTTCAACATTCAACGATTTGGAAGCCTGCCGAAGGCAGGTATCGCTTGTTATTCGCAAAATGGGACACGAAGATGTTGCGATGGAGTATTACATCGCCGAGGATAAACGCCCCATAGATAAATGTCTGGAAGATGTTGCGAATTGCGATCTCTACATAGGCATTTTTGCATGGCGTTATGGTTGGGTACCGAAGAAAAGTAATCCAAAGAAACTATCCATCACGGAGTTGGAATATCGCCAAGCTGTCAAGACAAAGAAAACCTGCCTGATTTTCCTGCTCGATGACAAGGCTTTATGGCTGCCCGCCCTTAGTGATGACAACAGGAAACGTGTGAAAAAACTGCGTGATGAATTGAGCGAAGAACATGGCGCGGGATTATTTACGTCTGCAGAAAATATTGGCTCGGTTGTTGCGCCAGCGATTCATGAGTGGATGAAAAAATCCGGTCTGCTTATTGCCGGTGAACCAATTGCAGAACTAAATCTTGAAAATTATTACAATGCCCTCCGCAAACGCTACAACGTTCTCGCTTTGGAGGGACTGACCCCGCCGCAGAAGGAAGAGTACCTGCAAATTCAACTGCGCTCGGTGTTCGTGGAGCAAAGCGTGCGGGAGGATACTCCGCCTGTGGAATTGCCGAAAGAAGTGTGGGAGAAGTTATCTCGCGAGCAGGAAATCCATGCTGAAGATTTGCCATCAGGCTTTACGCTGGACGATGTGCGCCAGGCGCGTGAATCGTATTATCAAAAGCCACCCCGTTTGGCCTTGGATGCGTTGACCGATTCTCGGAACAAGTGCATCATCGTTCTCGGCGACCCGGGTTCGGGCAAGTCCACGCTGGCGCGCTTCGTGATACTTTCGTTGATTGATCTCTCGCTGGTAGGCGATAAAATCCAAAAAGCTTTCGAGAGCTATTTGCCCTTGTTGATCGAACTGCGCACGTTCGCGGGCCTATGTGCCGAGGGCAAATGCGAGACGCCGCTGGAATTCCTGGAACATCTTGGCAAGACCGAAGGCTGGGGATTGACGCAAACCGCGCTGCATAATCACCTGAAGAACGATGGACGCGCGGTGGTCATCTTCGACGGCTTGGATGAAATCTTCGAGCCGAAACTGCGCGAGACCATCACCAACCGGATCGTCGGGTTTACCAATGCCTATCCCAAAGCCCGCGTGATTGTGACCAGCCGCATCCTCGGTTATCGCCGCAGGATTTTGAGCAATGCAGGCTTTACGCATTTCACCTTGCAGGATTTGGACGAAAAGCAGGTGGAAGCCTTCATCACCAAATGGTATCAACTGGCGATGAGCGACCGCCCCGACGAGGCGCAGGAACGCAGCGAGCGGATTTTGAAATCTTTCAAGGATTCGGCTTCCATCCGCCAACTGGCAGGCAATCCCATGCTACTGACCATCATGGCGATCATCGGCAAACACCAGGAATTGCCGCGCGAACGCTGGAAGTTATACGACCATGCCGCCAGCGTGTTGATCCAGCATTGGGATGTGAACAAGCACCTCAAGGACGAGCGGATCGAAGCGGACTTTATCGGCGAGGATGACAAGAAGGAATTACTGCGCCGGCTGGCATACCGCATGCAAAGCGGGGATGGCGGGTTGGCAGGCAACTACATTCACCGTGAAGGCTTACAGGCGGAATTTGAAAGTTACTTGAAGGAACGCTACAGCCAGACTCCCGACCGTGCCAAAGTGATTGCCGAGGCGATGATTCAGCAGTTCCGTGAACGGAATTTTATCCTTTTGCTGTACGGCGCAAACCTGTATGGTTTTGTCCATCGCGCATTTCTGGAATACTTTTGCGCTTCTGCTTTTGTATGGGAGTTTGAAAAGACAAAGGAATTGACCATTGAACAACTCAAGACCGATGTTTATGGCAGGCATTGGAAAGACCAGAGTTGGCATGAGGTGTTACGCTTGATTTGTGGGATGATTGATGAAAAGTGGACCGGAGAGATTGTTGCTTATCTATCAAGCAATGTATTCAAAATCACACCCAAAGGCTTAAGCAAGCGTAAACCTAAACCATGGAATATAGTACTCGCGCTAGAATGTTTAGGGGAAATTAATAATCTCAACCTAGTTGCTAATCCAGCAAGGCATTTGCTAAATGCAGTTTGCCTTCTTATGGATGAAGACCTTAGGAGCAATTGGTCTGGAGATAGCTTTGTTCAAGAACAAGTGATACCTGCGACAAAAAGAATTGGCCACGGCTGGTCAGATCAATCATTATTAGTGCGTTGGCTACAGAAAGAAAAAAACTTCACGATTGCGTTCGTAAACTATAGAACTTTCGGTGATTTTATCAGTTCAGTAGGTATAGGTTCAAACGAAGTTCACGAAATAATTCTGAAGTATGCTAATAATAGGGATGAAGAATACCGGATTGTAGTCCCCTATAGTTTAGCATTAGGTTGGCATGACGATCCACAATCTGTTGCTTTATTGCATGATTTCGCAACTCAGGACACCAGCGGCTGGGTGCGTCGTGCCGCCGTGGATGCGCTGGCAGAACATTATCACAAAGATGCCCAAACCTTGCCGCTCTTGCTGGAGCGCGCGGTGCAAGATGAGAATGGTGTAGTGCGAGGTGCCGCCGTGTCGGCGCTGGCAGAATACTATCACGAAGACGCCGAAATCTTGCTGCTCTTGCGGGAATGGGTGGTGAAATCGGAGCATTCTGGTGAGCGAGGTGAAGCCGTAAAGGCGCTGGCAAAATACTATCACGAAGATGTCCAAACCTTGCCGCTCTTGCGAGAGTGCGCAGTGCAAGATGATCCCAATGCACAAAGAGCCGCCGTGTCGGCGATAATCGAACATTATCGTGAGGATGCCGGTACCTTACCACTCTTGCGGGAGCGCGTGGTGCAAGATGATAATTCCGAAATACGAAGCATCGCCGTGTTGGCGCTGGCAAAATACTATCACGAAGATGACGAAACCTTGTCGCTCTTGCGAGAGCACGCGATGCAAGATGAGGATGAGTGGGTGCGAGGTGCCGCCGTGGAGGCGCTGGCAAAGTACTATCACGAGGATGACGAAATCTTGTCGCTCTTGCGGGAGCGCGCGATGCAAGATGAGAATGGTGAGGTGCGAAGTGCAGCCGTGAAGGCGCTGGCAAAATACTATCACGAGGATGACGAAACCTTGTCGCTCTTGCGAGAGCACGCGGTGCAAGACAAGGATTGGCAAGTGCGAAGTGCAGCCGTAGAGGCGCTGGCAGAACACTATCGCGAGGACCCCCAAACCTTACCGCTCTTGCAGGAATGGGTGGTGAAATCGGAGCATTTT
>JAFGKO010000218.1 GCA_016928525.1 Anaerolineales bacterium | reverse complement strand
GATCCGCGCCCGTTCGCGGTCAAGTCGATTGCAGCGACGTACGAGAAGTATCCCAAGACCGGCCCGATCCTGCCCGCCATGGGCTACGGCGACGCGCAGATGCGCGACCTGGAAGCCACCATCGCCAAAGCAGACGTAGACATGGTAATAGTGGGCACGCCCATCGACCTGACGCGCGTGATCAAGATCAATAAGCCCTACCAGCGCGTGCGCTATGAACTGCAAGAGATCGGCCAGCCAACGCTGGCGGATCTGCTAATGAAGAAGTTTGGAAAGAAGTAGCGAGAATTGGAAATCTAGAGTCGGATGAGAAATCGTCCGACTCTTCTGTTCTGTATACTTCCACAATCTTCAAAACCCACTTTAGCGCCTTGCACTGGCAGATCATTCCCCGGCGATTTCTGTCATGATGATGTAAGTGTCTACAAACTCAGATTAGCTTATCTTAATATATATGGTCGCTCCCAAACAGCCTCGCTCCATGCACACAGCCAGCCTGTTGGCAAATGTCCAACAGGATTTGGAGATTTTGTTCACATCCACTTCGGAATCGATCTTGTTGATCGAAGCAAATGGGATCATCCTGGCTGCGAACGACGTCAGCGCCAAATGGTTGGACCGGAGCGCAGAATCACTTACCGGTGAGAACTTATTCCTATTACTCACACCTTCCGGGATTCCAATCAGAGAATGGGTGCACGAGGCGGTCAGCAAAAAGACAATCCATGAGAGCGACGCTCTCTTTGGAGAGCGCTTCATCCATGTCCGTTCGATTCCTATCACAAGCGGAGATAAAGTAAGACGCCTGATCATCATCGGTCAGGATGTCACCGAGCACAAACAAGCAGAAAAACAAGTGCGCGAGTTTACAGGGCAAATGGAACTTAAGGTTCGCGAGCGCACAAAAGAATTGGAGGCGCTCAATCAGAAATTAGCCGAAGACAAACGACGGGCTGAAATACAGGCAAGCCTTTCCCACCACCTGATGCAAGATACCCAGGATTACGAGCATTTGCTCGAACACATCACAACCACAATTTCTGACTTGATCGGAGATACCTGTCTGATCGCGCTCTTCACCACAGACTTGACCTTTATGGAGGTCCAGGCCATTACGGACCGCGACATTGAGAGCCTGACGCGTCAACGCACACAGTTACTCAATCGTACCATTTCCGTTGAAGGGAACGCCATAGCCAACAGCATTCTTAAGGGAGAGAGATATTCGGCGAAAGAAATTACAAAGGAGATGGGGCGAGAATTACTTCCGCCCGAATTTGCGCTACAACTTGGCGAGCAAGGCCTCATAGCGCTGGAAGTGTTTCCCTTACAAGTAGGCAACCATCCCCTGGGTATGCTGGCAATAGGCAGGGAACATGGAATTCCATACTCCGAGGACGAAATTTCGTTTGTTGGGAGCCTGATAGGGTCAATCGCGCTTGCCATACAAAATGCACATCTTTTCGAACAACTCACCGAGAGCCAAACCCAGTTGCGTGGTCTTTCCCAACAATTGGTTCAAATGCAAGAAAACCAGTACAGGCATCTTGCAAAAGAATTGCACGACCGGGTAGGGCAGGATATGACCGCTATCAACATCAATTTGAACATCATACAAACACTCTTGCCTCAAACGATTTCTAAAGATGTAATTTCCCGTCTTGCGGATACAGAAAAATTGGTCCAGGAGAGTGTGGCACGCATGCGTTCGATCATGGCAGAATTTCGCCCGCCAATGCTGGATCAGTACGGATTGGCTGCTGCACTCTATTGGTACAGCGAGCAATATACCCGGCGCACAAACATTGCAGTCAAAGTTGACGACCAATACTTGAAAGATACACGACTTCCATCTGAATTAGAAATTGCCCTGTTCCGTATCGCTCAAGAAGCGCTAAATAATGTTGCCAAACATGCTAAAGCATCTCAAGTGAATATTGAACTGCTTGAAAGCCAGGGCAATATCCTGATGACCGTGACCGATGACGGCGTAGGTTTCGATACCAAAAAACCAGGCGCAAGCTCCCCGGCTCATTGGGGGGTGACCAATATGCGAGAACGTGCAAGAGCCATCAACGGGGAGTTCTTGCTCAGGTCCGTACCGGGGCAGGGAACACAGATAGCTGTCCGGGTGAGAAAAACACAATGAAGATCACCGTGTTCCTGGTCGATGATCATCGTGTTCTCCGCGACGGACTGCACATCTTGCTCGAATCCCAGGACGACATCGAAGTTGTCGGTGAGGCAGAGGACGGTAAAAAAGCTATCGAGGGCATCACCAGGGTGAAACCGGATGTGGCGGTGATGGATATCACCATGCCGGAATTGAACGGCATCGAAGCTGCGCAGATTATCCACGAAACCTTACCCGAAACCGGGATCGTGATCCTCTCGATACACTCGGACCTGGAGCACATTTTTCGCGCCCTTCAAGCAGGCGCACAAGGATATTTGTTGAAAGAATCGGCTGGGGCAGAAGTGATTTCCGCTGTCCGGGCCGTACATTTGGGTCGCCGGTACCTAAGCCCCAGTATCCGGGATACGGTTATGGAAGCGCACATGCAAAATCGACAGATATATAGTCCGCTCGATATGCTTAGCATGCGTGAACGGGAAGTGCTACAACTCACTGTCGAGAGTCATTCCAGTGCAGCGATTGCCGAAAAACTGGAATTATCTCCTAAAACTGTTGAGACGTATCGAAGCCGCCTGATGGGGAAATTGGGTGTGCATGACCTGCCAGAACTGGTCCGTTTTGCAATCAAACACGGCATCACCCCCATAGACTAATTTCACCTTTCCATTCCAATTCGCAAGAATACACCCATAAGCTTTCAAATCTGTAAGGACAAAATCAAGGATTCCCGACAGACAGAATTTATCTCTTTTTGTATTATAGGGACAACATAATATTATTCAAAAGGAGTTAATAAATGTTTCACTCACGTATCTTCCGCAGTATCATCATCCTGGCCATTGCGCTGGCCTTTGCAAGCACAGCCTATGCGCTGGCAGCCAGCAACACGCTTGCCGATGCCGGTAAAGCAGGTGATGGCAGCAACACAGTCAGCGGTTACACTGTTTCTGGTGTCACCTACAACCTCAACGCAACCACCCCTTCCCTGATTGCATCGGTCGAATTTGACCTGGATGCAACCGCTTCTGAAGTAGTGACCAGCATATCCGACGGCACCGTGGAAACCTTCGCGGACTCTTGCAGCAACACCGGCAACCACTGGACCTGCACCTTCACTGGCGTTACCGCCCTAGATGCAGCCAGCTTCCGCGTCATTGCCGCCCAGTAAGAGGCATTAAATCTCGCGCGATACAAGTATGAGCGCTGCCAGAACTTCCTGGCAAAAGTAAATAAATGGACCTGTCACCGGCAACCCCCGCAAGGGCAACGCAACTGACAGGTTCTTTTTTTCCTCATAAAAGTATAATTTTTCGAATGTCGATCTACCATCGTCGATCTCTGGCCCTACTTACAGCCCTCTGGTTTGCATTGATGGCCGCCATCTGGATTTCTTTGGCGCCCATCCAGGCTGGCGGCCTGGCAGCGTATGTAGTCATCGCGGGGCAAAGCATGGAGCCAAATTTACACTTTGGTGACCTGGTCATTGTGCACAAGTCTTCCGACTACCAGGTTGGGGACGTAGTGGCCTACCAAAATGCTGATATAGATCGTTACGTTATTCATCGCATTATTGCTAAAAAAAACGGGCGCTTCGTGTTACAAGGTGATAATAACGCATGGATCGACAAATATGAGCCCACTCGCCAGGAGGTTCTTGGCAAGCTGTGGGTACACCTCCCAAATTTTGGCACATACATGCAAAAACTGCGCGAGCCAATCTATATGGCAATTTTCGCAGGATTGATTGGCAGTATGGCCGCAGCAACATTATTCGTTTCAAAAAGGCGAGAGAAACAACCCATGAAAGAAAATTCAAGAAAAACAGAGCTAAACATTCGCAAAGGATTGGCGACTTTAGGCCAACATGCACGCTTCGGGAAGTTAATGGAGAGATTCTCCAGGAACCGTACTCAAAATACGGACATTCTGTCGATAGGCCGGGACTCTGGACAAAATGGCGGACAAGGCAGAAACAGCATGGAAACCCTTTTCTTTGCCCTGGCTGTGGTAGCCTTTCTTTCGCTTCTCCTAGGTATCCTGTCTTTCACCCGCCCGGCTACACAGATGATATCCGATGAGATCGGCTACCAACACCTGGGATTCTTCTCGTACTCTGCTGCGGCACCCGCAGGCGTCTATGACACGACCACAATCCGCAGCGGGGAACCGATTTTCCCTTCGCTTACTTGCTCGATTGAAATCGCTTTTAATTACTCCCTGGCTGCTGTTGCGCCAGAAAACATTGGCGGGAGTTATCAATTGACCGCTGTGTTGGCGCACCCGCAAAGCGGATGGCAGCGCACCATTCCCTTACAGGAACAGACGCCCTTCAGCGGGAATGCCTTTAACACTCAGGCAAGATTGAATTTATGCGAAGTTGTGAAACTGGTCGAATCTGTTGAAGAGATCACGTCGGCGCGCCCAGGCGTTTATATTTTATCCATTGACCCGCGCGTACACGTGGCCGGCCTGATTGCAGGCCGCGCACTGGATTCCACCTTCGAACCCAATCTAACCTTCCAGTATGACCGCACACAATTCTATTTAGCTGGTCCAAATGAAGACGCGAACCTGCTGAATCCGAGTGAAGCGAACAGCTTGCGCGAAGAGAAACGCATCCAAAATACAGTATCGTTTTTTGGGGCAGAACTCAATGTGCCCATTTTGCGCACAATCGCTGTGATCGGACTGGTGCTCTCACTGAGCGGCCTGGCGGTGTTATGGTTGCAATTGGACAATATCGCTCGTACCGATCAGGAAACCTTCGTTCGTTTGAAATACGACCCACTGATCATCGACGTAGAAGAAAACAGTCTGCGCACCAGCACACAGTCAATCGACGTAAATTCCATCGACGACCTGGCCAAACTTGCCGAAAAGCATAACATGCTGATCCTGCATGAAACCCAGGACAGCGTCGATCATTACTTCGTACACCTGGATGGCATTTCCTATGTCTATTCGCAAGGCAAGCGACAACCAAAGATCACCCCTGGATTCGCGGAGGATTTCCACGTCGATATCCAACGCGGGCTGGAACTGGGCGAATTCCAGGTATATTACCAACCCATTGTTTCTCTTACGAATGGCCAGATCACCTCTGTCGAAGCGTTGCTACGCTGGCAACACCCTCAGCGCGGTATGATCCCAGCCGGGGAATTCATTCAAAAAGCCGAGACGACCGGTGATATTGGAAAACTGGACGAGTGGGTCATGCAAGTCGCCTGTAAGCAACTCAGAGGGTGGCAAGATGCGGGTTTCAACCTGAAATTAGCGGTCAATCTTTCGACTTACACCCTGGATCGTGAACCCGCCGAACTCGTCCAGCGCATCCTGCAAATGACGGGCACGGACCCGAACTGGCTGCAAATCGAAATCCCCGAAGCGAAAATGACAGGCCATGCGCCGAAAGCATTGCTGCAATTGAAAAAATTAGAGGAGCTAGGGATTCATATCACAATTGATGATTTTGTTGGCGATTTAGGACTTTTGTCAATCAGTCAGTTGCCGATCAACAGTATAAAGATGAATCACCTGTTGGTTCAGCAAATGAGCGACTCAACCGAGCTGAACGGTGTGCAAAGGATGATCGCAGTTGCTACAGCCCTGGGGTTGAACGTCGTGGGCAAAGGTGTAGAAACGAATGAGGAAAGGGATTTCCTGGCAAAGGCCGGCTCATCCGGACAGGGATTCCTGCTCGGGCGGCCTGCCCCGGCTCAAGAAATCGGAGAGCTCTTCCGCTTGAGTATGACGCCTGCCAATCCGAAGCCCAAAAAACGCCTTATCAACGCGAAGGATAAAACATGAGCAGAAAAAGGATTGGGCTATTCACGTTTGTTATTTTGCTGACCATCATCCTGATCAGTGCAATCACGGTGCTGGCAGCAGCCAACATTGTCCCAGAAACGCGTTTGATGGATCAGAGTTCAGCCCTCCCCGCCAGTCTACTTGCCCCGCCCGAATGCGATAGCATTCGCTACAATTTGACTGCAATTATCGTATGTAGCGGGGGATATTGCACTGGTTCCAACGCAAATGAGCTGATCTTGGGCACAACAGGGGATGACTCGATCGATGGAAAAAACGGCGATGACTGTATTATTGGGGGAGATGGTAATGATATGCTTTATGGTGACAATGACAACGACATCCTGGTTGGCGGCCCCGGTATCGACATGTTGGATGGCGGCAAACGCCCAAAGGATATCGACATCTGCATTGACGATCCCGGCTCCACCACCTTTATCGATTGCGAGGTCATACAATGAGCTACAGGTGATTAGCCTGCTGTCACCGCAAAATCATTTGAGAAGAAATTTGGAAAGAAGAAATAACGGGATTCGAAATTCGGGAATCGGATGAGAAATCATTCGATTCTTTTATTTGGAATGGTTATTCCACGCTTAGTACGCGCATCAATACCTTGCGTCGATGTGGGCGGGCGCGGTGCTCGAAAAGATAAATCCCCTGCCAGGTTCCCATAGACAAGTTCTCATTGTCCACAGGAATGGTCAGGCTGGTATCGGTCAACATGGCGCGGATGTGGGAAGTCGCATCGTCGGGACCCTCCAGGTCGTGGGTGTGCCAGGCCTCTTGTTCAGGGACGAGGCGTTCCATGAAGGTTTTCAGGTCGGCGCGGGCAGTCGGGTCCCAGTTTTCGCTGACGACCAGCGAGGCGCTGGTGTGCGGCAGGAACAGGAAGCACATGCCTTCACGTACACCCCAGGCACGCAACTGCGAACGGATCATCTCGGTGATGTCGTGCAGTCCTTTACCACGAGTGGAGATTTCGAGAGTAGTTTTGTGCCAGTTCATCGGTATGGTGATTATAGCAAGAAGTAGCAAAACAGACGCAGATGAACACAGATTCCGCTGGTCATAAATCTGCGTTCGTCTGCATTTATCAGCGTCCAAAAGCCTTTCATCCTGTATAATCCAACCTGTTAGACATGTCAGACAAAGAGACTTGTGAGACCTTATGTTCATCGACCAGGTAGAAATCCATGTAAAATCCGGCAAGGGCGGAAACGGCGTCGTGCACTTCCGCAGGGAGAAATACGTTCCGCGCGGCGGCCCGGATGGCGGCGACGGCGGCAAGGGTGGTGACGTCATCCTGGAAGTCAAGCCGACGCTCAACACGCTCAACTTCCGTCACAAAGAACGTTTCCTGGCCGAAGACGGCCGTCCCGGCGCGAAACAAAACATGTACGGTCGCTCCGGCGAAGACTTAGTCATCTACGTCCCGCCGGGAACGGTGGTGTACGAGATTTTAGACGGGGAAGCCCCGTCCCTACTGGGCGACCTGACCGAACCCGGCCAGCGACTGACCGTCTGCAAGGGCGGGCGCGGCGGGCGCGGCAACACCCATTTCAAAAGCTCGACGGTCCAGGTGCCGCGCACCGCGGAGAAGGGCGAACCCGCCGAAGAAAAGCGCCTCAAACTGGAACTCAAGCTGATCGCCGACATCGGGCTGGTCGGCCTCCCCAACGCGGGCAAATCCACGTTGCTGACTGTCCTGACCAACGCCAGGCCCAAGATCGCCCCCTATCCCTTTACCACGCTGGAGCCCAACCTGGGCGTTGCAAACATCGACGAAGACACAACGGTGGTGTTGGCCGACATCCCCGGGTTGATCGAAGGCGCGCACGAGGGCGCGGGGCTGGGTCACGAATTCCTGCGTCACATCCAGCGTACCCGGGTGCTGATCCATCTTTTAGACGGGCTCTCCTCCGACCCTGTGGCCGACTACAGCCAGATCAACAGCGAACTGGCGCTCTTCGACCCGCATCTTTCCAAAAAACCACAGATCGTGGTTTTGAATAAAATAGACCAGCCCGAAGTGCAGGAACGACTGGCCGGGATCAAGAAAGAGATGAAAAAGCGCGGGGTCACACTGCTGACCATTTCCGCGCTGGCGCGCACGAACGTCCACGAAGTGCTGCTCGAGGCGGCCGGGAAGCTGGCGGAAGCCCCCACGCTCGAAGAGATCGAAGCGCCCATGCCGGTCTATCGTCCCGAAGCAGACCCGCGTGAGTTCAGCATCAGCCGCGAAGACGACGCTGGTTGGCGCGTCACAGGTAAGGCCATCGAGCGCGCCGCAGCCATGACTTACTGGGAACATTACGGCTCGATGCGCAGGTTCCAAAAGTTGATGGAGCGGTTGGGCGTGGAAGAGGCGTTACGCAAAGCCGGCATCGAGGAAGGGGACACGGTGCGTATCGGTGAGTTCGAATTGGAATGGCAAGAATAGCAGTATAATCCTTTGTAACTATGGGCCTTTTTACACAAGCATTTTCTTTACTCGCAGATCCCCCGGGAAATCTCATCTACCATCTCGTGCTGGTGTTCTCGATTTCGGGAGCATTGCAAGCCGCCTTCATCCACTGGCGCATCAGCGCCTTCCCACAAGCCCGCCGGACGGTCCTCGGCCTGACCATCCTGATGGTGCCACAAGTGCTGTTGTTTGCCATCAGCGGATTGGGCTGGCAGGGCATCCTCAACCTGACCGTGTTCCTGCCTCCGCTCGACCGGGCTATGACCTTGATCAGCCTGATCTGGCTAATCTGGCTGTGGGTTTTCCCGGAGCCCAGCCGTGCAGCCGATGCCGCGACCATCCTGCTGACCCTGTTCGTTGTGACGGCGCTGGCGCTCAGCTTGGCATCCTGGGGGGGAGCGCCGCCCGGCACGCTTTACAACACGACCATACAAGATCTTATCTGGCAGATCGCCTCCCTGGGCTTCATAGCAACCGGCATCCTGCTCCTGTTTGCACGGCGGCCAAACGGCTGGGGGAACGGGTTTGCGGTGCTTATTTTGGCGCTCCTCGGCCATACCTTGCAGATCATCTTCGGGCGCGACGGCGGGAATTATCCCGGCATCGTACGCGTAGCTTACATGGCGGTATACCCCTTCCTGATGACGCTGCCGCAGCGTTTCCCCATGCCTTCTCAAGACCGGCCAACGACCATCAAACAGGATGCGCCTGTCGATGAAAGGCGTCACTATAGCACCGATCCGAAAACCTTCCACGCCCTGCTGGCCCTGGCGGCCGAAACCGACTCCGATAAGGTCAGTCAGGCCGTTACACGCGGGATCGCCCAGACCATGCTGGCGGACCTGTGTTTCCTGATCAATCTAAACGATGATAATAATCAATTGGTAATTTCCAGCGGCTACGACTTGATCCGGGAAGAAAGCCTGGAAGGCTCGAGCCTGAGCAAGAGTTCCATGCCCATGCTGACCAATGCCATGCAGCGCGGACGTGCGCTGCGATTGCCCGCCAGCAGCACCTCAGCCGACGTCAAAGGTTTGGGCGAGTTGCTAGGCTTGAGCAACCCCGGTCACATGATGACGGTACCCATTCTCACTCCTGAAAAAGAGTCGCTGGGCGCTATCATGGTGCTCTCCCCCTATTCTGAACGCGCCTGGAGGGCAGAAGACCAGGCGTTCCTGGGTAACATTTCAACGGCGCTTGTTCCCATCATGCAACGCAGCCAACGGATCAAAGCCATCGAGCAAAAGCAACAGGAGACTGAAACCGCCCTGGAAAATGTCAGGAATCAGCTTGCCGACCTGGGGATGCAAAACACAGAACTCCAAAAACAACTGGAAAATGCCCGCAAGCAGGCTGGTAAAGATCCCGCAGTGGATGAAAAAATTGCCTCCCTTTTGGTCGTGCAGCAGGAATCCCAAAGACAGATCGAAGAATTGCAACAGGAGAACGAGGAATTGCGCAAAGCCAGCCAGGCGCAAGGGGCGGCATTGGGTAAGGACGCAGAATTCATCGAAGCCGAGCTGCGCGCCGCGCTGGGACAGGCCGCTCGCCTGCAAAACGAACTGGCGGATGCCAACATGAAGCTGCTGCAAATCGAAAAGGGACAGGCCAGCACATATTCCACCGAGCAGTCCGAGGTCATCGCTTCGATTGCACAGGATTTGCGCCAGCCCATGTCCTCGGTCGTCGGGTACACCGACTTGCTGCTGGGCGAATCGGTCGGCATCCTGGGGTCGTTGCAACGCAAATTCGTGGAACGCATCAAAGCTTCCACCGAACGCATCGGCACCCTGGTCGATGACATGATCCAGGTCACCAACCTGGAAACGGGACTGACCGAACTCAAGCCTGAGCCGGTCGACCTGAACGCGATCATCGACAACGCCATGGCCTACACCAGCAGCCAGATCCGCGAGAAGAACATCACGCTGCACCTCGACCTGCCCAAGAAGATCCAATCCATCTATGCGGACCGGGAAGCTTTGCAACAAATCCTAATCCACCTGCTGCAAAACGCAGGCGCGGTCTCGCCCATCGAAGGCACGATCACGCTCAAGGTCCAGACTCGAACCGAGGGCGGCCAGGAATATGTCATGTTACAGGTGACGGATACGGGCGGGGGTATCCCATCCAAAGACATCCCGCGCGCCTTCTCCCGCTTGTACCGCGCAGATAACGTCCTCATTCAAGGGGTGGGCGATACCGGCGTAGGCCTGTCGATCGCCAAAACGCTGACCGAAGCGCAGAACGGTCGCATCTGGGTGGAAAGTGAGGCGGGCGTGGGCTCCACGTTCAGCGTGCTGCTGCCCATGAACAAAGAGGGCTAAGCATGGATACGTTGCGCCAGTTGGGAGGGGGGCTGTTGTTAGCTGCCTTCTCTGCCGCCCTGGTCATAGGGGGCATCTCCCTGGCGCTGGCCGAAAGCTATGTCCCGGTCGTCCCAACGCCCACTGATACTCAGGCGCCGGTCGTCTCTTTCCCTACACCCACCTCCCCATCGCTCGCATTCATCACCGAAACTATCCCTCCTTCTCCATCCCCAACCGCGACCGTCCCGCCGCCCACCTCCTGCCCGCCGCCATCTGGTTGGGTGGCGATCACTGTGGGACCCGGCGATGACCTGCTGACGCTCGCCTCCCGTTACAAGACCACACGCGAACAACTGTTGGCAGCCAATTGTCTGTTCTCGAACGATCTGCCGACCGGCTCCATCCTGTACGTTCCCCCCATCCCCACCCATACGCCTGTGCCTTGCGGGCCGCCAGCCGGCTGGATCCGTTACAGCGTGCAGCCCGGTAACACCCTGTACAGCCTGAGCCAGGCCTATGGCGTGAGCCTCTCCCAACTCCAGTTTGCCAACTGCATGGTGGCCAACCAGTACAACCTCGTCACCGGCCAGACCCTCTGGGTGCCCAATGTGGTCACGCGCACGCCGCGCGCCACCGCCACCGCGACGCTCACCCCGGTCGTCATCGTCTTCCCCACCCTGACAGGGACGGCCTCGGCTACATTTATGCCGACAGACATCCCAACCTCGACCAGCCTGCCGACCGGCACCTCGACCGGGACGGCCACGTCTACAGCCTCCCCGCCTCCGACCGCAACCCCGCCTGCCACCGCTACCGTCACCGCTTTCCCCACCCAAACATCCCAGTCAACCACCCCTTGAGCGTAAATTGCGCCGCCATGCGGGGCCCAAAGTGATGAATGCACCGATGAATCCCTCCCTCCAGCGCGCAACGCTTCTCCTCGGCCTGTTAACCCTCATCAGCCTCACGGCCTGCGGGGACCCGCCTGCCAATCAAGCTTCCCTGCCGTTTACCTTCGTCACCGTCCACCCGGACGCCAGCCCGACTGCTACTCCCTTCCAGCCTGCGCTGGGACCCACCCCCACGCCCTTCCAGCCGGTCTTCCCCACGCCGACCGGCACCATCCTGCCCACGCCGACCAACCCGCCCTTCATCCCGGATACCCCTACGCCCGAACCAGCCGTCGCAGCGCTCCCCAGCCCGGCCCCGCTGCCCACGCTGGACCCCAACCTGGCGTTGACGCCCGTCGCGCCGCTGGACGGCCAGGAGACGGTCAACTTCCTGCTGATCGGCTCGGACCGGCGTCCCGGCGGTTCGTTCCGCACCGATACGATGGTGATCGCCATGCTGCGGCCCAGGGAGGGCCAGGTCTCGTTGATCTCCATTCCACGCGATCTGTGGGTTTACATCCCGGAGTGGGGCAACCAGCGCATCAATACGGCTTACCAGCACGGCGAGAGTTACGGCTACCCCGGCGGCGGGCCGGGCCTGCTCAAGGACACCATCCTGTACAACCTGGGGGTGCAGATCGACCACACCGCTATGGTGGAATTCGACGGTTTCCGGCACATCATCGACACGCTGGGCGGCATCGACGTGCCGGTGGCCTGTCCCTACACCGACTGGCGCTTGATCGACCCCAGCTACAATCCTGAACTCGAAGCCAACTGGTGGCTGTACACGGTCGGGCCGGGCGTGGTGCACATGGACGGCGACCTGGCGCTGTGGTACGCGCGCTCGCGCATGCGCTCCAGCGACTTCGACCGCGGACGCCGCCAGCAGGAGACCTTAAGGGCCATCTACGCGCGCGTGTTGCAGACCGGCACCATCGCGCGCATCCCGGCTTTATATAACGACCTGACCACCATCGTCGAGACCGACATCACGCTGACGCAGATGCTGCAACTGGCATTGTATGCGCCAAAGCTGACTAACGCCGATTTCCGCAGCTACTACATCCGCCCGCCGCTGGTCAGCGCCTGGACCACGGACGGCGGCGCGTCCGTGCAACTGCCCAATGAAGCACTCATGTCGGCCATGTTGCAGGAGGCTATGGCGCCCTCGCAGCGCGCTGCCGAGCGGCAGGCCTTCGTGATCGAAATCCAGAACGGTACGTCCATCGAAGGCCTGGCCGAACTGGCCGCTTCCCGCTTGAATTACGCCGGCTACGAAACCCAAATCGCCCCCGCTGACCGGCAGGATTACGGCTACAGCACCCTGGTGGACCTGAACGCCGTCACCGACCCAGACCGCAACAATACCGTGCTCGCCATCCTGGGACTGCAACCCGCCAACCTGGCCTCCCTGCCCGACGCGGACAGCCCGGTACACTACCGCCTGATCTTAGGCGCGGACTATAACCCCTGCTTCAGCCCGGATGGGTTGTCGCATTGATTCCTAATTGAAAAAGCTTATATATTTCCCACGGTATTAAGAACAATCAGGAAGACCAGGATCCATATTAAAACAAATAAAAATGGAACCAAGGCTGGCAAACGGCTCAAACTACCGAACTTCCAATGCCAGGTTAAGAAGTCTTTTTTTACAACTGCTGCGCTCCCAAATTCTTTTCCCTTCAAATTGATCACCCCTAGTTCATTCGATATTTCGCTTTCCACCTCCCGAGTTTGTGCCCGAAAGGCCTCAAAGTAATATCGGTCCTGCGCTCCAAGAACGAACCAAACCATAGAAATTATGATGCCCACAACGGGAAACCAAAAGATACCATCCACAACATCACTATCAATCCAAAAATTAAAAAAAAGACCAAATAAGGCTGCATTTGCAGTTAGCAGATAATTGAACCTGGACCACATCCGGCTGGTCAAGTCACTATATAGTTGCGCGCGTATCTTGTAAGCTTCGATTAAAAATTCAATTTTTTTCTCATCCAGATTCTTGTCACTACCCATTTTTCTCACCTTCCCGAGACAGTAGATGCACTCAATTATTGTATCGGCCACTCCGGTATGGACTCATCCACCTCCCTCATTAAGCGGATTGGCTTACCGCCCAGAGTCATAGAATGGCATTGTGCATTCTCTCCCAGACATTAATTGTGTTTCCATAAAGAGCCCTATTATTGCAATAGACATTCAAACTGGTGGTAATCCAAGTGAAGAACGGATGGCCTGATTTCCAAGATCTATCAAGATGGCTTTAAGAATATCAAACGTGAATGTTCCAACTGATTTAACGACAGATTTGGCTTCTTTCCAGCGACCATCATCTCGGGCAGCCTCGAGAAATTCATGGCCGGGCCAGGTTAGGCGAGTAATAAATACATTCGCGTCGCTTTCGTACGGCTCGGCCCGTCCCTCCAAATAACCAGCTTCGACAAGGAGCAATAAATGATAGTTAATTTCAGCGGCAGACCAGTCGGGAAGATCAAAGGACTTTGAATTTATTGGCCTGTGAATATCCGGCTTATCTTCCACAAGAAATAAGATTTTCCGGACAAGATCAAGATCTCGTTTCACAGAATATCCTCCTTGATCTTATTCCTCATAACCAAACTCCATGCAAAGATCAAGAAGAAGCAAATTGATCTAGTCATCCCTTCATTCTCTCAAACGCAATGGACATATTGTGAAAGAGATTGATTACCTCTTCGACAACACACACGACCTGAACTTGCTCCAATGCAGGGATGGTCTCCCAGTACGATCCTTTTTCGGTCGGCATTTTATGCAGGTGCTTGATGCATTCCTGCAGTTCCTATGTATCATGGTTTCACTTTTTCTCTGCTTCCTTTCTTCTTTTTGCTAGTTCAATCGCATCTTTAGTGACAAGTATATCCCTCATAATTAAATATTCGTATTTAAGCTTTTGAGCGACACCATCCAAACCAGGAAACATTGTAGCCGGATTGATGCCAAATCGATCGAGTTCTTTAAGAATATCTTTCTTAAACTGAGCACCTATGATTATTGTTTTATGTCTTACACATTCGGGGAGTGGCTCTGATGGATCTTTACTAATCGAAAAAAGGGCTGATTGTGCAGAGATACGTGGTGAGATATGAGGAGGATTGATAAAACCATCATGTGGAATATCAAACGGATCCTTGTATTTGTAATGATCTAAGAGTGGAAGGGTTGAATATCTGAATATTTTCCCATCAAAGTCATGATCTTTCTCACAAGCAAAATAGAGAGCTACAAGAGGATTTGAGGTCCAATCCAGTAACCTCGTTGGTACTCCGTGATGCTGTGCAAGCATGAGCCATTCCCAGTGATTATCGCGAGATAAAGGTGGATTTAGATACGGTTGAGCTTCGTTTTTGAAATTATTAAATAAATCTTTCTCACTTGGAAAAAATTCCACACCTTCCCACTTTCTTGCAACAGAAGGGGTCAGGTCATATTCTACTTTCGTGACGCCACGAAAGTATCTTACTTTTTGATGATCTGCTATCCTTATATAATCAATTAGGCTAGCAATATATATGGTATCCATTACCCATCTTTCCTTTAGACCCAATGCACCACCATTGAGTGTGACAATAAAACCACCATATCTATCCTGCAAATACTATACAATTTTCTCTCCCAAAAATCAACAGTTATTTGTTCCAAAATAATTATAACCACTCCCCGAAGGATGCCGAGGAATGATCTACTAGCACATGTGTCAGGAAGTTCTAGCTCTGCCGCACCGGTTGCATCCCGCAGATCAATCATTCGAGATTCACACTGATGCCAGCCAAAGGCAGCGCCTGAGAAGGAGAAACCTGCGCTGGAACGGTTCAACCAGCAGAGCGCCCGGGTATGTCCCCCTGGCTCTCCTTGAGTTCTTCTTGATATAAATCTTCCCATTCTCTTGAGGCTGATTGCCAGATCTTGCGATAGTCTTCAAAAAGTTTGTTGATTTTCTCCCTTGAGATGTTATCACTTTCTCCCAGCCCTTTTTTGACAAATTCTATTTGATCTTCCAGGTCATATAATTTCAACAACGTCATTTGACGCCCAAGCCAGAGGGCGCGGTCTCTTGAAAAGCTCTCAATGGCGTTTACAACAGCGATGAGAGCGCCGGACACCAGAGCAAGATTCTTCAACAGTTGATCATTCGGAGTATCAACATGTACTCCCAAAAAGATGGTAACCAGCGCTCCCAGAATTGCAGAAGCCAAGCGGACTGCAAATGCTCTTTGCCTGTATTTTTTTGCTTGTCTTTCTTTTTCCTTTTTCCACTCATCAACTTTAGCGGCTAAGTGTTCAAGTTGTTCTCTCGTTCCCATCTCTTTGATCTCCTTGTCTAGATGGACACCTCTGCCCTCCATTTGTTATTATTGCACAAAATCACGCGGATGGTTCAATCAATTTTCCCACCCTAAATACAACAGCTTTTGTCACCAAATGCGACCCGTCCCCGCTGCAGCCCGAGGAACAAACCCGGCTGCCTGCCCCTGGACACTTACATTAATCGGTAGGCGGCTTTCAACTTTTCTTCTTCTTGCCTGTAGGGTCGTGTGGCACAAAGATAGAAGGCATGAAACACGGTTTCTGCTTCCTTTTGTCGGATAGTCCTAAACCGCTCTATGATCTGGCGACACATCCATAACAAAGCCAATATCAGCACAAGTGACAGTGCCAGATGGATGCTCTGTACTGTCCAGTCCAACGCCAAAGTGATACTACTATCTGCTCCCTGGGCAAGCGCTAGTCCGACAATCACAAGCAACTGAACAAGAAAAGAGACTAACAACAACCAAATAGACAGCCTCATACCGGTGAAAGTTCCGGCAAAGAACCTTGTAGCACCTTCGGCTGTGTTCACTTCGTCAGCGAGTGTTCCGCCGCCATCAATGATGGCCAGCTTGCAGTAGTTAAAAAAGCTCTTTGGAGATGCTTGGCTCCGCGGCCACATCTTGGTCTTGTGGTTCTGCTGGAAGAAATCAAGAACTTCCTGGAAACCATGAGATCTCCAGAACCTGTTCTGCCAAGCGACATACGGGAATTTGTCTGCCAACCAAAGCCAATCATCGAAGCCTACTGGAATTTCCGGCATGTCATCGCCTCTCAGGAATTCCATCATCTTTTTCCTGAACTCCGATTCATAACCCTTTGCAATACTCCCCCTGTACTCCTTTTGCCATGCCTTCAAAAGGTATCTACTTGATCGTTCGTCTACTCTGTCCGCCGCAAACAACCTTAACAGGCTGCCAACCAGATAAGCCGAAGCGAATAGGAGCACAGTCACTAGGAACTCCTGTTTCAGGATATCTGCGACTGGTAGCTGAAACGGTGCCAGTGCCGCATAAAGTGCATATGCGCCGATGAGGACAGGTGTCATGCCTGGCAGAAGAATACCGAAGATGTCTCGTCTTCCCAGCGTCTTGAAGTCCATGACTCACCTCAACTGTCTTACGGTTTTATATCTCGGCAGACAAGATCATAACCCCCGCATTTCTGCGAGGCCGCCGAACGGTCTGCGGTCACGTAGCACCCTATAAGGGTACCGGCGGGGCGGATGTGTAAACTACATAAATATTATTGCACAAAATCAAGCTTATTATTCAATCAATTTTCCCACCCTAAAATACAACAGCTTTTGTCACCTAAATACGACCACTCCCCTTATAGGTGCGCCTATCACAAATAGACAGTTTCCTTCCGTTTGGAATTGTAGAGCGCCACGATCTTTCGGCCTGCACGTGCACTGAGCTCAAGCGCGGTTCTCCTGGCTTCATCCAGATCGTCGCAACTGGTGGTAATGTCCAGGTAAAAATGATGCGTCCGCGGGTTGACCCAGGTCCCAAGCCAGCAATCCGGCTCTTTCAAAAACCGCTCATTCGCCGAGATGAAGGTTTTGAGTTCGTCTACCAAATCGACTTCCGGCGGCAGGATGGCGGTCCTGCCGGGGTACTTCGGGAAGCTCCAGGTATCCATCGGAGGCAAAAACTGGTACGTATCCAGCTTGGAAGCAACGCCGCCTAGTTCCAAAGTCGCAATGGCGATTTCCAGTACGTATTTCTCGAAGTGGTATCGAGCCAGCCGGGATTGAAACTGCATGGTTTTCATATCCAATGTAAATTTTTGCATTTGCTATACAATTTTCCCGCCCCAAAATCAACAGCCATTTACTCCTTGTAAAAGCACAGGGTAATCAACATACATAATCAAATGGCACCCCGTAGTCAGATTTCAGGCCAAGTAAAGCGTAATACTCCTTGAGAAAGTCCCTGTAATCCTCCCAGAAGTTCCCATATATTCGATATTTATCGATCATACAGTTTGTATGGGAGTTGATATCTCCAACTTCCGTCTTGTTCAGTAAGAATACCTAAATCGCCAAATTCCACATATTTCTTTCCTACATATAACTCTTCCAATGCCATCGAAAGACCTTCTCGAACTTCATCCCAATCTACGCCAAGCTCTTCAACAGGGATTACGGGTCCTTGTGGTTCTCCGTCTTGAGTTGCATGAAAAAATATTGAAAATTCTTCATCTCCTTGAAAAAGTTGAAATTCACCATATTTGGCATCAGGCGCTAGTCCAGGATCTACTACCACGTAAGAATAACCAGGTAACAATTCACCGCTTTCGGAAATCCATAGCGTGTATTTTATATCTTCCGAATTACGCTGTGCGAGTGCTCCGAAAGCTCTCTTTGTCCCCTGGTCAACCGCGCCTAGGGAGATACCTTGTTCTCTCAAGTATCTTTCAACTAAATCGGTTTCAGGCATACCTTCCCACAAAATTACTACCTTATTACCTCTTGGAAACATAATGCGATAGTTATTGATGTCCGTAGAATTCGCATCAGCGTTGCCAGCGATGAAACGTTCTCCAGACAACGCTCCAACAATTGCTAAGGCAATAATAAGGGCTGCTCCAAGAAAGATCCATTTATATGATTTAATTTTCTTAAATACCATCTGTGAGAATTCATTGCTTGTTGGTTTACTTATGGTTTTGGTACCACTTACACTGTCACCCGTTAGAGATTCTAGCAACTCGAAAAAACCATCGTCAAACCTCTTAGAAAAATCGATACGTTGTAATCCAACCAGTTGATAATGCATTTCAGGGGGAATATCTGCTTGTTTTAGGGTGATGGGCAAGATTTTTACCTTTGCACCCTCCGCTAAGGATAGCTCTTTTCTAACGTTAGCAGACAAAAACGAGTTCGGCGAAAGGACAATGATGAAAGCATCCGCTCCAGATATGGCGTTCACAATTTGAGCCCGCCACTCATCCCCACCGCGAATATCTGCTCTATCTAACCAAATATCATAGCCAGCTTTTTTCAAACTCATTACCAGCCGATCTACTTCTTTCCTATCTTTGCGGGAATAGCTAATGAACAAATACCCCATATCAGCCTCCGTCTTTCTTGCCCTGTAGAAGTACAGGCCAATCAACAAACATAATCGAATGGCACCCCGTAGTCGGATTTCAAGCCAAGTAAGGCGTAATACTCCTTGAGAAAGTCCCTGTACTCCTCCCACAGCTCAGGACGGCGCAGGTCGAAAAGCTCGAACAGCTTGCCTTGATAGTGTTCCCACAGGATCGAGTGCGTCACGATGGTCGCTTTGGGAGCATATTCACCCTGGAGTTTCTTCCAATAATTCGAGCTCCTAAAATCGCGTAAGGCTGGCGGCAAGCGGTTGTCCATGATGGCCTGTTTGTAGGCCTGGGCCGGCGTCAGGCGGTCCAGGAAGCGCAGCGGATCGAGCACGCTGTGCCAGCAGCGGCAGCCTTCGCCGTTCCACAGCATAAAGGCCTCTTCATTGGGAGCGTGCAGGCGTCCATACTCAATCGAGATTTCGTCCGTATCGGGATAATGAGCGCGCGCGAACATGAACTTCACCCGGCACCAGTCCGAATCGTAGATGATCTTTATGTTCCTGGGCCGGGCGAGCTTCGTATAGGACAGGTGGAAATTCCAGCGTTCGATCTCCATGTTCTCTTCGATCAGCCGGATCAAGGCCTGGCCGACCTCTTCACCGCTCTCGGGTTTGTTGGAATTTCTTGGGTACAGGTCCATCGCATCTTTTCCTTTTACGGTTTCATCCAGTACCGCAACAATCAAAAGGTGTAGGATCATTTGCCGCATTTCAAAGGGCAATATTCAAGATAGCCCTACAATTTTGAATGGTTGCGGCACAAGTGTACCACTTGCGCTGCAGCTTTATTGTATATGTGTACCCTTACTTTATCAAGAATGCCGCTTCTCGCCTGCGGAAAGGAACACTGGAAAAATTGACTGCCAGCTACACTTCCTTGAATCACTGTGCAAACGCTTAACCGCTCTCCCCCCCACGAAGCGCACAACCTGCCCTTCGACCTCCCAAAAGGGGACGATGACGCTCACCTGCGCCAGTCCTGCCTGCGAAACTGGCTACAACTTCTACTGTTTCTTCTGTTGCTGCTCTTGTTGTCGCAGTTTTCGTTTCTGTTCCTGTTGCTGCTCCTGTTGCTTTTGCTCCTCTTGCCGCAGTTTCCGTTTCTGTTCCTGTTTTTGCTCCACTTGTAGCTGCTCCTGTTGCCGTAGTTTTCGTTTCTGTTCCTGTTTTTGCTCCACCAGGCGCTGTTCTTCTTGTTGCGGTTTTTGTTTCTGTTCCTGTTGCTGATCCACCCGCAGTTGCTCCTGTTGCCGCAGTTTCCGTTTCTGTTCCTGTTTTTGCTCCACCAGTCGCTGTCCTTCTTGTTGCGGTTTTTGTTTCTGTTCCTGTTGCTGATCCACTTGCAGCTGTTCCTGTTGCCGCAGTTTTCGTTTCCGTTCCTGTTTTTGCTCCACTTCTTGCCTTGCCTCTTGTTGTTTCCGTTTCATTATGTTTTCCTTCTTGAATACGAGCCTGGTCTAAGTTCCATACAGGCTCTCAAATGGTGTTACAGGCCTGGCCATATTTTTTCGCGTCTCCACCATTGTTATCCAAGCTTTTGATGCTGGGGGATATTTTCGTTGTTTAACGCTTTGGCTCAACGACAGCGGCGGGACAGACGTAAAACTACTTAATATTATTGCACAAAATCACGCTGCTGGGTCAATCAATTTTCCCACCCCAAAATCAACAGCTATTTGTCACGAAAAGCAACCTCTCCCCCCAGAAAAAGACAGTCACCGCTGTGTGGTTGTCTTTGTTTGAAAACTTCCTGATGTTTTTGCAAATCAATTCAAGACATCTTTGGGAAACAAGCGACCCGGGCGGCCAAACATCCAGCCGGAATCCGGTACCTGGAAAGTTTTCTACACGCTGTGATCAACCTGCCCTTGACTCGCGGGTGAGCGGGTGAAGCGCCAACCCAGAAATAGATTGACAAGTGTGGAAAAAAGCGCCGGTCCGAGCAGGATGAACGAGAAACTTTCAGGCGAACTGATCTTACTCGCCATATCAGCGAGTTGACAACTGGTCATGCTCCCGCTTAAACATCTTTGGCCACCTCCAGCAGGGACGATCCCCCGAAGCCACAATTCGGTGATGATGCCCCATTTGAACTGGTCCACGCTCGCGCGCGTGATTCCCGGCATTAAACCAAAGACCGAATCGAAATAGAACTTAGCGATACTGTAAATAGCGGCTGCTGCCAACCAAACAAGCATGCCGTAGGTAACCCCAAAACACAATAGCCCGTTCCCCAGGACGATCCCTGCTCGCATGATTCGATCTCGTAATGTGAGTCGATAAATCGGCGGAAGTCGCAACAACGCTGCCATCAGGACGGCAGGCAGAAGTAACAGGCAAATAGCAAGAATAATTTGAATGAGATCTTGTACTCTCGTCAATAGCATGGCTGCTCGATCCTCTCCGGATTATGAAGACTCGACTGCGCCTGTCTCGTCGTCGGCGATCCTGCCTCCCAGGGTCGAACCGCGCAGCGTGTCGCTGACGATCAGTTCGAGCGCCTCCCGCGTCCAGGCCAGATAGGTCACAAATCCATCGAAGCGGGATGTTTCTCATCTATCACCCAGTCCTGCGCTCGGCGGCGTAATTTATAAATATTCACGCGCATGTCTTATTCTTGTGGATGGCGGAGTCGCCGGGCGCGGCGATTCCAGAAATAAGCAAAAGTCGCCTTGTAGATGACAAAGAACAGGATCCACCCGAACAGCAGGCAAAAGACGATGAATATGATGATGTTGCCTAAAGTGAGCGGCCCGGTCGCCCCAAGCAGGAGCACCAACAAGAAGAGCACGCCAACCAGCGAGCCAAAGACAAGGGTCAGCTTGAGCAGCATCCGGTTATCCATTTCTTGGTCCTTTTGGGGACGCAAAAACAGGACCGGCCACCAGCCCCAATCCATATCAGTCAGCCCGTTCATGAAATCTTCGAGTTTATCGAACATGAATTTTTTCCTTTGCTTTATGAGACGGTTTTACAGGTTCACAGAAGCCAATCGATATGACTTCTTGCTGCGTGATTGTGAGCCGTTGGCCCACATATTTCTCCAGTGAAATGCTTCACACATAGTGTATAGCAAATCTCCCTTCGATTCAACGCCTGGTTTTCATTTTTCTAGAATCAAGCAATCACTCCCCGATAGAATTCGGGGAGTGAGCTTGTGTCCAATTGGCTATCTTGCCAGGAAAGCAATAACCTTGGGAGAGTCGATTAACAGGCCCGATTTGTGTAATTACATGGTTTTGACGCTCACTCGCTTAGTTCTATGGTTGGCGATTGAGGTTGTGCAAGATTTTCCGAATCGTCGTAATCTATGAACGTCTTGCCGTTACCATTTAATTTAATGGTGTACCCGATGACCTGGCTATCCATGACTTCTGTTCCGCTATTGCCATTGATCGTGATATCGGACTGAACAGCCAGGATGGTACCCGTGATATGGTTTCCTGAATTTCCGTTGATTTTCAAGGGGGCAGTGTTTCCATACGGCATATACAACAAAAGACCGGCGTTGGGGCCGCTGGTGGGCGCCGTAAAAGTATTAGAGACATTACCGTTCCAGGTAACATCGCCAGTCTCGGCGTAAAAAATCACATTCGTACAATTGTTATCCCCGTTCCCATTGAAGTGGAAGCCGGAGCCACCGTTCGAATAGAAAACTGCGTTATTGCAGGTGAATGTGCTGTTACCATTGATCTTGAATTCGCCGCCATCCAGACGGACGCTTATGCCGCTGGCGGTTATATCGACGTTGCCATTGAATAAGGCGCCATCATTCAAGCAATAGTTGCCAGGCATCATGGTTACGTCCCCGTTGCCGTTGAAGAGCAACTTACTGTCCCACGTACCGGGATAGTAGGTATTTCCATCTTTGTATCCAGTTTCAGTGCAATTAATAGACGGGGCAGGGATGTCGACGGTAGGCGGGTAAGGCATTTGCGCCGCCTTTTGGACCGGGCCAATGACGGAAACATTCCCGTTCTTGCAGAAGGTGCCTACAACTTGATAGGCAGTATCAACCTTCATGTCGATATTGCCATTTACATACATCGCACAATTAGCGTCTGAGTTAACAAATGCGCCGCTTTTCTTGACCACTAGAGTAGCATTCCCGTTGACAAAAAAGGTTTTGTCACCATCTGGCTTCAAGGTGACAATGCCCGCCCCACCAAATAAAGCGTCGGTCGTTCCCGGCTTGGCACGGGCAATGGCCTCTACGCAATTGTTTAATTGCTCAACCCCGATGATTTGCCCGAAGGTAGCATCAACGTTCGACTTGATAATGACCTGGATATATTCGTTGTTACCCACATAGGGGCCAGCGTTGCTTTTACAGCCTGTTGCAGGCGGGCTGTTGACAATAACACTGTTTTGTACGCCATCATTATCATAACCATTGTCGGCAGCGCGGTTGAGCGCAGCATTGTAAATGTTTTGTCCGCGAATTTTCGCCAGGGCGCTGGCCATGACAGCAGCATCCGCCGAATTTTGAGCGTGGCGACGGTCCATGTAGGCAGCACCGCCATCTATAGTCAGCCCGGTAATCCCCATCAAGCCAATGATCGCCAGCACAATCATGACAAGCGCCTGTCCTCGTTCAGATACTTTTATTTCCATTAGATAACTCCTGAAGAACAATGAATTCTACTTAAATTATAAGGACCTTACCTCGCAGTGCGCTTAACAGACATGCAAGAAGGGGTAGCAATGCTGTAATATTCATTTAGCCGGAGGTCGTAAATTTTCCATTTCCGGTCATACTCCACTGGACCAATCAAAATATGTACTCCCCGTTGACATTTCACCCCTTTTTCGCTAAACTATACGAAAAGACTACACGATGTTTACGATCAAGGAGGCGCTATGTCCGCCGACTCTTCTTTCGCTCATTTAACCCCCCAAAGCCCCTTGCCCCCGGCCATCCAGGCCTGGGAGATGTATCTCAACGACCAGGGACGTTCCCCCAATACTGTTAAAGCCTTCCTCTCCGATGTGCGCATTCTGACCCAGTTCATGCCCCCCGACCGGACGCTGGGCGCGATCACCACCCAAGACCTCAACCGCTACTTCGAATGGATGGAGAAGGAACGCCCTGTGCCGTGCAGCCCCAAGACGCTGGCCCGTCGCATTACCTCCACCAAGTCTTTCTTCCGCTGGTTACACCAGTACGGCGTTTTACTGGTAGACCCGGCTGAAAAGGTGTTACAACGCTCGGTCATGAGCCCGTTGCCCACCGTGCTGACCGAGGAGGAAGTGCAGGCCGTGCTGGACGCCGCGGACCGTCATCGCTACGGGAATAAACCGGATGCGCGCTCGTATGTGCTGGTCTACTTGCTGCTGGCGACCGGCATCAAGAAGAGCGAATGTCTGGGCATCCATCTCAACCACATCGACCTGGACGCGCCTGGCGGCCCGATTGTCTTCATCCGCTATGCCAGCCCGTCCAACCGCTACAAAGAACGCAAGATCCCCCTGCCCGAAGACTGGATCCCCGCCTACAGGGAATACATCGCCCAGTACCAGCCCGTGGACCAGCTCTTTCCCTGGTCACCGCGCCGGCTGGAATACCTGCTGGAAGACATCGGCGCAGAAGCTGGTCTCGGCGAGAAGCATCTCTCCTTCGACATGTGCCGCTGGACCAGCACCCTGCTGGACTACCGCGCCGGCTATGAGACGGAAAAGATCCGCCAGAAGCTGGGCGTATCCAAGATCCAGTGGCGCGAGATCAATTTGAAGTTGAGGCAATTGAGCGAGAAAGCGTAAAATACATCACCTGCCGCGATTTATCCAGCAAGCGGAAGGAATGTGCCGGGCGGTATCCCGGCACCCAGATGATCGTATCCCCCGAACACAATAACGGCCAGGCATCTCGCGCGCGCCGGGGCAATTTCTCATTGATGAAAAAGTCGGACAACTTCATCGAGTGACCGTCCATGCCAATCGGCTCGAAACGGTCACCAGGGCGACGGGCGCGGACTTCGATATGATCGGGCAGCCGGCTCGCATCCAACCAGACCTGGAACGGGTCGCCGTTATCCAGGGCCTGTTCTGTCGCTAAAGCTGGGATGCGCCACTGCTCGCACGAGAAAAGCCAGCCACCTGAAAGCTCCAATTGGCCGGGGATCGGCAACCGCAACGAGTCTTCGCCCGGCGGCATTTGCGGCCAGCGTTCGAAGGGCAGGTTCACATCCTTTCCGGCTACATAGACGCGATCCCCTTCCAGGAACAGACGCGCGCCCCCGGTCAGGTCGATGCGCCCGTAACGCCGGGTAGAGAGGAACTCGGATGCATTGTCCAGCACCGAAAAGCGCAGGTCGGTTGCATCTGGTGCCACTTCATCCAACGCACGGCGGATCAGGTTACGCTGCAAGCCGGGCGCATAGGACGAAATCTTCGCAGCGTCGAAGGTGATCAGGCCTGGTTGTTCCGATTTTACACATTTCTCCCAGGTGGCATCCAGCAACTCGATCAAGGCAGAATAGTCGCCCGCCAGCGAACGAGCCGTGCGCCAGACCGCCTCTCGAAAACGAGGGTTGTAGGTCTCCAACTGCGGGATGAGCAAATGACGGATGCGGTTGCGCAGGAAGTTGAGCGAATCGTTACTGGGGTCGTAATAAGGTCGCAACCCGTTGGCGGCGCAGTACACCACCGTCTCCTCGCGCCAGATATCCAGCAAAGGCCGCACCACCGGGATGTTCTCATCGAAGGATGGTAGAAACGAGCGGCAACTCATGCCCTTCAAGCCCGTCAACCCAGCCCCGCGCAGAAAGTGCATCAGCACGGTTTCCACCTGGTCATCGGCGGTGTGACCGACGGCCACCGCCTGCGCATCACAGGCCCGTGCCTGCTCGAACAGGAAACGATAACGCAGCGTCCGGGCTGCTTCTTCGATGGCCACGCCCTCGCTCTCGGCGTAGCCACGCACATCCCCGCGCTCAAAAACGGAGGCTACCATCTTCCGGGAAACCGCCTTTTCCAGGGCATTGGCCTCCATATCCGAGTCTGAGCGTAATTGGTGGTTAAAGTGCGCCACAATGATCGGATACCCGGCTTGCCGTAAGGCTTCCATCAGGCACAGACTATCCGGCCCACCAGAGACCCCGACTAGTATGGTACGGTCGGGGATCAATTTACAGGTATCACGGAAAACGGATTCGATGTTGTTCAGCATCTGGTCAATTAAACCATAAACCCACTGTGTATGAAACCGGTGGTCGAGTAGCGACGAGCGTTCTTTGCGAGGAGCGTATCGAGACCACAACCCATCCGGATTACTTTTCAGATACTTGTCACTCGATGGTCTCGATACACCCCCACGAGCACGGGGTTACTCGACCATCGGATTACTCACAACTCGTAAAGCTCCACCAGCACGCCCGAAGTGCTTTCCGGGTGGATAAAGGCATATTTCTTGCCGTCTGCAGCAGTGCGCGGTTCCTCGTTGATCAACCGGACACCTTTGGCCTGCAATTGCGCCAGCATTCCGACGATGTCATCCACTTCGAGGCAGATGTGATGCATACCGGGCCCACGTTTGGCCAGGTACTTGGCGATGCCGGAATCGTCGGTGGTGGGCGTGACCAGCTCCACTTCGGAGCCTGCCAGCGGTAAAAACGCGACCTGTGACTTCTCAGCCGGCACATCGCGCAATTCATGCAATTCCATCCCAAGCGCATCGCGCCAGAAGGATAGAGCTTTCTCCATGTCGTTGACGACGACAGCGACATGATTGACACTTTTGATCTTGGGCATTTTTCTCCTACTCTATGACATTTTCGATCAAATCCATATATGCCCCCTCGACCAGCGCCTCCTCCCGCACCCCCAGCCTGCGCATCAGGTCTTCGGCGATAGCCTGTCCCTCGGCGTCACTCTGGCCGTCGCGCATGACGACTTCCAATTCCAGGAAATGGCCTAGACCTTCGACCTCGTCCAGGTGGATGCGAGTCTGCCCGACCCTGTAGAGATAACGGGTCTTCCTGACCACACCGCGCAGGCCGAGTGCCAGCGTCAGGGCGATCTTCAGGTTCTCGGGGTCGTTCGTTTTTGCCAGGTGATAATCGGAGCGTTTGGGACCATCCTGATCGGGGCGTTCATAATAAATGAGATAGCCTAAATCGGGAGCCAATACGCGCAGTTTGAGCCTTCCTTTTTCGGTCTTGAAGAAGATATCTTCCTGCCAAATGGCTTCCATAGGTTGGTCGCTTAAAGATTCAGCGCGCGCTTTCAAAGCGTCGAAATCGTCAACGCGGGCTTTAATCTCAATATTCGATGCCATGTTTATCCTGGAGAACGTCCCGCAGGTTTGGGCGAAGCGATTGTGTCTTCAGGAAACCTGCAGGACGATGATTGTCCATTCTGGTTCATGGTTACCCTGCGGGAGTAAGGGAGATCAACGGTACGGATTCCGCCACTTTGTAACAGGTTTCTCTAGCGACAGGCAGGCGGACACCCAGCATGACCGCGACCAGTTCCTTGAAAGCCGCCGGATGCTTTTGAGCATAGTCCCACAAGCGCGCTTCGCCTTCCTCCACCGAAATCTGCTCAGCGCGGGCTTCAAACCTGTGGTTGCGCACCTGCACGCCAACGGACGGAGTCTGCTGGATGTTACGGTACCAATCTGATTTGTCCCGCCAAGCGGCGGCGATGTAGTAGACGCCGGTTGCTTCGTCGTGACTGACCACTTCAATGACGGTCTGGCGCTGCAGTCCGCTTTTGCGTCCGGTATGGGTAAGCATCAAGAAACGTCCACCCAGGATCCGGCCCAGATTCCAACGATAGAGCCAGATGGGAGCACGAAGCAGCAGGCGTAATACGCCAGTGGGTTTCTTATGCGTGAGCGCCATGCTAATCTGTTACTTTTTTCCTCTTCATACGAAGTTTCTGTTCCCCCGTGTCAGGGATACGCTCGATCTCGCCGCGCGCTTCCATGTCTAGCTTGACGGTGGTGACATACCAGGGAATCGAGCCTTCGAAGCGGTTACGCAGGTTATACTCGACCAGCGAAACCAACCCTTGGAAACTGATCGTGCCCTGTGAACGGATGGCATCCAGGATGGCCTGACGGATCATGTCATACTTTGAACGGCTGATGTTTACGCCTTGTTTGTCTTCTTCCGGGTGCAGAGTCAGGATCTTTTCTTCTTCCATGTCTTCCTCCACCGAAAGTGTACCATATTCCGATTGTTGGCTTTTACTGCTTCTTGTAAGCTCTTCGGGGATCTCGGGGGTAGATACCCCAAAATCCGGACCCCTTCACGGCAAAGTCTGAATAACCTTAATGGATCAGTCAAACTCCAGGCGGACATAGCCATCCCGACCGCGACCCAAGACTCCCAACACAAGGTGATAAAGCGCGTACAGCTCCAGTGCGAATGGCAGGTAGCCGCCATACCCCAGGGCGGGCATCTCGAAGATGTGCAGCCAGTTCCCCCAGGGAACATCGTAAATCCATTTGGGATAAGAGAAATAGTTCCACATCTCCCAGAAGAAAGCCGTCAGTAGCACGCCAGACCAAAGGGAAATGACCGGGCGCCAGTCACCTCTCTGCGTCCACTCGGCCAGCGAGCGATTTCCGAGCCAGACATTGATCGGCTCGCAAATGAAATAAAGCGACAGCCACATGAACGGGAAAAAGATGCGCGGCCAGGCCAGCATCAAGGCCAGCATAAGCCAGCCAGCGACGAAAAAGCCGAGCGTGGTCCGTTCATCGGTGGGGATCACAGGTCCGCGTTCGAGGCGCTTGATGAAGTCGAAGCTGGCCAACAGCTCGGCGCTTCCGAACACAGCCGGGATGACCGTGGTGAAACTCAGCGTGGTCAACAGACCGTAACTCAACTGCGTGAAGGATTCTGCGCCCGCATAGAACCAGTTCTGCGTGCGCAAGTTGAGCGCTTCGAACAACCACCAGACCGGCGCCGAGAGGATGAACAAACCTGCATATTTGCGCCAGTCACGCGCCAACAGCGAGGTGCCCGTGCGCCAGAAGACCAGCGCGTCCACCGCCAGGCAATAGCCCAACCAGAGCGGGAAAAAGCCCCAGTGCGTGCGCAGGCCGCTCAAGGTCCAGTTAAGCGTCCAGAAAACGGCCACCAACGCCAGCCCAAACCAGCCGTGTAGTGGGAATTTGGGTTTCATTCAGCGTATTTAAAAATATGCTAACGAGAGCAATAGTTGGATAGGTTTAAGGATTAATCTTCCACCTTCATCAAGCCAAACGTCCGCCACATGACGCGCATCATAGCATGACCGAAATCCGGTTTCAGGAATTGATTGGGGCACGAACCAGGAATCACCTGGATGCCATTCTCGCGGCAGATCTGGACCGCATCCTGCGAGACGCTGGTCATACTCTGTACCAGCCCGGGCTTGGTCCCCATCATGCAGTGCATCCAGACGTGCTTGATGCCCAGCTCCACACACTCCTGGACGATTTGATCCGTTACCTTCGGGTTGGCCAGGATAAAGACCGCATCCGGCTTCTCCGGGATGGACTTCAGATCCGGGTAGCAGGGATCGCCCTCGAATTCGCTGATGCGCGGGTTGACCGCGTAAACATGGTAGCCAGTTTCCTTGAACTTGCGGTAGTTCAAGTTACAACCCGTATCGCGCTTATCTGAAACACCCACTACGGCGATCTTCTTCTGAGCCAGGAAGTCCTGCACCATATTATCGATTTTTGCCATAAGTTTTCTCCTTAATGAAAATCGAAGCCCGAACGGCTCCGACTAATATTAATGTGATTGCAAAGTGATGTGAGCATAGGGAAATTATACAACAGTAAAGCATCACCAAATGACTTCAAGATCATATTTTTGAATATTTTCGTCTTTGGTAATCAAAGGTAAAGATTCCAATTGACACTGTGCAACTAGCAAACGATCAAACGGGTCTGCATGATGGTTCGGTAAATCGTATACGTGCACAGCATGGCTAACTTGTACAGGTAAAGCATGAAAACGATAATAGCTCATGCGATTGGCGAGATACTGCGCCGGTTCTTCCGGTATGACCAATCGACCTTTTGCTGTTTTGATAGCAATTTCCCATGCGCTGGCTGCGGATAAGAAAATTTCATTCTTTCCGTCCGAAATAAGTTCCCTGGCGCGTTCAGATAATTGTGAATCGCCCAGGTTCCACCAGAGAAACGTATGTGTATCAAGTAAATATTTCATAAGTCAAACTCTGGCAAGGGATCATCGAAACCGGGTTTGATAATCACCTTTCCTTTATCAATGCCAGGTGCACGCAAAGCAGTGGTCTCCTGGTCAAAAGGCAACAGGCGTGCAATTGGCTTCCCAGCCTTTGCAATAACCACCTCCTCGCCGCTCAAAACACGTTCAAGTAGTTTGGAAAAGTGGGTCTTAGCTTCATGAATATTGAAAACTGTCATTTCATACCTCTACAGGAATTATAGACTAAGTTATAGACTAAGTCAATGTAAATTGGTCATGCCGTATTTGCCTGTATTCAATGGCCAGTTATGTCTAAAAAGTAAATTCAAGCACCAGCAAGGCAACCATCCCGGCCAAAATCGTCAGCAGGGTATTTTTCGTTTTCCAGGCTACCAGGATAGCCACGATGCCGGCCAGCAAGCGATAGTTAGTCAGTGAAATATCAACCTGCCCTGATCGAATAACCAATTCAGGGATGACGATGGCCGACAATACGGCCGGGGGCACGAAGCGTAAGGCCCGGCGCAGCGTTTCGGGCAGCTCAAACCTGCCCAACAAATAAATGAACGAATAACGCATCCCAAAAGTCAATAAACCGCCGAGCAGAAGAACCAGCCAGATGTTCACAGAGTCTCCCCTGGGGATTTGCGCCCCTCCAACCAGGTTCCGACCAGGATGCCCAGCAACCCGGCCAGCATCAAGCCCAACTTGTAGGGAAGTCCGTATGCCAGCAAAGCTATTGCCCCAGCGGTAACCGCCGCGGCAATGGCAGAGCGATCTTTCAAAGCAGGCATGATCAAAGCAATAAAGGTAACCGGTAAGGCAAAATCCAGCGGCCAGGACTCAGGCAAGGTTGCGCCCAGCAAAATCCCTGCGGCTGTACATAATTGCCAGCATGTCCACAAAGCTAACCCCGCGCCCAGGAAGAACCAGTGACCACTCGGATTAGCTTCTTTCCGCTCATAGTGGAGGATCGAAACGGCATAGGCCTCGTCTGTGAGTAGGTAGGAAAGCAACACCTTCCAACGCACGGGCAAAGCGCGCACATACGGCGCAATCGAGGCGCTATACAGCATATGGCGCAAATTCACAACTGCAATCGTCAGCACGATGACCAACCCGGGCACAGCGTCGCGCAAGAGCTGAGCCGTGATGAATTGGGCGGACCCGGCAAATACGATGGATGACATCAGTTGTGCGGGGGCAGGCGCAAGTCCGGCATTGAGCGCGAGAACGCCATAGATCATCCCGAAAGGGGCCACGCCTATCAAAAGCGGGAGTTCAGCCCGGACTCCCGCCCAAAACGATTTTTGTGGATTGCTCATGGGCTCCAATTATACGTCATCGACCTACTGAAACTCCTTGGATGATCTTGGCCAACTCAAGAAGTTAAAAACGAAGAATCTCCACAAACCTGGAGATTCTTCGTTTTTATGCTCTTTGGAAAAGAAAGTTTGCTATGATCTTCGCTACATCGAAGAAGGGACAAAGGCCTCGACCCTGGCCCACAGTTCGCGAATATCGATCGGCTTGGACATATATACATCGCACCCGGCATCCAGGGCCTTTTGGGCATCGCCCTTCAAAGCGTTGGCTGTGATCGCAATGATCGGGATATAGGCCAGTTTCGGGTTATTACTCTTTCTCAAACGCTGAGCCACCTCGTAACCATCAATATCAGGCAGGTTGATATCCAACAAAATCAAATCGACATTACCCTCTTCCGCTATGGAAATACCCTCCAGACCATTGGTAGCCTTGAGCAACTTATATCCGCGCGCTTCCAACGCACGCTGAACCAGCATCATGTTATCAGGGTTATCTTCGATATATAAAATGTTTTGTCCCATGGCAAGCTTCCTCACAACCCAGACTTGTCTTCGATGACTTGAATGAGTTGGTCAACAAATTTTCGTGGCGGTAATGACGCCTTCTGATATAAAGCCTCAATGTGGCCGTTCAGACGCTTTCGTTCCTCCGGGGTGATATCTTTGGCGCTGACCACCACAATCGGAATATTCTGCGTGCGCGGGTCGAGCCGTAACTCTTCAACCAGCCCAAAACCATCTATGCCGGGCATCATCAAATCTGTGACGATCAAGTCGGGCAGTAATTGCCGGGCCTTTGTCAAACCGTCCCATCCATCTTTGGCTATATGGATGCGGTAGTTCTTGCGCGCTTCTAACAGGCGATGGATCAGCAGGGTCGCATCGTCGTTGTCATCAATCAGCAACACGCTGGTGGTCTTTTCGTCTAAATTCTCCAAGGCGGCTTGCAGACCCTCCTGGGGAGCGGGAGCCTGACCATCGCTCAACTCTACATCCACCGCGAACTGATCGCCAAGTACGTGTTTCTCTACCGGGAAGGTGTGGCCGGTGCAATTGACAACCACAAGCTCTTCCTTGTTTATGTCGCCATTTTTGAACATTTTTTCGAGACCGGCAAATGCTACTGCAGCGGCAGGTTCAACAGCCATACCCTCGCTTTTAGCCAGGGCACGCATGGCGGCGAAGGCTTCTGCATCCGTGACCGATTCCATCAAGCCGCCATAGCTTTGGACAAGGTTCCACAAGTAGGTGTAGGACTTGCCCGGATCGCCGGTAGCCAGGATGATGATACGCGTATTGGGAATCACCGCTTCGGCGACATCTTTTCCCGCTTTGAAAGCCTGCACCATCGGGGCGCAGCCATCTGCCTGGATGACAGCCAGTTTTGGGATATGGCTGATCAGGCCCATACTATACAGTTCTTTGAAGCCCTGGTACACACCCAGAGGCCCCATGCCTCCACTGACAGCCTGAATGTACCAGTCCGGAGTTCGCCAGCCAAGCTGCTCGACAATCTCATAGGCAATGGTCTTCATCGATTCGCGCGAGGGCACGGAGCTTGCGCCTCTATCCAGGAACAGGTGGCGGCGCTCGGCAAACTGGGATGCAATTTGCTTGGTCTGGTCGTAGTTTCCGCTGACCCGAATCACCTCCGCGCCGAACAGGGCCGTCTCGCGCAGCTTTTCTTGCGGGACCAGGCTGGTCATGAAGACCCATAGCTTGATCCCGGCCCGGGCGCAGGCCGACGCATAGGCAACCGCCGCATTTCCCGTGGAAGCAATAACCGCTTCGCTAATTCCATTTTCAGCCATAGCCGCCACTGCCACCGCAGCCTGGCGGTCTTTGAAGGAACTGGTCGGGCCGTAGCGTTCGTCCTTGATGTAAACGGAAGCATGCCCGAGCGCAGGTGCGAAGCGCTGTGACAGCCACAAGGGGGTACCGCCTGCCGGGTAGAGGTCAATTGCTGATGGATCGTCCAGTGGAAGGACATCCTGGTAGCGCCACATGTTAGACGGTCGTTCAGGCAAACCACGCAATATCTCACGTTTGAATGCTGCGTAGTCGTAGCACGCCTCCATCCAATGCGATTCGCACTTTTTGCAAATCGCAGGCGAAAAAGGCTCATACGCCTGCTGGTTTCCACAGAGATTACATTCAAGGTATTTGGGCGTAGCCATGCTTACTTTTCCCGTTTCTCAATCACGTCAGTAATGCGGGCTTCAATGGGAAGCTCTACGAAGAAGGTAGACCCTTCACCCGGGACACCTGTGCTCTCGACCCACAGGCGTCCGCCGTGCATTTCGATCAGGCGGCGGCTGATGGGCAGGCCGAGACCGGTGCCACCAGCTTTACGCGTGGTGGAGGTGTCCACTTGCGTGAATTCCTGGAAAATATCATCCAACTTGTCTGCCGGGATGCCAATACCTGTATCTTTTACAGAAATCAACACAGTGGCGACATCTGGCTTACTGGCACGAATGGCAACCTTGCCTTTCTCCGTGAATTTGATGGCATTGTTGACCAGGTTGATCATCACCTGGCGCAAGCGCGTGTTATCGGCATAGATTTCAATTTCCTGGTCCGAATCTTCTTCGATGAAGAGCGAGAGATTCTTTTCGCTGGCGAGCGTGGAAGTGATGCTGTTGACTTCCTCAAGCACATCATGTAACCTGAATTTCTCGGGGTTCAGGTTCATGCGCCCGGATTCGATCTTGGCCATATCCAGCACATCGTTGATCAGGTGCAGCAAGTGCTGACCATTTTTCTGGATCAACTTCAGGTCGTCATTCATATTGGGTGTCAATGGCCCATCCAGTTCCATGAGCATAACATCAGAAAAGCCCAGGATGGAGTTAAGCGGGGTACGTAACTCATGGCTCATATTTGCCAAGAAGCCCGATTTGAGACGGTCCATTTCTTGCAGTTCGGCGGCGCGCTTTTGAAGTTCTTCGTTCAGGCGCAGAGTCTCCAAATGTATACTGGCCTGGGTTGCAATGGCTTGGGCTAACTTAACAGCTTCTGGAGAGACCTGCTCCACACCTGCCACAGCCAGTTGACCAATGGCTTCACCATGCACCTCGAGAGGAAGTGTAAGTGCTACATCCTGTGGTAACGAAGAATCTTTCAATGACGTTACTTGAACAGTGTCATAGGCGAAGCCAAGCGTGTCTCCTTCTCGTCGCGAAGCAAAAGTTCCCCAACTTTCACGCGTCAAGCGACGCGTGGCCTCTTCGGCTTCAGCGCGGGCGCGCGAGGCATCCGCCAATAGGCGGATATTCTCTACCTGTTGAGCAACTTGACTGGCAATCGCGGTAACCAGTTTCCTGTCGCTCTCGGAAGGTGGACGATTCGGATCAGGCTGGAGGGACAAGATTCCCACTTGCTCTTCCATGACCCTGACTACCTCAAGCAAAGCATCTTCATTGACAGGATCGCCCAGGTAAGGTGTAACAGAAGCCTGGTCATAAGCATAGCCAATGCGTTCGTTTTGATGAATGGCATCCAGATATGAGGCCCAACTCTCGTGCATATAGCGGCGGGTAGCTTCTTCCGCTTCGACGCGCGCCCGTTCGGCTGAGGCCAACAGGCGCAGACTTTGGATTTGAAGCGAAGCCTGTTGAGCAACGGTATTCGCCAGTTCTTCTTCCTCGGGATCCCAGCTTTTTTCAGGGTCAGCCTGAATGTACATGGAACCGATAGTCTGTCCGGTGGCGGTTAATGGGGCGCGAATGGCGTTCTTACCTTCGAAGCCATCTTCCAGCTTGGAAATCCTCAGGGGCTCCAATGTATCGCCTTTGTAAGCAAACCCTACCTGCTCCTTCTCATACAGCATGGGGACAGAGTGCGGTTTCCTGCCGTTCTGGAGCTGCGTTTCCAATTCATGCACACGCGTACGCAGCGCTTCCAACTCGCGCTGCACTTTTGCATCTTCCGACAGCGTTGGAGGAATTAATGCCTCAAGGTCTGGGGATGGGTTCTTGACCTGCTTACCGTTTTTTCCTTCACACTCAGTAGAGGCTGGTAGCACCAGGGTTTCAATGTCTGCAAACAGCTTTTTAACCCGTTTGCGGGAGCGGTTAGTAGTTTGAGCAGACGCTTTGGAACCATTACCCTTAGAATCCACGGGCGATTTTTTGGCTGGCTTACGAACGTTGTCGGTAGGCATGGTCAAAGTCTCCTGGGCCTGTTACCGCTTAATTCTGGTCTTTCATGCTCAACTGGGCAATCGTCATCGGAGCGCCCAGGGCGTGACCCAACTCGCGCGCGGCAATCTGCAGCACCGCTTCTACGGAGGTTGCACTCTGGATCTTCTGGCTGATAGCGTTCAACATGGCCTCGCGTTCCGCTTGGCGCTGTGCTTTTTCATACTGTTGGCGATTTTCCAACACAGTGGCGATCTGCGGCGCCAGCGACTCGAATAAGCGGGTTTCGTCCGGAGTAAAGTTGTGTGGTTCCTCCGCTTCCATAATCAGGGCGCCAATCTGCTGAGTACCAGTGTGCAGGGGCAAGACTGCTAAAGCGCGAAGGTTCAACTTTTTGACGAGTTCCATCGTCGTTGCATCCACACGCTCATCATCGAATGTATCGTTGAGGAAACCCGGTGTTGGACTGACAAACATGGGCATGGCCCGAATCACTTCGAGCGGGTAGCGTGTGCCTACCGGAGTGACCTCGTGCCCGGCTTCATTCCACCAGTTTGCAATGATAGTCAGTTGTTCTATCTCACCGGCTGAATCGTAGCCAAACGTCGTCAAAACTGCGCGATTTACTTCTGGGATGCCAAGCGTATTCACTGTGGCCGCCACCAGTTCTTGCAGGTCGGTCGCCTGGGTCAGGCTCCGGCTGGCATCGAACAGCTTTTCCGATTGCGCCAGGGCAGACTGTGTGCGATTGTATTGCCGCAGGTTTTCGATATGCGCACCCAGGCGTTCAGCCACGGCATTGGCCAGTTCGACCAGTTCCCTATCGTCAGGAGTTATTCCTTGTACGGATAACTTGCCAATCGCTTCGTCACGGACTTTAAGCGGCAAGGTCAATGCAGAGGCGTCATTCTTACCATTATTGTACGGGCGAACTTCATTCAGGTCGTACAGATAACCCAGGTCGACATCTGTTTTGGTTTTGACATATTCCTGCCAGCCTTCACGCGTCTGGCGGCGGGCCGCCTGTTCGGCTTCGTAACGGTAGCGCTCGGCGCTATCCAGCAAGCGCAGGTTTTCGATCTGTTGCGCCACCTGACGGGCAACGATGTCCACCAGTTCAACGGTTTGTTCGCTCTTCGCTTCATCTTCGAGTTCGACCACCAGTGAGCCGAGCACCTCGCCAGTCAGGGAGATGGGAGCCGATACCGCCCGGCTTTCGTCCGGCAGTTCATCTGCCTCATCAAGCGGAACAACTTCATCGTGATCAAACACAAAACCAACATTTTCCGGCTTGTGAATGGCATCCAGGTACTCATCCCAACCGGCGCGCACCAGGCGGCGAGCCTGGGCTTCCACTTCGGCGCGCGCTTCTTGCGCCTCTGCCACCAAGGTCGCATTCTGGATAGCGACCGCCAGTTGACCGGCCAACGCTTCGAACACAGGCAGTACTTCTTCATTCAACGCGCCGGGTACACTGCTCTGCATATCCAGCACACCCGCCACCTTTTCGCCAACAATAAGTGGCATAGCCATTTCACTACAGGTGTCAGGCAGCAAAGGGTTTGAACGGAAAGTTGCGCTTTCAGTAGTATTGGAGACTATAACCGTGCGCTTCTCCAGCGCTGCGCGGCCATTGATCGAGTCCGTATTAATCTGCAGACGGTGCCTTTGTTCAAGTAACTGTGTACCTATCTCCCCGGTACCGGCCCGCAGTTGCAGAGTTGCCTGGCGGGTGTCGGTCAAATATACCTGCACGTAGTACAGGTCGAACTCTTTCCGGATAAGTTCGCAGGCATCGCGCAACATGACATCCAACGCGCGTACCTGTGAAACCGCACGACCCACTTTTGCCGCTAGTTGAAGGCTTTGGGTACCTTGTTCCAGCGAACCGATCAACTCGCGAAGCCGGGAGGTCATATTGTTGAAGGCTCCTGCCAACGCACCGATCTCGTCCCGGTTTGCTGCACCAGGTATGACGACATCCAATTTTCCGGCCTCTACTTGTTTTGCGCCGGCCACCAGGGCGGCAATTGGTTTAGAAATTAAGTTGCGTCCTAGTAGCAGTACGCTAAAGATCGTTAGTAAGGCCAACGCCCCGCTTGCAAGTAAGTCAGTGATAATCAGCTGGTTGCGCATGTTGGTCGCCGTTGCGGTGGAGAGGGATAGACTAAATACCGCTACCGGTTGATCCCCAATCGTGAGTGGAGCATAAGCCACACGCTGCAACTCTCCCTGAATCCTGGCCTGACTGAGCACAGTTTGTCCGGCCAGAGCCTGAGTCCACAGGTTATGATCCACGGTAAATACATCTTCCAGGCTACCCGGAGCTTCTGATTTGGCAACAGCGTTGATCTTGCCCTGGGTGTCAAAAACTACCAATCGCGGATTGGTCCGCTCAAAGTTAATTTCAGCCAGGGTAGATGCGTCTAACAAACGTCCGGCTGACAATACCCCTACCAAGCCAGACGGAGACTTGATCGGTCTTACAATCGTCAGTAACCAGCCGTGAGGGGTTGACAACAGCCTCATAGCTTCGATTTCCAGCAATCCAAGTTTGTTTAATTGCTCGAGATCGGACGAAGCCTCGGTCAGATCAATGGACTGTATCACGCTCAGCGTCCGGCCGTTTGTGTTCAGGATTTGCAGATGGTTGAATCCTGAGCGAGTGCTGGCTGAAAGTAGATTGCCTTGTAAGACAGCTTGATCATTACGTTCGATGGCATCCAGGAAGAGAGGGTCAGCTGTTAATTGGGCGACACTCGTTTGCAAGTTGGCCTGTTGATCGACGAATCGCTGACTAATGATTTGCACTTCACCTTGCAATGTGCTGGTGCTGGTATCGGCTTCCAGTCGGTTCAGGCCAGAAAGAGTTAGTGACAGAGTCACGATGAGCGCGATCCCCATAGGGACCAACACCAGCAACAGCAACTTGTTGGCTAAAGGCCAATCTCTCAGGGCTCCGAACGAGACCTTTGTTAATGGTAAAAGTCTTTTTTTCATATTGGTCATCTCGCTTCAGCAGATTCTCAAAACCCGCAGGCACTAGAATAGAAGGAAAAACACATTTAAACCGTCTCAATTACTCGGGGGGTTGATACCTTTTTCGGCTAACAGTGCAAAAGCTTCCGGGCTGGCAAGAAAGTCGAGAAAAGATTGGATCTTGGCGGCATTTGAAGGTAGATATGCTACGCCTAAAACATAATCATACGGATAATTGCTACCGAGATCTGCCGGGTCTTTGCCGTCGATCACGAGGGCATGAGCATTCGAGTCACTCAGACGCAGACCGCCGTAACTCAGAAAAGCGATTGTATTTGCAGTCGCCGCAAGGGCGTCTCGCAAATCACCTTCGCTGGTAAAGACGACTGATCCAGTCGCAAAGGCTCCATCCCCAAACAATTCCTTACGCAGCACCTGGGTTCTGGATTCATCCTCATCTCGCACAAAGACGTTGATAGGAACATTCGGACCGCCGACAGCTGACCAATTGGTGATGTCCCCCAGAAAGATACCCTTTACTTGTTGGCTGGTCAGCCCAGTGATCGACAAATCGGAACTGGTGGCGATCACAATCCGGTCGGTTGAAAATGCAAGATACTTGATCCCGCTGGACAATTCAGAGTCCTTGGGTGGACGCGACATCGTACCCAAGTCCAAAGTGGTATCCAATACGCCCTTGACGCCTCCACTTGAGCCTGAGCCCGATAGAAACTCGAAGACCACTTCGCTGTGCTGCTCGCCATAGGCCTCGGCCAGGTATTTCAACACAGTAGCCGCGCCGCCCGACCCTGCGATCGTCAAAGTCGTCTGCGGGACAGCAGTTGGTGCCGGTACTGCCTGGGTCGCCGGACTGCCGCAGGATGCAAGAGTTATTGCAAATGCAACGACTATTACAGAAACGAAACGGAAAGTTTTCATGGTTGTCTCCTTAAGGTTATCAATGAATTCAGTTGCGGCTGGCTCCATCACCGCCGTCCTGGAGGGAGGTTCCTATGCTGGCGCTGACGCGTGATGCGCCGATGGCCGTCCCCAGTTCGCGGATGGCGGTCTGCAGCGTCTCTTCCACCGAAGTGGTACGCTGGATCTTCTGACCGATCACGTTGACCAGCGATTCCAGTTCCGCTTGCGAACGGGATTCTTCATATGTACGCGCGTTCCGCAGGGAGATGGCCACCTGACCGGCGAGTGATTCCAACAGGGTCACATCTT
>JAFGKO010000217.1 GCA_016928525.1 Anaerolineales bacterium | reverse complement strand
TGCCGTTCGATCACCTTCTATCACTATGTAATTCTTGAGTTTCGAGGCTTTAACGTAACGGTTGTGCAATCACGAGCGAAATCGTGAAAAGCACAAAAAATGAACATTACCAACTGAATAAGGATGACGTAGTCTTGAGCCATTTCAACAAACAGGAATGGACATGGCTCGAGAACAAGAAACCCAACATGCGCTCTTAGTTCCCTGGGGACATTTTGCCAGGGAGATCGGTCTGCTCTCTGGCATCGAAGCAGTCAAGCTCAAGCAAAAGGTCTACGAGCACACGCCTCAGGCAAAAGTCCTGGAGTTTCTGGTGACGATTTTGTCAGGTGCGAAGTACTTGCAAGACATCAGTCTGGCAGCGCATCCGCTGGACAAGGATTTGGCAGTAGCCCAAGTCTGGGGACAAGCGGGATGGGCAGACTATACAGGGGTCAGCCGGACGCTGAGCGCTTTGGGTTGGACCGAAGCGCATGAGCTTGTGAGCGTGCTGGAGCGTGTCAGCCAGCCTTTCTTGGATCGCGAACTGTCCGTGGTGCGTTCACAAGGGGATAGGTTGCAATACGATGGCGACCTGACCGGGTTGCCGGTCTCGAACACCAGCCGGACGTACCCGAATGCGGCTTATGGATATATGGGAGACGAGATCCAGCTGGGATATCAGGCTGGGGTGGTCAGCCTGCAAAGTCCCACCTACGGGCGGTTATGGCTGTCGGTGGAACACCATGCTGGAGATACGGTTTCCTGCACGCAAGCGGAAGCCCTGGTGTTGGCCGCTGAAAAGCGCAGCGGACAGCGATCGAGACGGCGCACAGACCTGCTACAAGAGCGGATCGAAGCCTTTGTCCAAAGTCGTGCTCCTGCCGAAAAACGGCTGGAGAGCCAACGAACAGCCCTGGCAGTAGCGCAAAACGCCAAACAAGAAACCGTGGCCCTTCTGCAAGAAGCGACGAACCCCAAGCGCATCGGGGTTTTGGAACGCCGTTGTGTACGCCGAGAGAAAGCAGTGCAAGTTGCTATGAAAAAACTGGGCAAGACGCAGGCCTTGTTGAGCAAACACCTGGAGCAGGAAAAAGCGCTGCGCAAGCGTCTGGAACAGTTCGAGCGTGAGAACGCTGAAAATCCACAGCCTCTGGAAGCCTGTTTCCGTCTTGATGCTGGTTTCGGTACCTACGACAACATCGCCCTGCTGATCGAAATGGGGTATGAAGTGTATGTCAAGCTGCATAACCACAAGATTGTACGGATGCTCAAGGCAAAAGTAACCGCCGATACTGCTTGGATACGTGTGGGCAACAACGCAGAGATGGTCGCCTGGAGCGGGATGCAACTGCAACACTGCCCTTACCCGCTCGATATTGCCCTGGAGCGTTTTTATACCGGACAGACCCAAAAGCACAGCGCCCTGGCACACTTCGGCGAGACAGCGGTGACAACCGACTTGCTCGCCTGGTTTGGCCAGTACAATGCTCGCCAGACCATCGAGGCTGGTATCAAGGAAGCCAAGCAGGTCTTCTATCTCCACCGCCTGAAAGTGCGCTCCGAACCGGCCATTTACTTGCAGGAAGCCATGACCATTTTCGCCGCCAACTTTATCCGCTGGGCAACGGCCTGGATCGACCAGCATGCCGAGCAGAATGAGCATACTCTTCCCCTTACTAAGGGTTCGTAAAGAAATAACTTCCCTCGCCTGATATACTTTAGGCGAGAAGGGAAGCAGGATGATTGAAGAAAAAACATTATCCGTTCACCAATGTGAATGTCAGGTTTGCCAGGACAAATCTGACGCTGCTATTTTTGTGCGACATCAACATATCAATCTTTTGTTGAGCCGCTTGACCGAGCCACAACGGAGATGGTATGTGGCGACTTTATCAGAATCGCCGGATAGTCCAGGAGATCGCCAATTATCGTTAATCACAGGTTTGGATGAGAAAACCATTCGACGAGGCAAGCAGGAGATTGGCGATGAGTTATCCAAGGTTCCACAGACGCGCCAGCGCAAAAAAGGTGGCGGGCGGTTGCCTGCTGAAAAAAAGACCCGGAGTTAGCCGTTATATTGGACAAAGTGATTACTCCACACACCGCTGGAGACCCAATGAGCAGTGCAAAATGGCTGAATTGTCGTCTGAGCGATATCCAAGCTGAACTTGATGATGGACATCGCGTGAGCAAACCGGTGATTAGCCGCTTGTTGAAAGCGAAAGCGTATCGTTTGCATTCCAATCGCAAACAGGTCGACAGTAATGCGCAACACCCAGAGCGAGACCGTCAGTTCAAATACATTCAAAAGCAACGCAAAGCAAACGCCGCCAACCAGCAACCGTAATTGAGTGTGGACACCAAGAAGAAAGAATTGATCGGTAATTTCAAAAATGCTGGACAAGTTTGGTGTCAGGAACCTGTGCCAGTCAACACACACGATTCTAAACAAGATTCACGCGGGCGGGCCATTCCTTATGGTATCTACGATCAACAATTCAATCGCGGAACCGTTTGCCTGGGTCGTTCTGCGGATACGCCAGCCTTTGCGGTGGATAGTATCGCGCTGTGGTGCGTCACAGAACGTTTGGAGCGTTTTCCTCTTGCCACAGCAATCATGATTGAAGCCGATAGTGGTGGAAGCAATAGCGCTCGCGCGCGTGCATGAAAATGGTATCTGCAAGAAAAGGTAGCTGACCGGTTTGGCATTGCCGTAACCGTCTGCCATTATCCAACCGGCACATCCAAGTGGAACCCTATTGAGCATCGCCTTTTCAGTGAGATTAGCAAGACCTGGGCGGGCTGTCCTTTACAAAGTTTTGAAGTTGCCGCTGAATACATCCGCAACACAAAAACCAAAACTGGGCTGGCAGTTCATGTACACCATATCAAGAACCAATATGCCACAGGCGAAAAAATCACCGATGAACAATTGGCTTCGCTGAACATCGTGCGGCATGATGTTTGCCCGCAGTGGAATTACACGATTTACCCTCGCCCAACCAGCCAGTGAGGGAAGTTATTAATTTACGCATCCTAAGATGGGTATCAAGAAGCAAGTGCAGGTCGCCGCTCATACTTCGGCGAAAGTCATCCAAAATTCAGAAGGTATGTTGTTAAAGTTCAGCCCGGTGAGCGCCTTTGCTGGCAAGCAACTCTTTTTTCCGGCGCCAACCAGGGTGCTACAGCAAAATTGTTTTTCGTCGTTTTTTACGTTTCTTGCGCTGATTGCGCAAAAGTTACGTTAAGACGCTAAACATGTACAAATTATGAAACCAAAGCGTATCATTCTTAATCGGCAGGGAAAAACGGGGCTTACAACATGTTAGCGACTGTTTCGTTCGTCTTCGGGATTTTACTTGCTATCATCGTCCTGGCCCTCGCCCGCCGCCAGGAAGCGCAGGTAAGCGGGCTGGCATCCAAACCAACCGGTCTCGGCTGGTGGACCTTCGCGTTCGGTCTGGTCGCGGTAACGGCTTTCGCCCTTGCGGCGTGGCTGACGCCCGCTGGCAATATTTTGGGACTCAATTTAATCTCAATCGCATTTGCGTTCGCTGCGGTGCTGGTCGGCGTCGGGGCTCTCATGAGGCGCGATCGTCACTGGCCAACGTGGGTCGGTCTCGGCGCCGGGCTGGTTCCCGCAGTCTTCTGGGTCGCGTTCGCGGTAGGCAACATCCTCGGTTTGGGAGAATAGTAGCGCCAATCTGCGCTGATGCCTGTCGATAGTCGAAAGGCCCGAACGACCAAGCTCGGAAGGAAACAACAGGAGGCCATCCATTTGGGGATGGTCTTTTTTTCTCCGGCTTGAAACATCGCCCAAAACCCTGTACAATGTCTGCAATGAACGCGGATGCCTTGCGCGTACTTCTGGTTATTTTCCTCTTGGCAATTTATCTGGTGTCCATTTCATATTTGCGCCGCCGGAAAATGTCGAAGCTGTCCTATGCGTTCTGGGGGACGTTTGCATTGCTGCTGCCCGCCTTTGGACCGTTCTTCGTGATTGCCTATCGTCCCGGGGATTTGGTCCTTCGCAAGCGTAGCAGGCAGAAGTCTGGTTCGAAGCGTCGTCACAACGTCCGGATCTAGATTTTGGTTTTCTCCTGATCGAGAATTGCTTTTGAACCGCCAAGACTCCAAGGATACCAAGAAAAGTTTTATGACACCAAGAAAAAAAACTTGGCGCTCTTCAAAGAATCTTGGCGACCTTTCCCAAAGGCCGTCTCGCCCCGGCGGGCTCCCGGCCCGAACGGGGACACCGGGACGGTGCGCAGACTTGGCGGTTAGATTGGGAATTTTCTAAATTTCAAAAAGGATATGAGCATATGAAACAAGACCGTTTCCTCGTCGGCATTCTGGTTGGGATTGGGGCATTGGTTGTCATCGCTCTGGCATTGTTCTTTACGCGTCAGGATAATCAGGAGTATGTGGCAGATGACACGCCAGAGGGAGTAGTCCATAACTATGCCCTGGCGCTGTACAAGGACGATTACGACAAGGCCTATGCATATCTGGCCGAGGCGGAGGATAAACCGACCTACAATGAATTCCGCCAGGCTTTCTTCAATCATTTTGTCGACCCAAGCAACGCCGGTCTGGAACTCGGCGGGACCGAGATCGCTGGCGAAGAAGCCTATGTGACGGTCTATTTGATCTATAACCCGTCCGATCCATTTTCCAGCGGCTATCGGAATACCGAAACGGCGCGCCTGGAGCGCCAAAACGGGGAATGGAAGCTGCTGCAAATGCCTTACAACTTCTGGGCGTACGACTGGTACCAGCCTAAGCCCGAGCCAGTTAAATAAAACACATAGGCCTGACAGGTTTCAGCGAGGCACCCCGTAACGATGTGGAGGAGTAAAACCTGTCAGGTCTCTAAATAGGAGCAATCATGCGCACCATTCGTCGTCTTTATTTTTACGCCGTAGCGCTGATCAGCCTGGAAGTGGTCGTGTGGGGCTTGATCGGTCTGCTGCGCAGTATCTTCTCCTCCCGGCTGGTCAACACGGCAGATGTGCTGGCGCAGGCCCTGGCGCTGGTGCTGGTCGGCGTGCCGATCTTCCTGTTCCACTGGCTGTGGACACAACGCGCCGCCGCGAAAGATGAGGAGGAACGTACTGCCAGCCTGCGGGCGATTTTCTTTTATGCGGTCCTGATTGGGACGCTCGTACCGGTCGTGCAGAACCTGCTGGCTCTCATCAACCGTATTGCGCTTGGCGTTTCGGATATGGCGGCTTCACGCGCCCTGCTAGGCGGTTACCAGACCTGGCAGGACAACCTGATTGCAATCTTCATCAATGGCGTCGTGGGGTTTTATTTCTACAACATCCTGCGCGCTGAGTGGAAATCCCTGCCCGAGGTCGAAAACTTCGCCGATGTGCGCCGCCTGTACCGCTACCTGTGGCTGCTCTATGGCCTGTTGATGGTGGTCTACGGCGCGCAGCAGATCCTGCGTTTCATCTTCTACATCCCTGTGCCGACCTACTTGTTGGGAGAAGTGGGACGCGAGATGTTCGTCAACGGCTTGACGCTGTTACTGGTCGGGACTCCGCTGTGGGTCTATACCTGGCGCGTCTGCCAGAACGCCCTGTCTGCTTCCCCTGTGAGGACGATGTCCGCTGAAAGGGACTCGAATCTGCGCCTGGGTGTGCTCTACCTGCTTTCGCTGGGCGGGGTCATCACCGTTTTGTCAGCGGGTGGTACATTGCTGGATGTAGTTCTGCGCTGGGCCTTTGGCGAAGCGATGGAAGGATATGAGTTCATCCAGCAAATCGGCGGACCGATTTCGCTGGGCGTGCCGCTGGCCGGGATCTGGGCCTATTACGGCGGCTGGTTGAGCCATCAAATCCAGTCAGACGAAGATGTGACGCGCCGGGCTGGCAAGAAACGCCTGTATTATTACATTCTATCTGCCTTGGGCTTGGGGGCAGCCTTCATTGGCGTGGCGCTGGTGCTCTCGTTCGTAATCGACCTGGTCACATCCAATGCGTTTTGGGGCGGGTCGCTTCGCCCACGGCTGGCGGCTGCCCTCGCGACACTGGCAGTCGGCTTACCGTTGTGGTTACTGACCTGGCGTCCAATGCAGGCCGAAGCGTTGGCAGAGGGTGAATCAGGCGAGCATGCCCGCCGTTCGACCATCCGCAGGGTGTACCTGTACCTGGCGCTTTTTGCAGGCGTGATCGGTGGCATGGTTTCGGCTGTAGGGCTCGTATACCAGCTTGTCAATGCCCTGTTGTCGGGGGAGCCTGGTTTCGATTTTCTGCCCAATGTGCTGAATGCCCTGCAATTGCTGGCTCTATTTGCTGTTTTGCTAATCTATCACCTGAATTGCATGCGACAAGACAGCGCGCGGGCAGGACAAACCCTGGAGGAACGCCAGCGTGGTTTCCCGGTGCTGTTGGTTGACCCAGGGGATGAAACTTTTGTCAAGGCTATGATAGCCGCGATGGGAAAGCATGCTCCGGATGTGCCTTTGGTTGCTAAATCTGTGGCAGAGAGCGTAAAGATCGATGAAGTCAGAGCCGTTATTCTCCCAGCTTCACTGGCGTTAAACCCGCCCGAGGCGCTGCGGAAATGGTTGCAGGCTTTCAGTGGCGAGAAAATCGTTGTAGCGGAGGCAATTCCCGGCTGGGTATTGAGCGCGCTGACGCCTGAGCAGGCCGCCCGCTCCGCGCGGCAGGCGGCAGAAG
>JAFGKO010000216.1 GCA_016928525.1 Anaerolineales bacterium | reverse complement strand
GTGTGTGATCCAGATCACCGCCATATTGGAGCGCTGCTGAAGCCGCTTGACCAGGTTCACGATCTGCGATTGGATCGTGACATCGAGCGCCGTCGTCGGCTCATCTGCGATTAACAGGTCCGGCTCGCAGGCCAGCGCCATCGCGATCATCGCGCGCTGTCGCATCCCGCCGGAAAACTGGTGCGGGTAGTCCTTCAATCGCGCCTTGGCGTTGGGAATGCTGACCATCTCCAGCAGGTCGATTACACGTTTTTGGGCGGCGCTGCCGCTGAGGTTCCAATGCTGCTCCAGCACCTCGGTGATCTGGCGCTCGATGGTCAGTACCGGGTTGAGCGACGTCATTGGATCCTGGAAGATCATGGCGATCTGGTCGCCCCGGATTTTATTGATCGTGTCTTCGTTCTGCGCCAGCAAGTCGATGTCCTTGAACTTCACCGTTCCGTCTTCGATCTTGCCCGGCGGCTGTGGGATCAGGTGCATGATCGAGCGCACGCTCACGCTTTTGCCGCACCCGCTTTCGCCCACGATTGCCAGGATTTCACCTTCATCAACCGTGTACGACACGCCGTTGACAGCGTGTACAACACCTTCATTGGTATAAAACCGGGTCACAAGGTTCTGGACTTCTAGCAACAAGTGTATTGGCTCCTTACTAAGCGGTGTCAGGCGAGGTTGAGTGCCACCGAAGCTCAAGATTTTCGAAGCTGGCAAGTAATTTTTCTCTGGCGAGCGCGGGATTGCGTTGTTTGATTGCGTCCAGGATCGCGTAATGTGTTTTGTATTCTAACCGGATATCAGCGTTACCAACCATTGTGTCTTCGACCGTGTCAAACGCGCGCCAGAACACGTTGAGCAGTTGGACAAACGTGTCGTTATGTAATGATTGGTACAGCACGTTGTGGAATCGTTCATCGAGATCGGCGAAGGTTTTGCCAGTATCGAAGCGGGTTTCCCACTCGGCCATGATCGCCTCAAGTTCAGCGATATTTTGCGCGGTGACATTGGCGGTGGCTTCGATGATACTCGCGGCTTCCAGCCAGATGCGGATCTGCATCAGTTCGCCAAAGGTTGCAGAGGTGAAACAGATGCCGTAGCTCAAGGTTTCAAGGACAGGATCGAGATTCCATTCGCGGACAAAGAATCCTTCGCCGCGCCGCACATCGACAATGCCGAGCGATTGCAGTGATTTCATTGCCTCGCGGATCGAGCTGCGACCAACGCCCAGGTCGGTGGCTAGCTGCGCTTCAGGCGGCAGCGAGTCGCCGGGCTTGAGGTGTTTTTCGAGGATGTAACGTTTAATATGTTTACGGACCGTTTCGCTGAGAACCGGTCGCCTAAAATTGACCATCGTCGTAACACCTGATAAATACACTTGGACTTGTGCCGTTTGTCCCAGGTGGCATTGTTCAACCGCGTAACCGCTTGATTTGATTAAGCAATGTTACAGCGTTGCTCCCTGGTTTATTATTTCGCGTTTCCCGCCCAACTGCGATTTTCAATTTGATTTTAGCCGCGATTATTGACAAGTCGCGCGAATATTCATATACTATAAATCAGATGTCTGATATCTGAACTAAGTATATCATTAGCTGATTTTGAATGTCAACACCATAGCACTCACCATGCTCTCCACTTTACTTTTATTAGTGTTTAGGAGGTGCCTATCGACCCCCATCTACCCCCGGAAAAGCGACTGACAATTTGTATATACCGAGATAGATTGGAGAGATTCCGGTTATGACCAAAAAACTAATCGTTATTTTTGTGGCGCTTGCGCTCATCGTCCCCACGTTCGCGATTACCTCGGCGCAAGATGGCGAGCAGGTGCTGTACGTTGGCCTGGACGTAGGCCCTGGCGGCTATAACAACAGCATGCCGTATAATTATGGTGCTGGGCACACCATGCACATCAAGATGTATACCCCCTTGTTCGTGTGGAATGCCGACTCGACGGATGTCGTCCCGTTCATCGTTGAGAGCTACGAAGCCAACGACGATTTCACCGTCTGGACCTTCAAGCTGCGCGAAGACGTTTACTTCTCGGATGGCGAACAGCTCACGGCTTCCGATGTGAAGTTCACGGCGGACTTCATGACCGCCCCGGACATTTTGCTCACTGCCTTCAACCACATCAACGAAGCATTTAACCAGATCGAGGGCTTTGACGCGCGTCGTAATGGCGAAGCCGACGAACTGGTTGGTGTGCAGGTAATTGACGACTTCACATTCCAGTACACGCTGAGCAGTTCCAACCCGCGTATGTACGCGTTGATGTACGGTACGTATGTCTTCCCGGAACACGCGATTGACTTCGAACCGTCGGAATACGAAGCGACCGACTGGTGGTACAACCCGGACAAGCAGGTTGGCTCCGGTCCGTTTGTCGTTGCTGATTTCCAGCGTGACGAGTACATCGAACTGGTTCCCAACGAATACTACTTCCAGGGCAAGCCGAAACTGGATCGTCTGGTGAGCCGCTACTTCCCCGATGAGACTGCCGCTGTCCTGGCGTTGGTCGCTGGCGAGATCGATTTCTCCTACGTCAGCCCTGACGTGATCCCGACCCTGGACGAAGACACTTTCGAAATCTGGGGCGGCAACTCGTATGTGTCGGTCTTCTTCCACATCAACTACAACGCATCGCCGGAAGCGTGGCAAGACCTGCGCGTCCGTCAGGCGTTCATGTATGCGGTCGACCGCCAGGCTATCGTGGAAGCCGTTCTCGAAGGTACTCACTCGGTGATCCCGTGCCTCAGCCCGGTGTCCGATGTTTACCCCGAAGGTTTGAACGACTACGCCTACGATCCTGACAAGGCCAAAGCACTGCTGGCTGAAGCCGGTGTAGACCCGGCAGACCTGGGCACGATTGACTGGATCACGCATCCCGGTTACGCCAACCCGCTAATGAAGGACGCGATCCAGGCGACCCAGGCGTATCTGGCTGACATTGGTATCCAGGCCGAAATGCGTTACCTTGATCTGCCGACATGGCGCTCCACCTATCCTGGTGGCGACTACGGGATGGGCTATCGCGGTCAAGGTTACCGCATCTTCGCGCCACCGATTGATAACCTGAACACCAATGCTGGTGGTCAGGGTGGCGACCTGATCGGCTGGGACTGGGCAGCCACCGGTTTTGAAGACGTCGTTGCCGAGATCCACGCTGCACCGACCTTCGAAGACTACAAGGCCAAGCTGGGCGAGCTGTGCATGATGGAAAACGAACAGTTGCCGTGGCTCCCGATGTGGGTGGGTAATCGTTTTGGCGCGGCCAACAAGCGCGTCCAGGACTTCTACTGGTACCCGGCTGGCGGTGGTGGCCCATACGACGACCACGCCGAACTGTGGTACGTTGAAGACTAACCGTTCGTTCTGGTGGTAAACTACAGGGGGCGGCTCAGTCGCCCCCTGTCGCGAATAGAGTGTTTTGTTGCAATGATTTTTCTGAAGGAGACCCTTGGATGGGCGGATATATCCTGCGGCGCATCCTCATCAGCATCCCGGTGCTGTTCCTGGTTACATTCTTGGTGTTTTCACTGATTGAGATCGCGCCCGGCGACGTAGTCGATTATTTCCTCACCCCCGAAATGATGCAGTACACCACCGAAGCCGATGTTCAGCGCTTGCGCGAGCGTACCGGGCTGGATCAGCCGTTCCTGGTGCGCTACGTGAACTGGTTGGGGAAGTTGGCGCAAGGGGATCTGGGCTACAGCTTTGTTGAAAGCGAACCCGTTGATGACCTGGTCCTCGAACACCTGAAGAATACGCTGCCGCTGATGGGTGCTGCCTGGCTGATGGGTGTGGTTTTTGGTATTACATTGGGCGTTTTCGTCGGCCTCCGGCAGTATTCCTTTTGGGATTTTTCGCTGACAGGATTCTCGTTTATTGGCTTATCAATGCCTGCCTTCATTTCCGGCATTCTCGGACTCTATATATTCTCCGTCCGGTTAGGGTGGTTCCCGGCGGGCGGGATGCGCACTGCGGCGGCTGATCGCTCGCTGCTTGACTCGCTGCATCACCTGGTTCTGCCTGCAACGACATTAGGGTTGATGGGTATCGCGCGCAATATGCGCTACATGCGCTTCAGTATGCTGGAAGTGCTCAACCAGGATTACATCAC
>JAFGKO010000215.1 GCA_016928525.1 Anaerolineales bacterium | reverse complement strand
GCCGACCGTGGATGGATCGGCTTTCTTCTCGCCGGTTGCCAGCGCGAAGATTGCGTCCCCATCTAACATGGTGTGCGCAGGTCGGATCGTGCGCGCCAGACCATCCTGCGCCATTTGGGCCACTTTTGTGGCTTCCGGCTTCGTTAATTTAGCGTTTGTGGCAATCACACCGATAACCGTATTGGATTTGGTTGCAAAGCCAAGCACTGTGCGACCGATGAAGGTTTTCATGATTTCAAGCGTATTGCCAAAATAGCCTTCTTCCCCCAATTTCAATGGCCCAAGATCAACTGAACGCGCTCCGGCGATAATCTGCCCGGTTTGTGGGTCGATTACATCGCCAAAGGAATTGACAACCATAATTGCCCCAACAATCAAACCGCCCACTTGCATGCTGGCTGTGCCGATACCGGACTTCATGGCGCTCTTCATCCCAAAAATCTTGCCAACGGATGCGCCTGTTCCTGCACCGACGTTGCCCTCTGCAGGCGCATCGACCGAGGCGGATGCCGCAGCGCGATACCCCATCTCCGCATCCGGGCGGACACCGCCACGGCCAAGGTTCAGGTCAAATAGAATCGCCGCAGGGACGATCGGCACCTTGCCAGCACCCGTATCAAAGCCGATGTCGTTTTCATCGAGATAGCGCATCACACCGCCAGCAGCATCCAGGCCAAAGGCCGAGCCACCCGCCAGCACGACAGCGTGTACTTTTTCGACAAGATTAACCGGGTCGAGCAAATCCGTTTCGCGTGTGCCAGGCGCACTGCCACGCACATCCACACCCGCAACGGCCCCCTTGCGGCACAGTACAACGGTGCAACCCGTCAAGGCTTCGTCATTCTGCGCTTGACCGACCTCGATCCCGGGCACATCCGTGATCGCATTATTCAATTTCTTCATGCGCCCTTATCTTTTCAGGCTTTGTACCAATTCGATAAACTCTTCCCATTCCTCTTCGAAGAAGTGCAAAGTTACGCTATTGAGCTCAATATGGTAGGTAGTTTCTCCATCGGGTTCTTCAGCCTTCCAAACCATGTAGTTGTCGGTCTCAGCCAGGGTTTGCGTTTGGGTTTCTTTGCCATTATTGCTCATGATTTCTCTCCTTATGATTGGTTTTCTTTTTGCGAATCAGGCGAATCAGCTTCCGGAGTGGAAAGCTGTTTTTTGCGCCGCAGCAGTCCAAGGATCCGATTTAGAAGCGCGCGCAGGGGTTTGGAAGATTGAGCGATCGTTTCAGACTCTGCCTCGGGCCAGGGATCCTGGTCAAACATTTTTCGTAAAACGTATTGTCCGACTAATTGTAAGGTGGCCAGGAAAGGCGCGGCGATCACCACGCCCAGAATACCCAGCAGATTGGCAGCCACAAGCGCCATGACCAGCACCCCCGCCGGGTGGACCTTGAGCACGTCAGCCATAATGCGCGGGGAGACAAGGTTATCAAAGATCTGATCTACGATAAGCGCCAGCACGACTACCAACAAGGTGTATGCCAGGGGTTCCATACCGAACAATTTGAACGGTTGAAAATAAGCTACCAAAACGAGAATGACCCAGTTGATGGCAGGGCCAATATACGGTAAGAAACGCGCCAGCCCGGCCAGGAAAGCCAGTCCAATCGCATAGCGGATGCCCAGGACACTCAGCATGATGGTGTAGACAATAACCGTCATGAAGAAGATGATGATCTGACCGCGTAGAAAGGCATTCCAGATGCGGCCCAGTTCCCGGCCCAGGCGGGAGAGGTCCTCGTTGTATCCGGGGATGTTCAACTTAATGATACGTCCGCGAAACCCGCCACTTTCAGACAGGACAAAGAACGAGACAAGCAATATGAAGGCTGCCCACCCAAAGAATTGCGCCGCGCCGCTGGCAACTGTTCCCAGCAGTTGACCGGTTTGACCGAGCAAAGGCTGCACCACTGAGATCAACTGGTCGGTCAGCGCATTGAGATCAAACGCATTCAAGTCTACCGGAATGGGGCTGCGCGTCTGGAACCAATCGGCAATACTGGTGACCAATTGCGGGAGTTCCACCAGGCTGTTCTGGATCAACCGGATCAGGCTCTGGATCTGTTGCACCAGTCCCAGCCCGCCCACTGTGAGCAGACTCAGGAAGAGGATCAAGAGCAAGACAAAAATCGAACCAACAGCCGCTCTCCATGAAAAGCGCAACTTCCGGTTCAATAAACCGGCAACAGGATAGAGCAAGTACGATAGGATAAAAGCCATCAACAACGGAGGAATGATGGACTGAAAGCGTGAAAATACCCAGGCAAGGATGGCGATAAACGTTAACGCTACCACCAGCTTGGTTATAGCGCCCCAGCGCGGAGAAGAGACAGGTTTCTGTTCAGCCATAGTTGTTAATCAAATTCTAGCTTTTTAAAGGGGATTTTACAACCCGTAAACGGCAAAATTGTACCAATGAAAACGCCCCCGCAGGCAGATCGTCTGCGGGGGCATCATTTACATCAGGATCAAGGGCAACCCGAGATGAAGGGGAAGAACTGACACCAGCGATAAGTCTGGTCGACCCAAACGAGGAAAGCAATGCAAACACAAATCAACAATAACACACCCACGCCTATGGCAATCGGTACAGGATTGATCTTCTTCGGCAGCGCAACTTCAGGTTGACCAGCAGGTACCTGGCCGGCATAGGCCTGCGGCGCAGGGGGCGGAGCAGTAACTGGTCTAGGAGCTGCGGCACTGCGCGGCGAAACCATGGTTGCGCCCGGGTCGGATTCGACAGCTTCATAAACGAATACAATCTGCTCGCCAAGTGAAATCACTTCCCCCGTCTTCAGGACGCGAGGTCCGGTCAATCGCTGGCCATTGACAAAAGTGCCATTGGTCGACCCCATGTCTTCCAGCACGTACTTACCACCCTGGAAGGTCAGACGAGAGTGACGGCGAGAAACTTCGGCATCATTGACAGCAATTTCATTGGAAGAATCGCGTCCAATGCTGATTTGATCGCCATCGAGTACATATACCGTGCCAGGATTCGGCCCTGAACGCATGGTAAGCTGGTATTGGCCAGGCATAAATCCTCCTCGAAAAAAATCAAATATTTTGTACCTAGTGTACAGGTTTAGCGCAAAAAAGTCAATTCCGCCGAAAAGGGTGTTCAGGGTTTTCTTAAAGAAACTGTTGGCAAACCGGTCAGAATGAGTAAGATAATAGGTGGAGGTCAGGATGTGTCTAAAGGTACAACCACCGTGGGAGAT
>JAFGKO010000214.1 GCA_016928525.1 Anaerolineales bacterium | reverse complement strand
TGTTTGGTCGGTTCAATACCTTCATACCAAAAAGAAGGCCTTTCTACAACTTTTGCGTGCACCCAGCAGGTAAAGTCCGTATGGTTTTTGCAAAGTCACTTGACAAAAAGGAAAAAGTAGATCCTTCTCGGTAAAATTGTGAGTGCAAACAAACAAAAAAACGAGGAGGATCTTGAAATGGAGTATAGCACAATCGGCAGGTCACAAGATATCAGCGCGGAAGGGGTGATTTTTGATAAAGGCAGCGTGTATGATCGTCTGCACAAATTAACAGACCTGCGCAAAGCCCAGGGTAAACGCTACAGTCTGGTGAGCGTATTGATGATTACGGTGCTGGCGAAGTTGTGCGGAGCAGATACGCCCACCGAGATTGCCGAATGGGGGGAAAATCATCGCGAAGAGCTGATCAAGTTGTTGCAGTTGAAACGAGCGAGTATGCCAGAACAGAGTACCTATCGTCGGATTATGGCGCACAAGGTCTATCTGGAAGAAGTGGAACGGCTGGTGGGTGAATACAATCAGTAGGGGCAGCATGGCGACATTTATGCCATGGATGGAAAAGCATTGCGAGGGATGCGCAAGAAAGATGAAAGTGAGTTGGAATATCTATTGAGCGTGTACGATGTGGAGCAGGAAAAAACGATGTCCCAAGTAGAAGTCGGGCGCAAAGAAAACGAGATCCCAAAGGCTGCAAAAGCGCTAAAACTTGTAGACATCTCACAAAAAGTGGTGACTGGGGATGCCATGCACACCCAAAAACGGGTCTCCCGCCAAATTGTGGACGATCAGGGCGATTTTGTGTTTCCTGTCAAAGAAAACCAAGCCAAATTGTATAAAAATATTCAGGAACTCTTTGCACCCGACTACCCCAAGCCAGGATTTGGGAAAATCCAGACCGATTTTCTCACCGCCCACAAAGTGAACAAGGGACACGGTCGCATTGAAAGGAGAACCCTGACCAGCAGTGAAATGTTGAATGCCTACTCCAGCTGGCCGGGTTTGGCGCAAGTCTATCGTTTGGAACGCGAGTTTCAGTGGCGGCGCAATGGAACATGTTATCGCACCTCCCGTGAAGTCGAGTTTGGCATTACCAGTTTGACGCGCGCAGAAGCACCTCCACAGCGCCTGTTGGAAATTCGCCGTGCACATTGGGGCATCGAAACCGGTTCCCATTACCGACGCGATGTTACTTTGAAAGAAGATGCTACTCGCATGACAATTGGCAACACTGCAAAGATCATGGCTTGCATTAACACGCTGGTTTTGGCGCTGATCAGACAAGCCGATTTCCACAATGCTGCGCAAGCACGACGCTGGTTTTCGGCTCATATCCCTCAGGCTTTTGCTCTGTTGGTTACCCCTTTTTCTTGACTTTGCAAAAGCCATAGTAAAGTCCGAAAATGCCCTTGACACAAGTCTAAATTCGCCTATAATTGTTTAGTTGGATGTAAAAATGAGTACAACAACAGCGAGCGCTTGAGACGGAGAGTCTCGAAGCGCTTGCGTTTGTTTGTCTCTTGTATGCGCCAACCGCATGCCATACAGAGACAGCGCTCGAGAGCAATCCTGATTCGGTGGATGAGGAGTGACAGTGGAAACCAAAGGACTGACCGCATTACGCATCAGCCTGGCATCGCCCGAGACGATCTTGTCCTGGTCGTATGGTGAGGTGCTCAAGCCCGAGACAATCAATTACCGCCGTCTGCGACCGGAAAAAGATGGCCTGTTTTGTGAAGCCATTTTTGGCCCGACCCGCGATTGGCAGTGTTATTGTGGCAAATACAAGAACCCCCGTTTTAAAGGCATTGTCTGTGATAAGTGTGGCGTAGAAGTGACTCGCGCTGCCGTACGCCGCGAGCGTATGGGCCACATTGCGCTGGCGACGCCAGTTGCACATATCTGGTATACGCGGCGTATTCCCTCGTATCTGGGTTTATTGCTTGACATCTCGCGCCGCAACTTGGATCGTGTGCTGTATTTTGCTCAATATATCGTTACTTATGTGGATGAAGATGCTCGCCAGAAGGCGCTCAAACGCCTGGAAGATGAAATTTCCGTATCTGAGCGAGAACAGGCGGCACAGATCAATGCCAGGATTGCAGAAATCAAAACACGGCGCGATCATGCCCTAAATGAACTCAAGCAAAAACAGGGCACTCTCGAACGATCTTATGACGAACAAATTGCGGCCCAACTCGACCCGATCATCAAAGAGGGTCAAAAGTTGGAGAAACAACTCCAGGATCAGAAGGGCAAGCCTGCCAAGAAAGCGATGGTCTTCGAGGTAACCGCTGACACGATCGTAGAAGCGGGCGTCGAAATTACTGCCAAGCATATCAGCCAGGTACAAAAGGTCGTTCAGAAAAAACTGGAAGAACTCGAAAACGAACTCAAAGACCAAAAAGCACGCGAAATCGAAGAACAGAAAACGGAAGCAGCCCGCGTAAAGGCCGAAGCGGATGAAGAGATGGAGGCTTTGCGTGGGCAGCTTGAAGATCAGTCCAATGTCTCACAAAACCAGAATTCTCGTGTGCGCGATGAATTGCTGGAACTGCGTCCCTTTACCTTCTTGAGCGAGATTCGCTATCGCGAGCTCAAGCAACGTTGGGGGCAGGTGTTCCGTGCCGATATGGGCGCTGAAGCTTTCTTCGACATTTTGCGCCGCCTCGACCTGGACAAACTTTCCGAAGAACTTTGGCAAGAAGTGCGTACTACCAAATCCAAGCAAAAGCGCAAGAAAGCGACCACACGACTGAAGGTGGTGGAAGCCTTCCGTCGCTCCGGCAACCGGCCCGAATGGATGATCATGACCGTTCTGCCGGTCATTCCTCCTGACCTGCGCCCGATGGTGCAGCTGGACGGTGGCCGCTTTGCTACCTCTGATTTGAACGATCTGTATCGCCGCGTGATCAACCGCAACAACCGCCTCAAACGCCTGCTCGAACTGGGCGCGCCGGATGTCATCATCCGCAATGAAAAGCGCATGTTGCAGGAAGCAGTGGACAGCCTGATCGATAATTCTCAGCGCGGAAAGGCGCTTTCCCGCCGTGGCCGCCGCGAACTCAAGTCGCTGAGCGATATGCTCAAGGGCAAGAAAGGCCGTTTCCGCCGCAACCTGCTTGGCAAGCGTGTAGACTACTCTGGCCGCTCGGTGATTGTGGTCGGCCCGCAGCTCAAACTCTACCAGTGCGGTCTGCCCAAGACCATGGCACTGGAGCTTTACCGCCCATTTGTGATTGCGCGCCTGGTGCAACACAATTACGCCGCAAACGTCAAGGGAGCGCGCCGCTTGATCGAGCGCAACAGGCCCGAGGTATGGGAAGTGCTTGAGGAAGTCATCAAAGAGCGACCCGTGCTCTTGAACCGTGCGCCGACCCTGCACCGTTTGGGTATCCAGGCCTTCGAGCCCATCCTGATCGAGGGCTCTGCCATTCAATTGCACCCGCTGGTTTGTACGGCCTTCAACGCCGACTTCGATGGCGACCAGATGGCCGTCCATGTGCCGCTCTCGCAAAAAGCCGTACAGGAAGCCCGCGAATTGATGTTGGCCTCCAAGAACCTGCTCAAGCCTGCTGATGGTGAACCCATTATCTCACCCTCGAAAGATATGGTGTTGGGCGTGTACTACCTGACCATGTTGCATCAGCAAGCCCATAAGGGTGATGGCCGCGCTTTCGCGGATGTGGATGAAGTGGAACTTGCCTTTCAACTGGACCAGTTGGATGTCCATTCTGAGATCAAGGTGCTCGTCACAACCTGGTATGACGATGAAGGTAGTCGCATGCCTGAAGCGCAGACCCGCCTCGTCAATACGACAGTGGGGCGCGTACTCTTCAACCGCATCCTGCCCGAGGATGTCCAGTTTGTCAACGAGAAATTGGATAAGGGCGGTGTGAAGGACCTGATCGCTGACGTGTATGAACTTTGTGGACAGGAAATCACCACCCAGGTAGCTGACCGAATCAAGAGTTTAGGCTTCGAATTCGCTATGCGCTCCGGTACCACGCTGGCCGTGTCTGACATTACCATCCCGCCGGAACGCCGCGACATTATCCAGGAAGCTTTGGAGCAAATTGAAGTTGTAAACCGAGATTTCCGCCGTGGCCTGTTGACCGAACAAGAGAAGAACGAGCGTGAAATCAACGTCTGGCAGGCAACTACAGACCGCGTTTCTGACGCTGTCAGAAAGCACATGGACCCGGACGGTAATCTGGCAACCATGGCGAACTCAGGCGCAACAAAAGGTGGTTATTCCACGATTTCACAGTTGGCCGGTATGCGTGGTTTGATGGCCGATCCTTCCGGGCGTATTATTCCGTTCCCGATCCGCTCGAACTTCCGTGAAGGCCTGACGGCCATGGAATACTTCATGTCAACGCACGGCGCTCGCAAAGGTCTGGCGGACACCGCTCTGCGTACCGCAGACGCCGGTTATCTTACGCGCCGTCTCGTGGACATTGCCCAGGATATCATCATCAACGAGCATGACTGTGGCACGAAGGATGGCATCTTTATCCGCAAATCCGACGATGTGGCAGGCCAATCTATGTCTGGCCGCTTGTACAGCCGCTTGCTGGCTGAACGCGTGATCGATCCCAAGACCGGCGAAGTGATTGGCGAATTTGACGATATCATCGACCATGATATGGCACGTAAGATTTCGCAGGCCGGCCTTGCAGAAGTTAAGGTGCGCTCACCATTGACATGCGAGCTAACGCATGGCATTTGCGCAAAGTGCTACGGCATCGATCTGGGTCGAGGCGACATGGTTTCGCTTGGCTCCGCAGTCGGCATTGTGGCTGCCCAATCCATTGGTGAGCCGGGCACGCAGTTGACCTTGCGTACTTTCCATACTGGTGGTGTTGCCGCTGGTGGAGCAGACATCACGACCGGTCTACCTCGCGTCGAGGAACTTTTCGAGGCTCGCAAGCAACCGAAGGGTGAAGCCGTGGTTGCTGAGATCAACGGTATCGTGCGCATCATGCAATCCGAGCGTTATGCGGACCTGCGCGAGGTCACGATCGAGCATAGCGAGCTGGTCAGTGACACCTATGACATTCCCGAAGATTGGAAGTTTGCGGTCAAGAGCGAAGACGAAGTCAAAATGGGAGATGTGTTGGCCACCAAAGACGAAGCAACCATCGCTGCCCAGCACGGTGGACGTGTACGTGTAGAGAAGAAAGCGCGCCAGGTGGTCGTGGCCTATGACCAGACTGAGGAAAAGACCTACGATATCCCGACCACAGCACGCCTGCTGGTCAAAGATGGTGCGCATGTGGAAGCCGGCCAACCGTTGACGGAAGGCTCGCTCAACCCGCACCGCGTGCTGCGCATTCAGGGTCGCGAGGCCTGCCAGATGTACCTGCTGCGTGAAGTACAGAAAGTGTACCGCTCGCAAGGCCAGAACATCCATGACAAGCACTTCGAGGTCATCACACGCAAGATGCTGAGCAAGGTACAGGTCACCCGCCCCGGCGATACCAAGTACCTGCCTGGGGACGCGGTAGACCGGCTCGAAATCCGGCGTATCAACGAGCAGGTGCTGGCTGAAGGCAAGCAAACGGCAAAATTCGTCGAAATCCTGTTGGGCGTGACCAAGGCCTCTCTATCGACCGACTCGTTCCTCTCGGCTTCCTCGTTCCAGCACACCATCAAAGTGCTGGCGCAGGCGGCCATTGCTGCGAGCACTGACCCGCTCTTTGGCTTGAAGGAAAACGTCATCATCGGCAAACTGATTCCCGCTGGTACGGGCTTTACGGAAGGCCGTTTCTCAGCGTTGGAAACCGATGACGAGACTGGTTCCTCTCCCTGGACTGAGATTTCAGCGGATGCCACTGCGGCGGACTGAAACTGCATAACCCGAATTGGAAAGGGACGGCTACCCTGCCGTCCCTTTTTGATTCAGGTCATTTTCGCATCTTTCCAGACCCTGGCCTGCTCCCGCTAAAAAGACAGGTTCAGTCCTGCTCTTTTTTCTTGCGGAAAAGGAAAAATGGCACCAGCATGATCGGGACCGAAATGCAAATCCCCGCCAGGGCTCCCAGACCAAACATCCCGCCGACGGATGACAGCGCCACCTGCTCGTTCGATATGACCTTCGTGCTGCCATCCGCAAAGGTACAGGTGATCTCCACCGTGTGCCCGTACGTGCCGCTCGGACTGGTCGTCGTCCGTGTGGACGCGCCTTCCTCAACAGAATTTGCCACCGCGCCAGGACAATACACAGCTACTGTGATCTTGTCGCTCAAGCCGGGTATGGCAAACAACATTGGCCCAAGCATGAACGTAGAGCCGAAAATCGCACCACACGCAACGATCCCGGCGATCAACCAACCGATCCCGCGCGCTGTCCAGACCGATTTTGTAGAATTCAGTTTCATAACGATAAAGCCTCCAGAGAGAGATAATTTGACCGATTCTGTCCAATTCGGTAGTGCGTTGAAATCACCCTTTCGGATGCCCGACCTGCGACATGAATGTCGCCCTAAAAAATGGAATAGACTTGACGCTTTCCCCCTTCTCCCTTAAGATTGGCGCGGGTATAGAACATTAATTCGCCCTCATCCCTTGCCCCTCTCCCGCTGGGAGAGGGGCAAGGGATGAGGGAATTCTGGAGTAACAATGGAACTTGGCCTGGTAAAGAAAATAGACATCGACCACGAGATGCAGCAAGCGTACCTCGATTATGCCATGAGCACCATCGTAGCGCGCGCCTTGCCGGATGCCCGTGATGGGCTCAAACCGGTGCATCGTCGCATCTTATATGCGATGTACGACATGGGCATACGCGCCGACTCGCCTTACAAAAAATCCGCGCGCATCGTGGGCGAAGTGCTGGGTAAATACCACCCGCACGGCGACTCGGCCGTGTACGAAGCCATGGCGCGCATGGCGCAGGATTTTTCCATGCGCACGCTGCTGGTGGACGGACAGGGCAACTTCGGCTCGATCGATGGCGACCCGCCGGCAGCCATGCGTTACACCGAAGCGCGCCTGGCTGCGCCTGCCCTCGACATCCTGAGTGACATCGGCAAGAACACGGTCGATTTTGTCCCCAATTTCGACGATACACTGACCGAGCCCACCGTGCTGCCCGCCTCCATCCCCAACCTGCTGGTCAACGGCGCGACGGGGATCGCTGTGGGCATGTCCACCTCCATCCCGCCGCACAACCTGGGCGAAGTGGTGGATGCGCTGGTCTACATGCTCGAGCGCTGGGAAAAGCTGGATGACATCTCTGTCGGGCAGTTGATGAATTTTGTGCAGGGACCGGACTTCCCGACAGGCGGAGTCATCGTCCAGCAGAAGGGGGAAGAGGGACTGGAGGCAGCTTACGGGTCCGGACGCGGGCGCGTGAGCATCCAGGCCAAAGTCCATATCGAGGAAATGGACCGCGGTCGTTCGCGGTTGATCGTTACCGAACTGCCGTATATGGTCAATAAATCCAGCCTGATCGAGCGTATCGCCTCCCTGGCGCGCGAAGGTGACATCGAGGGCATCACTGACCTGCGCGACGAATCCGACCGTCAGGGCATGCGCATTGTGATCGAACTGACCAAGAATGTCGAGCCAGAGAAGGTTCTGGCTGATCTCTATCGCCGCACACCCATGCAATCCACCTTCAGCCTCATCCTGCTGGCGCTGGTGGATGGTGAACCGCGCATGCTCTCGTTGAAGCAGGCCTTGCGCGTCTATATCGAGCACCGGCTGGTAGTCATCAAGCGACGCGCCGAGTATGATCTGGACAAAGCCAAACAGCGCGCGCACATCCTGGAAGGGTACCTGGTCGCGCTCAAGAACCTGGACGAGGTCATCAAGCTCATCCGCAACGCGCCAGACGTCGAGACTGCCCGTCAAAAATTGATGAAGCGCTTTAAATTGACGGAGGTCCAGGCCAACGCGATCCTGGAGATGCAGTTGCGCCGCCTGGCTGCGCTGGAACGCAAGAAGATCGAGACTGAATACAAGGAGATGGTGGCGCTCATCAAGGAACTGGAGGGGCTGCTCAAATCGCCGAAGAAGATGCGCCAGATAGCCGCCGAGGAATTGCTAAGGGTCAAGGCCGCGTACGGCGACCGCCGCCGTACGCAGATCGTCAGCCTGCGCAAAGGCAAAGCAGTCAAATCGCTGACCGCCAGCGACCTGCTGCCCGAGCAGACCGTGTGGGTGGGCGTGACCGCCGATGGGCTGGCCTCGCGCACGCGCGACGAGAAGACGCCGCGCCCCAGCGGCAACGACGCGCCGCGCTGGCTGGTAAAAGCCTCCACAACGGATACGCTTTATTTGGTCTCCGAAAGCGGGAAGGCTGCAGCAGTGGCTGTGCATACCATGCCACAAGCGGACAAACTCGGCGATGGCACGCCCTGGCACAAAGTCTCACCGCTGCGCGAGAGTGACAAACTGGCTGCGGTCTTTACGTTGCCAACCCGAAGATCGACATTGCCGGAGGAAACTTACGCTGTTACCGTGACACGCGGCGGCATGGTCAAGAAGTCGCTGGCGGGGGAGCTGCCAGGACCCTCTGCGCAGCCGTTTACGCTAGTCAAGGTCAATGATGGAGATACGCTCGGCTGGGTCTTGTTGACGGATGGCGCAAAAGAGATCGTAATGGCTGTTTCCAGCGGATTCGCGATCCGCTTCAAGGAAGAGGACGTGCGCCCAATGGGATTGGTGGCCGCCGGGGTGAACGGCATCAAGCTGGGGGTAGGCGATGAGGTGGTCGGCGCAGACGTGGCGCCCGACAAAGGTGAGATTTTCCTTATCGCCTCGGATGGCAAAGCCAAGCGCGTGCCGGTCAACGACTTCCCCACGCAGGGACGTTATGGCCGCGGCGTGATCGCCTGGGTGCTGCCGAAAGGCGTCACGCTGGCGGGATTGGCAAGCGGCAAACCCAACCATGTGGCAACAATTCACTTACTCAAGGCCGCGCCGAAATCGTCACGTCTGGATGCCGCCCCAGTCCGCAAGCGCGCGGCGGTGCGCGGCGAGAGCGCCGTGGAGGTGAAGGCCGGGGATGCGGTGTTGGCCGTGGTGATGGGCTGGGAGGTGGAGAATTACGTAAAGCTGGTGGAGGGGAAGCCTGCGAAGAAGGCTCCGGCGACATCGTCCCCGAAGGGGAAGAAAAAGCCAGCGGCAAAGAAGGCGGCAGTTAAGAGGTCTGTCACAAAAAGAACGGCGGCTAAAAAGCCTGCAGCGGAGAAAAAGTAAAACAACGGGATTGTGCTACAATTTGGTTACTGGTTATAGGAGAGTAAGCAATGCGCATTAACTGGAAAAAATATATTGCGATTGATCCCGATATTCATCACGGCGAACCTTGCATCAAAGGGACTCGCGTGTCTGTTTCGATTATCGTTGGCAATGTCGCGGATGGTATGACCTTTGATGAAATCCTGGATGCGTATCCTCAACTGAAGCGGGAATCCATCCAGGCCGCACTGGCCTACGCGGCTGAAGTTGTCCGTCAGGATGTTTTGTTGCCACTGGCCGGTTGAAATAAGCAACCGTGAAGACTTAAAGTGTCCCGCAGTGGAACAATGTTCAGGCTGCGGGAATTTTTATGGCCGACTTGGAGAGGTCGAAAGGGAGCAGGGTATCAGGCGTCAAATGCTATATTGCTGGAAAGCGCAACTCGAAATCCTTTTGCTTCACCTACCAAAGAAGATCTGTTAGCACGACGAGTTGCACAACGTGCATCCCAACTGTTGCGGTGAAAAGAACCTCCGCGCACAATGAAATTGTTTTCTTGTAGTGATATATGTGAACTTTTAGAAACCTTACTCGAACTATTGAAAAACCATTTGTCATTACACCATTCCCACACATTCCCAATCATATCTGCACATCCATAATAAGAATCACCTTGTGGGGAAAGTTGCCCGACAGAGGTTGTTGTGCCGATGTTTGATTCTTTTGTGTTTGCTTTATTGACATCAAATTCATTTCCCCAAGGCCAAACACGGCCATCAGTACCACGAGCAGCCTTTTCCCATTCAGCCTCGGTCGGCAGACGATAAACCTTATTCGTCTTCCGACTCAGCCACCTGCAATAGGTATCAGCATCCTCCCAAGAAACGTAAATAACAGGATGGTCACCTTTTTCAGCCGGGTACTGACCATCATCCCAGTCTTGAGGAGGTTTATGCCCCGCATCCTTTATAAATACTTGATATTCGCGGTTTGTAATGGGATATTTTCCAATTGAATATTCGGATAGTTCCACATCGCGTTGCGGCTGTTCATCTTCAACCCAGTATGGATCAGCACCAGCCTTGATGACTTGCTCAGCCTGTTCTGATGTAGAACCCATCAAAAATTTTCCGGCGGGAATGCGCACCATTTGCGGCTCGAAGGCCTGTCGTGGAGCTTCGATGAGTTCCACCTTTGGCGCTTCCGCGCGACGGGTGAGGGTGAAATATGGACGCAGTTCGTCAGGTCTTAATCCAACAAAATTAGCATCAGCTAGTTTTGTACCCCAATGCAAAGTTAAAATTCGACGCACAGAGGAACGAGAAGTGAAACCCTCGAGTGCGGGTGGCGTCTCTTCTTTTATGGAAACCATTGCTGATTTGCCATCACTAACTGTAATATCCGTTACTTCTCCATGCCCTTCTTTGACATTATAAAAAATCTTCGAGCTCAACAAGATAGCGAGGTTCCTCCTTTAGTAACTCATACAACTCTGGATAAACCGCCTGAATGGTAACCACTTTTGCCAATCGAATAGGCTTGATTTGACCTTTTAACTTTTCTTTGCGTTTTTCCGCAAGTTTCCAGAGCATCAAAAAGACATTGACGGTGCGTTTAATCTGGCGTGGGTTATCTCCCAGGCCAATAGCAAAAACCTTCGGGCATTCCGCGTGCGGCCAATCGGTGGTCAGGCCATGCACGAAATCGCCCATATCGGTTTGTTCTACTGGCGGGATTTTGAAAGGCAACTGGATGATCTTTTCCAGATAGCGGATACCTTCGATTGTAAAATGCCCCTGGCCTTCGGCATCTTTCTTCTCCCCCAATTCTTTGTATTTCATCTCGATCCCGCGCGCGATCACATCCTGGTCGAGGCCGAGCACAAACACACAACCGGTGGCGTCCACAAACAACTTGATGGCTTCCAACACCTCGATGGCTTTTTCGGGCAGGCAGCGATCCAGGTCGTCCACGAAAACAACTAACCGGTTTGGAAGGATGTGTTGCTTTACCAAACCACTGAATTTGCCATGGAATTGTTCGAGAAATCGTACATGTTCGATATAGATTTTGGTCCGCTCGCGTTGGATTGCTCCCATCGCTTCCCCAGTAGCACTTGAGGCAGCTCCGCTTTGTAATTCTTCCACTAATTTCGTTAATGTGGAAATGCCAGGAATAAAGGAGAGGCTGAGTTGGGCGATGCCTTGAGCGACTTTGCCACCCAACTTGGCTAAGTCAATGGTTACGCCACCAACCTTTTCAATCTCCAATTCTCGGTAAAGCAGGGTTTCAAGTTTTTCAAATTCTTCTGTAGGTTGCCCTTTATTTTTTGCAGTATCTTTTAGAGCTGTCAGGATGCACAGTAGAAATGCCCGCCAGAGAGATTCCTCCTTGTCATATTTCCAGGCATCGAACCATGCTATCGTATCATTCTCCTTTTGCAAACCCTTTTGTACCATGCGCATCAGCGAGGTCTTGCCGGAGCCCCAGGTGCCGAACACACCAATAGTCAGCGGGGTGCTGGCGCTCTTGCACACATCTACCAGCGTTTTGACGTAGGGCGTGAAATCGAGAGCATCTTTATCAGTGGGCAGGTCGTCGAGGATGTAGGTTTTGGGATTGGGCATGTGTTTCTCCCTAAAACACAACCCGTTCAAGCCGGAACGGGTTGCCAACATTTATTTCTTGAGTAGCGCGCGAAAATCGTCTGCTGAAATATCCGCGTCACGCAGGATACTTCGTAATGTACCGATGGGAACTTCCCTACCCGGGTGAATCGGGATGGTCACGCGCCGTTTGTCTGATCCGCGCCACATGCTTAGGTGGCTGCCTTTTTGTCTCTTTTCGACAAATCCAGCTTTCTTCAAAACGCGGACCAGATCATCACAGCGAACACGAGGGATTCTATCGCTCATGTTGATATTGGAACGGAAAGTCGGGTTATGAAAACCGGATTGCGTTCCGCAGGCACAGCCTCACCATCCTCAAGCATGGATTCAACGTGCACTTCAATGGCTTCAAGAATGTTGGCTTGTGCCTCCTCAACAGAATCGCCAAAAGAATGACAGCCCGGTAGAGCAGGAACGAAGGCATGATAGCCCCGCTCATCCGGCTCGATGACAACAGTAAATTGATATTCGCTCATAGTGTACCTCTGGCTCGATTATATCGCCAAAATTTCTCGGCACGGTGTCGCTGATTCCTGTCCGTGAGGGCTTTGTCGTGGGGGGAAGGTGTACAATATTATTGTAGTACAAAAAGCAACTTTTTTGATTTTACCGATCACGTTTTCACTTCGTCTTGATTCGATAACGCCAACAAAGGCATACCCATGACCCTCCAGGTACTTACCGTCTCCGGCAGCCATTACGAATGCGGTCGACAAATTGGTTCGGCCTGCGCTGATCTCATCCGCAAAATGCTTGATTATAGTCGCAGCTTGCTCCCGGCTGGCCGGGCTTGGGAGGATTATCGCCGGGCTGCGCAGCCGTATCTGTCCGCCACGGAGCGTGCCTTTCCGTGGACACTCGAAGAGTTGCGCGGCGTGGCGGACGGCGCTGGCGTGGACTTCCTGGATCTATTCGTTGACTCGGTCGAGGAATTGTTCAACGCGCCTCCTCCCTCACGTTGCTCTGACTTCGCTGCCTGCCCTCCGGCCACCAACGGTCATGTACTGCTGGCTCACAACAACGACCTTGCTCCCGAGGCCGAAGAGTACCTGCTTGCCATCGAGTGGAACCTGCCCGACCAACCTCGCTTGCTAACCATTGGCGTCGGC
>JAFGKO010000019.1 GCA_016928525.1 Anaerolineales bacterium | reverse complement strand
TCGGGAAATCCGTTGCGATGGGTTATCCCTGTTACTATAATCTTGCTGTGCGCCCCTCCAACATCATGGGAACGGGTTAATGAAAAAATGAAAAGGGTGTGGCTATTTTAGATTGGGAAAAACGCGGGAGACAAACGACAATCATCTCCTGAAAACGGATGATAGCAGTCAGGATAGAAACGATGTCTCCCACAAGCGAAAGTATAGCAAAAAACGTGCGCGAAGAAGTGGAAACGTTGCTGGGCATGGTGATGAACGACGAGCAAGCACAGCTAACTGCCGATCAAGTGGAACGTCATCTCTGGCGCGGCTTATTGATGTTGGGTCGCATGCTAATGCAGTTGTTTTTCACGGTGTGCAGTGAACACGAAGCGCGGCACAAAGCAGTCGAGGTCGAAGGCAGGCGCTATGCACACATGGGACAACCGTCCCGACAGTATGTGTCGTTGTTTGGTGAAGTCGAGGTCAAACGCCATTACTATTGGAGCGCGGGCGTGGGTGGGCGGTATCCGCTGGACACCGAACTGAGCCTGCCAGAACGCATTTATTCGGATTGTGTGCAGGAAATGATGGGGGCGATCGAGGTCTGGGTGCCGCAGGACAACACCTTGGGGTTGATTGAACAGTTCTTCGGGCTGTCGATTGCCAAGGGTTCGCTTCAGGGGAGTGCCGCGGACCAGGCCGCGTATATGGAGGCCTATTATGACCAACGGGCAGTCCCGGCAACGCCCGACGAGGACACGATTTTGGTGGTGACGGTGGATGGCAAAGGTATTCCAATGACCCGTTGCGATAGTCCACCGCCCCAGGCACGGCGGAGCAAAGGTCAGAAAAAGACCGCGAAAAAAGAAGCGGTGGTAACCGCCACCTACACGGTCGCACCCTACCTGCGCACCAGCGATGATATCATGCAAGCGTTACTGGCAACCGCAAGGGAGACTGAAGGAGAAAGACAGACTCCAGTTCGCCCACCCATTCATGGCAAACAGACGTTTGGTACTCTCGCAGGCAAAACCATCGCGCTTGAACAGTTATCTGCGCGGGTTGCCCAACGCCAGCAGACGTCGATTGTCCATCGGATTGCCTTGACGGATGGGGCGCTGGCCCTGCAACAACAAACCCGGGTGGCATTTCCGGACTTCACCCTGATGCTGGACCTGATCCATGTGGTCGAATATCTATGGGATGCGGTCAATGTCCTCCTGGGTGAAAACCATCCCGACCGCATCACCTGGATGACGGATGCCTTGCAGTGTGTGCTAGACGATAACCTGGAGCAGTTGCTGGGTCACCTGGACTACCAACGGTCCTCACCGGCCTTGTCAACCGCTCAGTACAAGACCTTGACCACGGTGGTCAACTATCTGCGGCGTAACCAGCCTTATATGCACTATCAGCATTATCTGGCCCAGGGCTGGCCCATCGGTACCGGCGTCATTGAAGGCGCTTGTCGCCACCTGGTCAAAGACCGCTTCGAACAATCGGGCATGCACTGGTCACGGGCGGGAGCTGACGCGATGCTTCGCCTGCGGGCGGTCTCGCTCAACGGGGATTGGACTGATTTTCAACACTTTCGTCGCCAGCAAGCCCATGTGGCCCGCTATGGCTCACCTTACCCCGAACCGGTGCCCGGTTGTTCTCCTGAACCGCTTATCCTGGAGATGGCGGCTTAATGTCCCAAGACAGAATAGCCACACCCAAAAGAATATCCCTGTATTTCGAAGTGTGCTACAATAGCCAAGAGTGCTTATCAGGATTATTTCATGAATATACCTCCCCAGGAGAACCGTATGGGGATTTTAAGAGAACACCTCGATCACATTCTCATAACCATTATTGTGATTATTGCTGTGGCCACGCTGGGCCAAACAGCATCCGCGCTGGCACAGGACACAGCTCAGGATCATTCTGGAGCATTATTGCAGGCGCCGCCCTTCTGTGGAGATGGCATTTGCCAGGCATCTGCTCTTTACCTTCCCTATCACGAAGATGCGGTAAGCTGCCCTGCAGACTGTTCGATTTACTGTGGGGATGGCATCTGCGATGAATACTATGGGGAGAATGTCAGCACCTGCCCGGATGACTGTGCCACGCCAACCCCAACCAACACGGCAGTTCCTACAGCCACGTATACGCCCACAGAAACCCCGATAGCAACGGAGACGGGAACACCGACCACTACACCAACAGCCTCTCCAACAGCAACGGACACCCCCCGCCCCGAAGTTACCACGGAAGAACCCGGCGATGAGGGAACCGCAACACCAACCGAACTGCCCGACTATACACCGACACCAACCCTGGATATTCCTACCGGGTGTGGCCTGGTAGCGTACGAATCCCGCTCTGGGAGCTGGCAGGATGCGTATTCCACAACCGGCGTTGAGGGATATATTCCGTCACGACAGGATGATCTTGAGGTCTACGTGTGCAGTGAGCCGCCGCTTGGACAGATCTGTTTCCTGATCTACGATGGGCTGCTCGATGCAGCCCAGGGTGATCTGGCCCGGATCGGGATGGTGGACTGCTCAGCAGGGGCGTGCCAGATTGTCCAGCGGGTTGGACAGAAGCGTGGCGACCAGATCTGCTACACCATCCGGCGCAGCGACAATGTCTCCTGCGAAGAGGGCTGTGCATTAACTCTTCTTGCAGAGCCGCTGCGGGTTGGCCTCACAACCGGCTCGATCATATTTATCTCAACCGGCGTAGCAGGTGGGATCGGTCTGGGTATATTGCTGCTGCTGATTCTGGCACGCCGCCGCAAAGAAGAGGATGAAGAAGAAGAAGAGGTGTAGGTTGCCGGATGACAACCTGCAAAAACAAGGACCTGAGAACCCAGGTCCTTTTGTGCTTCACAACGAGTGAAGAAATCTGTCATGTGTTTGAAATGGCAATGGTTACTGGTCAGTTAAATTGGCTTGTGCCATTGTGTAGGTGGACCCAAATTTAAGCTGTATTTTGTGCATAACATGGAGAGAAATATGACAACCAAATGGGGCGATCTTTATGCTGCGCGAACCAAGGGAATGAGCAGTTCTGCGATCCGAGAGCTGCTGAAGCTAACGCAGCAGCCAGACATTATCTCTTTTGCTGGAGGGCTGCCTGCGCCCGAATTGTTCCCTGGAGAACGAATTGCTGAGGCAACTACTAAAATCCTGTCCGACCCCAAACTTAGGGACCTGGCGCTCCAATACAGTACGACCGAAGGCTATCAACCTCTGCGCGAAATGGTGCTTCGCCACTTTGACCGCTATGGTATTCCCTGTTCATTGAAAAATGTCGTGATGACTGCTGGCTCTCAGCAAGCGCTGGACCTGATCGGTAAAATTATGCTGGATCCAGGCGATAAGATCATTGTAGAAGAGCCTACTTACCTGGGGGCCTTGCAGGCCTGGAATGCTTATCAGGCAGCTTATATAACTGTTCCAACCGATGATGATGGTATGAAGACTGAAGAGCTTGAGGAGATTCTTAAAACGGGCGAGGGCAAATTCATCTACGCGTTGCCAAATTTCCAGAATCCCACCGGGCGAACCATGTCATATCAGCGGCGCATTGAGTTGATTGAGCTTGCAGAGCGATACAATACCCCGATTATTGAGGATGACCCCTACGGACAACTGCGATTTGAAGGCGAACACGAAACATCGCTGATTGTTCTGGACGCTCAGGCGCGGAACAAAGCAGCAGACGAACCTTTTGTTACCGGGAATGTGATCTACTTAAGCACGTTCTCTAAAACGCTGTGCCCCGGTTTCCGGGTTGCCTGGATGATCGGGCCAGAAGAAGTCATTGCAAGAGTTGTTCAGGCCAAGCAGGGGAGCGATCTCCATACAGGGAGCTTTTCACAGGTAGTTGCCCATGAAACTGCCCGGGGCGGTTTTGTGGACGATCACGTCCGAACGATCCGGAAGGTCTACAAGGAGCGGAGAGACCTTATGCTTTCCCTTCTGGAAGAACTGCTTCCAGTGGACGTTCAGTGGACCCATCCAAAGGGTGGGTTATTTCTCTGGATCACACTTCCTGAGGGAATGGATACCACCCAACTGCTGGATAAGGCAGTAGAACAAAAGGTCGCATTTGTTCCGGGGCGCCCTTTTTACCCTCTTGGTGGTGGAGAAAACACCATGCGGATCAATTTCTCGTTTATGACACCAGACAAGATCGAAGAGGGAACCAAGCGACTTGCCTCTGTTATCAGGCAGGAAATGGAGGCAATGGTATCCCGCTAGGCGACGAGTCCTGTACATTGCAAGGTCCACTGCGCAACGCAGTGGACCCTTTTGATCGGGTGGTGTTTGTCCTCCATTTTACGGCTACGGTATAATCCGCAAGTTGATGGCTCAATGCGTGAGCCGAATCACCACATCACCACTAAGAACCGAGAAGTGAATGGCTACAGTAGTCTATCCTTTTACTGCAATTGTTGGGCAAGATCGCATGAAGCGGGCGCTGCTGTTGAATGCGGTTGCCCCCCAGATTGGGGGAGTTTTAATCCGGGGCGAACGCGGCACGGCTAAAAGTACCGCTGCGCGAGCGCTGGCTGCCCTGCTGCCTGACATACAAGTGGTAGCTGGTTGCCGGTTTAGCTGTGACCCTGAACAATCTGCGACCTGGTGTGACGAGTGTCGTGATCGCGCAGCGCGGGGGGAAACCCTGGCAACTGCCATAAGGCGCACACTGTTTGTTGATCTGCCGGTGAGCGCAACAGAAGACCGCGTGGTGGGGACCCTGGACATTGAAAAGGCGATCCAACGCGGCGAACGCCATTTTGAAGCCGGGGTTCTTGCCAGCGCAAATCGAGGCATTTTATACGTGGACGAGGTCAACCTGCTGGATGACCATGTTGTTGACATCCTGCTCGACTCGGCTGCAATGGGCGTGAACGTGGTTGAGCGTGAGGGGATCAGTTTCACGCACCCGGCGCGGTTTATCCTTGTTGGCACAATGAACCCTGAAGAAGGCGACCTTCGCCCACAACTGCTTGACCGGTTTGCGCTGTGTGTGGATGTGCTGGGTATCAAAGACTCTGGCTCGCGGATCGCGATCCTCGAGCGCCATATCGAGTTTGAACAGGACCCGGCTGCATTCCGGGAGAAATGGCTTCCCCGCGAACGGGAATTATCTGGAACAATTCAACAGGCCAGAGAATACGTCGACTCGGTTGAATATACCCGGAGAGACCTCGCAACGATTGCCAACCTTACTGCAAGCCTCGAAGTGGATGGGCACAGGGCGGACCTGGTCATATTGAAAGCTGCGCGCGCCCAGGCGGCGCTGGGCGGACGTTCGGCGATAACGCGGCAGGATATTCTGCTGGCGGCTGAACTTGCGTTGGCGCACCGTTTCCGGCGTGGGCCATTTGAGGAAGTCGTTCTGAGTGCCCATGAGCTTGAGGAACGGATGGAAATGGCGCAGCAGGAAGCGGACGCAGAAGCGTCAATAGAAGAAGAGATATCTACCGGGGAGATACAGGTAAAAAAAAACCGGGTGAGGGATTAGAGGAAACCGAAGACCAGACCCCGGATGCGCGGCCTACTGAGGCCGCCCGGCAGGACCTTTTCCCTGCCCAGGACACCCGCTGGTGGGACGGCGGCCAAAGGATAGACCCCGGCGCTGAATTCAAGGTTACCCGCCAGTTTGAATCCTCGCTGGATAGGCTGACCCGCCGCCGCAGCGGTCGGAGAACACGAACTCACACCGAGCGCAAGCGTGGAAGATACATCAAAGCCCGACCTGCCAGGGGCAAAACGCCCGACGTTGCCTTTGATGCAACCATCCGGGCGGCGGCTCCCCACCAGATCAAACGTGACAAAGGAGACCTGGCATTTGCGATCCGCCTAGAGGATTTGCAGGAAAAAATGCGGGCGACCAAGCGGGCAAATCTGGTGGTTTTTGTAGTTGATGCTTCCTGGAGTATGGCTGTTGCCGAACGGATGGAGGCCACCAAAGGGGCGATTGT
>JAFGKO010000213.1 GCA_016928525.1 Anaerolineales bacterium | reverse complement strand
GGCGATATAAACCAATTCTTCATCCAGTTCGATTGGCCTTTCGTTGACCTTGATTCTATCGGTCTGAGGATCGGCTTTCATCCCCAAGGTCGCGATTTGGCCATTAACGGTCACGCGCCCTTTGGCGATCAGTTCTTCACAAGAGCGGCGGGAGCCAAAACCGGCCCGCGATAGGATTTTTTGCAAGCGTTCTTCCATAGGTTTTTCTCCAGGGGAGTATTATAACCGCTAGAGATGATTGTAAATAGAGCGGCAGGTTTTGTGTGCTCCCCGTTTTGACTGCTGGGGTGGTTGTGGAAAATCTGTTTTGTCGAGGCTTGACGAGGCCTTTTCCTTCAGATAGCTCAAAACCTGATCTGGGGGCATCGTGGTTATCCAAACACGCTTCGAACAAACCCAGCGCACGAGCGCGTTTGACCACGGGCGGGGTACCGCTAAATACGAAGCGCACCCCATTGGCGCGCAAAACATCGGCAGCTTCGGTGAATTCGCCGAGCAACGCTCGCCCGTTTTTGGGGTTAGCCGATCGGAAAACACCAATCAGTTCCGCTCTTTCGCATACAGGTCTATTACGGTTGATTGCTGGCTGGTTTCGGATAAACTCGTAGATAGCGGTCGAGGATGAGTTGGAGCGCTTTAACATCCATATTCATGGTTACCGACCATTCTGTGAGCAGGCGGTCAGTGAAATGCTTCAGCGCGCCTGATTCGGTTTGATTCAGTTTCCGTTGAGTTTTTAGGATCGTAAGGTCGCGCACGATTTGGCTGGTTGCAATCAAATCATCGCTGCTCCTAACTTCATTGATCCGCATCCTCCATACGTCTCTATCGGGGTCCAAATCTCCAACAGGCTGCTGGAGTTCTGTTTGGATACGCTGCATCACATCTGGGGAGGCAACAGGCCGGATTCTAGGATTGTCCCCTCCATTTTGCGGAAACCACCATTCGGCACCCGCGTTGGTTATTACTCGAAAACAAATCACCTGTTCCCCACTAATCGGCTTTCTCTCAACATCCGTGATCTGGCCGATGCCATAAGTGTGATGAACGACCCAATCCCCTATCGTATATGGGGACATGATTTCAATCATTCCTTATCCTTCCGCGCCACTTTTTATCCTGGATGATGCCAATTTAATTCTGATATCATCTGGTTCTTTCTTCTCTATCAGCTTTTGAAATATGTCTCGCACCACCACGGCCGACTCATCTTCAACGGCCAGGTTGTTAGCTCGCCATATCATGGTCTGTTTGGAACTCGGCTGGGACTTTGCTATTCACTTCGTGGGTGAAATCTGACCAGGTGCCTGGCGCGCTTCTTGCTTCATACGCCGGATATGCTTGCGCTGGCTTTTGGATTGTCGTTTCTTCTGTGTTTTGCTGATCTTTGTTGGTTTGTCTGCCATAGAATTACTCCTCATTCAGAAAATCAGATCCTTTGCGCTCGACCCACATGCAACTCTGTCACCTGGCGGAAATGGAAGCCCATGATGGACAACGTGATGGCCATCGGGAACAACCGAGGACGCCGGAAAAGAGTCCAGAAAAATAACCGCCAATAATGTGCCCGTTCAACACCACGAATCCCTAGTTGATAAATGGAACGCGCCAAGGCGAAAATATATTGTGGGTCTACTTGAAACCGAATTTTGGGTGGTTGATACTCTCGCAAGAAAGTTGCAACCCGCTCGTAATACGAATTAGGGGCGTATATTTGGTTCAATAGATTGCGGTATCCTTCCTTGAGTTGTTCCAGGCCCATCTTTGGGATGATATTGGTTGAACCATCGACGTTGTCCCCCGAAAACTCATTCACCAGACGGTTTTCTTGCCGCATACGCTCATACAGGCGCGTTCCCAATGGCGCTTGTAGCAGCCCTACCATGGCGGTTACGATCCCGCTTTTCTGGATGAAATCCACCTGCTGCTGAAAGATCGAGGGCGGATCGTTGTCAAAACCGACAATGAAGCCGCCCTGCACCTGAAGCCCGGCTCGTTGCAGCCGTTTGACGCTCTCTACCAGATCGCGGCCCTTGTTCTGATTCTTGCTGCATTCAGTCAGGCTGTCTTCGTTGGGCGTTTCGATGCCGACAAATACTGTATCGAATCCGGCTTGCGTCATCAGATGGACCAATTCGGGATCATCGGCCAGGTTGATCGATGCTTCAGTGCTGAACGGCAAGCCAGGCTTACCCTTACGCCATTCGATTAATGCAGGCAGTACTTCAGATTTGATCTGTCTCTTGTTACCGATGAAGTTGTCGTCCACGAAAAAGATGCTCTTGCGCCAGCCCAGTGCGTAAAGGTTGTCTAATTCAGCAATGATCTGCGCCGCGGTTTTCGTGCGCGGGCGATGCCCCAGCAAAGAGGTTACGTTACAAAAGTCGCAACTGAAGGGGCAGCCTCGCGAGAATTGGATGTTGACCGTGCTGTAGTGCTTAAGGTTTGCCAGTTGCCATAAAGGCGCCGGCGTTTGGTGGATGTCCGGATACTCGCTGGCGGCATAAAGGCGTTGAGCATTTCCATTGGCCAGGTCAGCCAGGAAACGTGGGAGCGTCACCTCGGCTTCATTCAGCACGAAGTGATCGACCTCCGGGAACTGCTCGGATTCCATGGTGAAGAGCGGTCCGCCTGCAACTACTTTTACGCCAGCCTCTTTGCAGCGGGCAATCAAGGATCGGGCTGCATCGCGCTGCACAACCATGGCACTGATGAAGACATAATCGGCCCAAGCCAGGTCTTTTGCGGTCAGGTTGGTTACGTTCAAATCAACCAGTCGTTTTCTCCACTTGCTGGGTAGCATGGCAGCCACAGTCAGCAAACCCAGGGGAGGCGAGGCCGCTTTTTTTCGGATAAACCGCAGGGCATGCTTGAAACTCCAAAAGGTATCCGGAAATTCGGGGTAAACCAGCAAAATTTTCATCGCCAGATCACCTCGCTTTTTGCTTGGGAAACGGACCGCAACCGGGCTCGGAGCCGGTGCCTGAGTGTTTTTTGTTTCCGCAATTGAACTGTCATATTCCATTAAGTGATCCTTTCGCCACAATCACAAGTAATTGATCTTGACTCAGAATAGTCTTTTCTGGCGGCAGATTAACGATTACCCGCGCTGAGTGGCAACCCAGATTGTTCAGGGATTGATTTGATGGATGATATTTTCCTTATTCTGATTCTTCTTTTCTCTTTTGGCCTGCTTTTTTTCCTTTATTGTTTTTTGCGGTTTTTTCTTGGAACTCTTTTTGTTGCTTTGACCTTTAGCCATGACATTTTCTCCTTGTGTAAGGTGCATTCTTTCATCGTTAGGTGATCAATTAGGGTGGTTTAGTAGTGCCGCGCCGCACAGAAGCACTTGGGCTTTACCGCGACAAAGATTGCAATTCCCAGGATGAGCAATGACTATTGATCAATAACGGAGCACAGCAGCGGCAGAAGTAACCCCCGGCACTTTGTCCGGTTCCATGGCATAAACCGTGCCACCCTTCAGGT
>JAFGKO010000212.1 GCA_016928525.1 Anaerolineales bacterium | reverse complement strand
GCCAGCGGATAAAGGATACACCTGTCAGGAGGCTCTATGGTGCAGTGGATGGGGTCTTTATCCCCTTGGAAGGACAATGGATCGAAGACAAAATCAGCGCCACCAACTGACATAATTTGGATATCAACGCGCACTTATTGAGGTCAAAGGAGATCGCAGCATATCGAATAGTAATAAATCAACTCACTTCATCAATCGTTAAGAAAATTCGATCGTATTGTTCCACCATTCGCTCGATGTCAAAATAAATAGCCTTTTGCAGGCTGGCTTCTCTGAATCGATGCAGATTATCTTGGTGAGAAAGCAATTGCCGCAAGGCGATTGAAAACCCAGAGGGCTGGTTTCCATCTACTAAAAAACCACTCTGCCCTTCAGCCACTAAATCCACAAAACCGCCGATTTTGCTGACTACAAGTGCCAGTCCTTTGGCCAATGCCTGCACCCCCACCACCGGCAACCCTTCCGAATGTGAGGGCATAAAAAGGATGTCACTGCGGTCAAACCAGGTTAGCACTTCCTCGGGCGTGACCCAACCAGGCAGAGTGAAGCGTTCCTGTAAACCATACTCAAGGATCGCCTGTTGCACATCGGGCATCAAAGGGCCATCACCCAGCATGACACATTGCCAGGACAAATCTTTCAACTCGGCCAGCGTATGCACGATCTGCAGGGGATTCTTTTGCACCATGAAACGCCCTGCGAACACAATGCGCGGCGGTTCATTGACCTGTATGCCTGCCGGCCGTAACCGATCCATATCCACACCATTAGGGATGACTTCGATTTCACGAGTGTAATGTTTGAGAGCTAATTGACGAGTAAACTCACTGACAGCCACTACGTGTCTCGCATCCCGCCAGATTGGTTGGGTGAAAGGTTGCACCCATTTGAACCATTTCTCGGTCTTTTCCGGTACGCCGCCAGGTACATCACCAAGGTGCACGGTCAGCGCGTAAGGCACGCCCGTCCACCGAGATAGTGTCCAGGCTAACGCCCCAGCCGGGACCGCAAAATGCACGTGAAGCATATCAGGATGCCAATGTTTTATATAACGGTAGCCAGCCCAAAGTCCAGAGAGAACGTATCCACCCATTGCGATTAAATCGGCCCGGAAAGCTTCACGTCGCATAGATGGCAGGCGTAGAATGCGAATACCATCTTCAGTTTCTGCCTGCGGGAGTCCCTTGAGGTGTGCAGTCAGAACGGTGATTTCATGTCCCCGCTCGGCCAGACCACGGCAAAGATCCTGTGCTGCCCGCCCGCCGCCGCCGCCAACAGGCGGAAACTCATGGATGAGCACCAGAATTTTCATTTAGGATTTTTTATTTTCAGGCAAATTGATGGTCTTGCGAACGCGATAGGTCGGTTTTCGCTGGGATTCATAGTACGTACGCACCAACATTTCGGCGATCAAACCCATTAAAAAGGATTGAAATCCCAATATCAAAAACATCACGGCCAGCTGAAATAACGGCGATCCTAAAACCGATATCGTCCCAAGAATACGCCGCACAAACAGGTAGGAGAGCATGACGCCGCCCCCAAAGATCAAACCCAAGCCAGTACCACCGAATAGATAAATCGGCTTTGAAGAATAGCTAACCAGGAACTTGACCGTAAACAGGTCGAGAACGACCTTCACTATGCGCTCGAGACCAACTTTGGACTTGCCAAATTTACGCGGGTGATGATTGACCTGCACTTCGGTGATACGCGCTCCCACCCAATTGGCAAATACCGGAATGAAGCGATGCATTTCACCGTAAAGACGAAAACCTTCCAACACATCTCGCCGATAAGCCTTGAGAGTACAACCATAATCATGTAAACGTACGCGCGTAACGCGCGAGATGAGCCAATTCGCAAGGTTTGACGGCAGTATACGGGTTAAGTAGGAATCCTTTCTTGCCTTACGCCAGCCGCTGACCAAGTCATAGCCCTCATCCAGCTTACCGAGCATCATTGGAATGTCAGCAGGGTCGTTTTGCATATCTGCATCCAACAGGACGATGATTTCACCTTGGGAATGATCCAACCCGGCCACAATAGCGGCGGTCTGCCCGAAATTACGGCGAAAGGATACAACGCGTACATGTTGTGAATCCTGTTCTGCCAGCTCGTTCAAAACATTCAGACTATCGTCAGTGCTACCGTCATCCACAAACACTACTTCCCAAGGACGAGGCCAAGGATCGAGTGCTTCGTGAATGGCATCAAAAAGCAGTCGCAAATTCTCCGCTTCGTTATAAACTGGAACAACAAGAGAAAGGTTAGGCATCATTCCCTGTTACGATTTAGGCGATAACCGTTTCATGTCCGAATCTACCATCACGGTGACAAGTTCTTTGAAGCTGACGGCGGGTTCCCAGCCAAGCACAGAGCGTGCCTTCGAAGGATCTGATACCAACAAATCTACTTCGGCCGGACGATAGAAACGCTCATCTTGGATAACATATTCAGTGTAGTCCAGGTCAACATGGCCGAAAGCAATCTCACAAAATTCACGGACAGAGTGTGTTTCTCCTGTACCGACAACGAAGTTGTCCGGTTTCTCTTGCTGTAACATCATCCACATGGCCTCCACGTAATCACCTGCAAAACCCCAGTCGCGTCGTGATTCAAGGTTACCCAAACGCAATTCTTTCGCCAAACCCAGCTTGATACGCGCCACCCCATCTGTAATTTTGCGCGTTACAAACTCCAATCCACGGCGTGGGCTTTCGTGGTTGAATAAAATTCCTGATGCGGCAAACATGTTAAATGACTCGCGATAGTTAATCGTAATCCAATGGCCATATACTTTAGCCACGCCATAAGGGCTGCGTGGATAAAATGGCGTGGTCTCCCTCTGAGGTACTTCTTGCACTTTGCCAAACATTTCACTGGAGGATGCCTGGTAGAATCTGATTTTTGGGTTTACAAAACGGATGGCCTCCAGCATTCGTGTCACCCCTAATGCTGTCACATCACCAGTTAACGCCGGCTGGTTCCACGAGGTCGGCACAAAGGATTGTGCGGCCAGATTATATATTTCAGTGGGTTCATACTCCTCCAGCAAAGCCAACAATGAACCTTGATCCTGCAAGTCTCCTTGCACTACAGTGATGTCATCTAGCAAGTGACTGATTCGTTCATAGGTCACAGTACTGGATCGGCGCGCCATCCCAACAACTTTGTATCCCTTGGAAAGTAACAACTCAGCAAGATACGAGCCGTCTTGTCCAGTAATCCCTGTGATAAGAGCAGTTGGCATGTTTTCTCCTCAAGCAAAATTCAGTTGCTGAATTATAAACCTTACCCAAAAGAAGTCAAGCACCCGGCTTTCTGCTTCGCGAGCAATCCCACAGCCCGCCTCCTACCAGGACGATGAAGCTGCTTCCGATAATCAGAGCGACCATCCACCCGAAAGGAATCTGACCTCCGATATGAAAATAGCGACTCAAGTACCATTGCGTGAAAAAAGCTAGGAAAATCGATTCTACGAGAAAGATGCGCACCAGCCAGGAATCAGACCGGACACGGAAGCAAGACCAGGCGTAAGCCGCTGCGAGAGACTGCCAAAGGAGTAAAATCGCCCGGTAACGTGGATTGTCCCACTGGTCGCCGCCACCACGCAAGGTAGTCAGAATAATCCAGGACCAAGAAATAACCGTGATCCATAACCACAGATTCCGCTCGCGCGTTTTCTTGTTCTTCCAGGCAGCAATGAAGGCATAAAGCAGCACCGGCCAAAGAAGATACCAGCCCAGAGCGCGAGCGATACCGGTGATACGCCAGGTGAGCGTGGTAGGTTCGATAAAGGCGGCAGGCAAGACAGGTTGGAAGATCCCATAAATAGCCACAAAGGGCAAACGTAACCATTCAGGCATTTCATCGAACAGCTTCTGCACCCAGCCTGAGCCGCGCTCCAGTTGATACACGTCCCATTTCACCGCTTCTCGGAACCAGCCGCTAATCACGCCCAACGGCCCACCGCCAAAGTTGCCCTGACGGTTGAGCGCCCAGGCCAACAACACCAACCCGACTACCAGGACCAAAACCGCAGCAAAAAACGAGAACCACGAAAGCCTGCCATGCTCACGTGCCATCCACGACCAACCAGCAAGAATAACCAATGTGAACAGCGCCACAACAGGTGAGACCAGCAACATACCAACCAGACCGAGGCCGAGCCATATTATCCCCGAAGGAGGGAGCCAGGCCCTTCGACTACGCTCACCTGTGCCCGCCCTGTCCCGTCCGGGCCAGGACGGGGCGGCACTGGCGAGGACAGGGTGAAATTGCCAAGCCACAAATCCCCACAAGGACATCGCACCCAAAGTTATTAGATACGGCTCGCGCATGACCGCGCCGCCCAACAGCAAGCTTTCGGGATAGAGCACAAGTATCCAGCCAGCAACAAGTGCAACCTGCTCCCCAAAGGACAGCCGCGCCGCGCGCCAGAAGAAAGGCATTCCCAACGCAGCAACAATCGCCGAAAGCAAGATCAACAGGATTGGGCGGTGCGCGTCAGGGGAGAGTAGGCGATAGGCCAGTGAGGTGAATGCTAGCAAACCGCCATACTGATCGGTATGGTAGGTCTTGTTGAAGGCAGAGAGAATCGATTCATCTGATTGCGCCAAGTCCCAGGCCTGGTCATCGCGGCGGTGGGCGTCGGTGAAGAAAAAACCGGCGCGATCATCGACGTCGTCATAACCATTCACAGGCAGAGCCAGGTAAACTCCTACGCCAGTGACAAGTCGCAGAGCGAAGGCCAGCGCAACCATCCAGGCCAGCGCACGTCCGCCACCAGCCCAACGGTGGAGGAGGGAGAAGAGCCAGAAAGAAAGAAGTAAAAGGGAAGAGAAAGCCAGCCAACCAACCAGCCAGTTCCCGGGTTGTAAAAATGACAAAACCGCCCCCAACGAAAGACTGACAGGCAACATCCAGAGTAAGTGACGATACATAAACGTTTTTTACCACCAAGTTACAGAGTCTCAAAGGCATAAATTTCAATTTTTCTTTGTGTCTTTGAAGCTTTGTGTTAAGTTCCAAACCCCTCCAGCGCACGTTCTGCGCGGGCGACCCAAGTATACCCGGCTACGTCCTTTCGCGCCTGCACGCCCAATGCCGACCGCTGAGGCGTATCGGCCAGCAAAGTCCGCAGTGTGCGCTCCCAGGCGTCAGCATCGCTAGGCTCGCAAAAGATGGCATTCTCATCGTTCAACACTTCATGGATGACCGGCAAATCGGCAGACACAATTGCGCGTCCCGCCGCCATGTAATCGAACATTTTCATCGGATTGATCACTTCGGCAATATCCTGTCCGCTGGAGGCCGAGATCGAACGCCCATAGGGCATCAACAAAACATCGGCGGCAGCCTGATAGAGCGGCAGGCGGCTGTTTTCCACAAAGCCGGTCATGGTCACGTTCGAAGCGCCCGCATCCGCTAGCCGGTCGCGCCAGTAGGCTACCTCGTCCGGTGTGCCGCCCACCCACAGGAAATTGACATCGGGCATCCGCCCTGCCAACTTGAACAACAAATCCGCACCGCGGCCGGGGTAGATGTGCCCCGTAAAGCCAACGGTCGCTTTTTCTTCCAATCCAAGACGACGACGGGCTTCAGCCGCATCGGGCAGGGACTCATACTGAGCCATATCCACGCCGTTGGGCGCAATCTGTACCGCATCTTCCGGGAACGTCAGGCCTGCTACCGCTTCGATGGCGTCTCGCAGCGGACGGGTCGTCGCCAGCATCCGCTTTGGCGTGGATGAGCGCCAAAAACGGCGCATTAGCCACGGACCCAGACGACCGGTCACTTCGGCGTGCATCTCCAAAATCACCGGAAAACCCAGCCAAAGCGCCAAGACAGCCGGGTTGAGCAGCCAGGTGTAGACCATATCCGCTTTGAACTTGCGCGCCGCAACAATAGAATGAACGGTGAAGTCGTAGCGCTTGAGCGCAGGAATAGATGGCAGCCACTCGATCTCAAACCTTGTGGACAGGCCATAGTGCGCAGCAAGCTCTTCCCAGACGGCAGGTTCTGTCTCAAGTGGGGCGAGAACGCGGATCTCGTGCCCAAGGTGTGCCAATGCCTGGCACACCTTCATGGCCTGGATAGAATTGGCCGTGAGGGAGGGAATACGGGAGTTGGTGATGACAGCAATTCTCATATGTTTTCACCGCAAAGAACGCCAAGCGCGCGAAGGTTTCTTTCGGTTTTCTTTGTGGTCTTAGTGTGCTTCGCGGTTCGACAATTCCTTGTGACGAATTTCTTTCATGCCGCGCCAGACAATCGCACCAACGGAAGCAATATAGTAAAACGATAACAACGCAGCTTCAGCCACGTAGCCAAAACGCGGCACAATCGGAAAGGCCAATGCCAGTTTTGTCACACCTGCCAGGACGGTGGCCTTTAACGGAAATTCTGGCAATCCCAGCGAAAGCAACAATGGGCGGTTCCAGAACAAAGTGTAGTTAAAAACAAAGCCCATCAGCAGTGCCATCATGGCGGGATAGGCCACCACGTATTGTTCGCCGTAAATCCACAACACCCAGCGACCAAAGAGTACCAGTCCTAAAGCCAAGAGTATGTTGTAAGAAAAGGAGAGCGTGGTTACTTTGCGCAAGAAATCGCGCAAGCGCGGCCAGGCCTTCTGGACCACAAGACGATTGAGTTCAGGATAAACCGTCAAAATGAGCGGATTGGCAGGCACGGACAACAAGCTGATGATCGCGTAGGCAGCCTTGTAATATCCCGCCGCTTCACTTGTCAGGAAAAAACCCACCCACAAGATTTCACTCTCCCGGAAGACAAGGATAGCAGTGGCACTCAGGTTCGAGCTGATGGAAAACCTCGCCATTTCTTTGAACGAAGGGAGAGATTTGACGGAAGCCGTCCACCAACTACGCTGGAGGGCGCGGCGCAAATGAACTTGCGCGGTAATGAACATGCCCAACCCTAAAATAATTTTGCCAAGTAAATAAGCACCCAGTACGATTTGCAAACTGCCTTGCAGGAAAAATGCAGCGGTAATGACACTCGCTGTGATGATCGTCTGCATTAAATTAATAACACCTTGCAGGCGGATCTTATCGGTCACCTGCAAGATGCCAGTGGAGGTCTCGATGTTGAAATTAGCCAGCAATCCCAGCGCATAAACGATGAAAAGCATCTCTGTGCCGGGCGTCTTGGCAAAGTAACGGGTGGCCAACCCGGCGCTCAGCAGGACAACCAGGAAGGCCAGCACGGAAACCGCTCCCTCGGTGAGACTGGCCGCTTTAACGAGGGCAGCTACTCGGTCCCGTTCGTTGCGTTCCAAATACTCTCCCCCGTAGCGAACAACCAGTTCGCTCATCCGAAACGAGAGCAGGCCATTGACCGTCGAAGCGTAGCCCATCACAATTCCAACCAGGCCAAACCCGGCCGGGCCGAGCAGTCGTGCAGCCAGGATGCCCTGTACCATGCTCAGGACCAGACTCAGACCATTGCTGGTAAAAAGATGCGCGCTGTTGCGAATGACTTTTCCCAGCAGCGCATCTTCTTTCAGCATGGTCCAGGTTTTCCGCCAGAAACTCACGGGGTGAGCACGTCCTTTGCCCAGGAACGTTCGGAGTCGTACCACTCAGCCAAACGCCTGACACCCTCACGCAAATCCACTTGCGGTTCCCAACCAAGCAGTTCACCCGCCTTGCGAACATCAGCCCAATTGGAGCGCATATCAGCCAACACAGCCGGGCCATGTTCGACAATGGCTTTTTTCCCGACCACATCTTCGATGAGTGTGATCAAATTATTGATCGTGATGACTTCGTGCCCGCCTAAGTTGATAATTTCATAACCAAACGGCTTGAGCGCCTGAATGGTACCGCGCGCAATATCGTCGAGATAGGTAAACCCGCGCGACTGCTCGCCATCGCCATACACCTGTACCGGACGGCCTTCGCTGATCCATTGCGTGAAGCGAAAGAGCGCCAGATCGGGACGGCCCGCCGGTCCATAGACGGTGAAATAGCGTACCACGCTGACGTCAATATCGTGGAGATAATGATACGCATGCGCCAACGCCTCAGCCCCCTTCTTGCTGGCTGCATAGGGTTGGAGCGGTTCGTCACTGGAAGCAGTCTCCGGCGTGGGATAAGGTGGATTCTCACCGTAAATACTGGAAGTGGACGCCAGCAGGAATTTCTTTGTGCCAGTCTGACGGCAGAGTTCCAGCATATTCAGCGTACCGGTCACGTTCGATTCCACATAGATCCAGGGATTTTCCACGCTAGAGCGGACTCCAGCACGCGCAGCCAGATTGATAACGGCTTCAAACTTATCCTTTTCGAATTGCTGAAGGATGGATTTGTCGGAAATATCCAATTTGTGGAAGGTGAATCCAGGCATGGCCTGTAACTTGCGCAGGCGATATTCTTTCATGCGGACATCATAGGCATCGTTCATGTTGTCCACGCCCACAACCATGTGCCCATCATTGATCAAGTATTCCGAGACGCGCGAGGCAATAAAACCGGCGGCTCCCGTGACTAAATAGTTGCCCATAGAACTCCCTTGATTATGAAACCCTTGCGAAAGCCGGTTTTTCGTTCTGTACTCAAACCTTCGCAAGGGTCAACAGATTGCAATATGTGCTACAGTCTCTCTACGTTCGGATTGCCTTTTGCCAATTTACCCAAGGCATTGCGCGAGTCAAAGACAAATTTAGCCGCGTCCAGGATGGCCTTGTAATCGTAGGCTGCGTGGTTGGTGACGATGACCACCGCATCCGCTTCCGCAACACCCTGCATTACATCCTTGATGCTATCCATTTGCCAACCGTCATATTCATGATGAATATGCGGGATGTAAGGGTCATGGTATTCCACCTGAGCACCCTTGTTTTGTAACAGACCGATCACATCCAACGCCGGGGATTCACGCACATCGTCGATATCAGGTTTGTAGGCCACTCCCAACACCAAGACCTTTGAACCTTTGAGCGTCTTGCTGCGGTCGTTCATGGCTTCCAGCACGCGGCTGACTACGTAACGCGGCATGTTGGTATTGATCTCAGAGGCCAGTTCAATGAAGTGTGCATTGTAATTAAACGATTTCATCTTCCACGAAAGGTACAGCGGGTCAATTGGGATGCAATGACCGCCAAGGCCGGGACCCGGCGTGAACTTCATAAAGCCAAACGGTTTGGTGGCCGCTGCATCGATTACTTCCCACACATCTACACCCAGGCGCTCGCACATGATCGCCAGTTCATTGACCATGCCAATATTGATCATGCGGAAGGTATTTTCGAGCAGTTTTGCCATCTCAGCTGCTTCCGCCGAACTGACCGGGAAAATCGTATCGATCGCGCCGGAATACCATACCTCAGTAACTTCCGAACAGGCTTCAGTAATACCGCCGATAACTTTCGGCGTATTGATAGTGGTCCAGTCTTCCCGCCCGGGATCGACGCGCTCAGGGGAAAAGGCCACGAAGATGTCTTCGCCTGCTTTCAATCCGCTTTTTTCAGTCAACATGGGGAGCAGGACTTCGCGTGTCGTACCGGGATATGTAGTGGATTCCAATACAACCACCATATTTTTATGGACGTACTTTGCCAATTCTTCGGTAGCAGACATGATGAAAGACATATCTGGGTCGCCAGTTTTGCGCAACGGAGTCGGCACGCAAATGCTGACCGCGTCCATTTCCTTCAAAACTGAAAAATCGGTGGTAGCGGTCAGGTTTCCGGATTTGACCAACGCGGCGATGACTTCTGTCTTTACATCCGGAATATAAGACACGCCTTTGTTGAGCGCATCCACCTTCCGTGCATCCGGATCGATTCCGGTGACATGAAAACCTGCTTTGCCAAATACAACTGCTAGCGGCAATCCAACGTAGCCCAGCCCTAAAATGGCTATACGGGCTTTTTTATCGTGCAACTTTTTGATGAGGGTTTCTTTTGTGTTCATAGTTCCTTTTCTACGTCAATAGACGAAAAGTTAAGATATCTGACTAAAAAAGACTCAATTGTGTCGGTTCTTCATCCAGTGACTCACCATTCACAGTTGCAGCATTTGCCAAGGCATTCTTCGCCTGCTCAAGTTGTTTCGACAATTTGGCAAAGTCTGCTAAGATCTGTGGCCGCCACTTGGGTTGATGCAAAGCCGCCGCCGGATGATACATGGGAATGACAAAGCGATTGCCAACCTTGCGCATCTGTCCATGCTCGGTACTGATCTTGGCGCTCGGCATGAATTTCGCCATTGAAAAACGCCCAAGTGTGATAATAATCTTGGGATTGATAGCTCTGATCTGCCGCTCAAGATAATCATCGCAGGAAGCCAGTTCTTCAGGCAACGGATCACGGTTGCCCGGCGGACGGCATTTTACCACGTTGCCGATCCACACATCTGAGCGTTTCAACCCGGCTTGCGCCAGTAATTCTTCCAGGAATTTACCTGCCGCACCGACAAATGGCCTTCCCTGCTCATTTTCGTGAAAACCGGGACCTTCCCCTATCAACATGATCTCAGTATTTGCAGGTCCCTCACCCGGAACAGCATTCTTGCGCGTACGGTGCAACTCACAGCGGGTACACTGGGACACTTCCTGGGCAACTTGAGCAAGGGTTTCTTCAGCGCTCATTGTTCCTCCGATTATACGTTTTCGGTTATCCCGTTATACATTTCAAGAGGTAAACGGGGCAAAGTCATCAAAACCGCATCCTCGTAATTATCTTTGTAATAACGTTCTCGACGGCCAACCACCTCAAACCCAAACTTGAGATACATATTTTGTGCAGCCTGGTTCCCAGCGCGGACCTCTAATAGAGCACTTCGCGCGCCTTCTGTATGCGCAGACTTCAACGCTGCGACCAATAATTGTGATGCAATCCCCTGCCGACGATAACCAGGGTGCGTGGCAACAGTAGCGATATGTGCTTCATCCACGATCATCCATAGCACCAGCATTCCAACTAAACGACCATCCAATTCCGCAGCCCAGCAACGTGCTGCCGGGTTATCGGTCACTTCAAAGCGCAATGAACGCTCAGGCCAGGGCAATGTAAAGGAAGACACATCGATTTCATGCGCGACCAGCACATCCTCGACGGTCATCCTGCGGATGATCAAACTCATGACGGGATTGGATCGGCCACATGCAAATAGATCGGCGCAAGCGAAGCCGCATCATCCTGGACCCCGTCCTGCCAGCGCGCCCAGGCCAGCTCCGCCAGGACGGCTGGTCGCCGCACACACGCCGCCGGAGAGGCCAGCAACACGTTCACCCGTTTGCGCGCCAACCGTTGACGTTCGTCGGCGGTCAACTCACCACAGACGATGGTCGGCTTATTGATACTCTCGGCCAGTTTATCGGCTGTCGTCACGCAGGCTGGCCCTTTGGAACTCCAACAATTTCCATCAGCTACATACCAGGCCAGCGCCAGCCTGCCGCGACCAGCCTGCAAGACGGCTGCCAGCGGCAGATCGCGCACTGCCTGCGCTGCGGCAACCACATCCAGTGTGTGCACACCAATGATCGGCGAGCGCCGCGCCAAGGCCAATCCTTTGACAAAGGCCAGCCCTACCCGCAAACTGGTGAACGAGCCAGGACCCAGGGCAACACCCAACGCCTGAATTGTATCTATCTTCAAGCCAGAGCGAGACAGCAGGTCTGCAACTGCAGGGGCCAACTCCACGGTGTGGTAGTGGCGGCTATGCCAGAGCAGTTCACCAATCACCTGGGCGCCATCATACAACGCCAGGCCCATTTGTTTGGTGGAGGTATCTACTGCCAGTAACATCAGTCACCTCCAAACAGATCCTGGCGCAACTCCGCTAACAAGTCGTCGTAACGAGCGCCTGTGGCCCGTATCAACATCCGACGGTTTTCCTCAGCCACATATTCGAACGTTATCCACATATGATCACCGGGCAGAATCTCCTGGATACGTTCCGGCCATTCAACGAGCAGAGAGCCCTGGGCCAGCATTTCGTCCAGGTCCACCTCAGCAGCTTCAGGCGCGGAATCGAGGCGATAGGCGTCCATGTGAAAAAGCCGCCCATTGTCGGGTCGTCTGTAAATATTGATGATGATAAAGGTCGGACTGGAAACCGGGTCAAGTGAGCCCCAGCCCCGGGCTAATCCCTGCACAAGGGTAGTTTTGCCAGCGCCCAGTTTGCCCTGTAAACAAATCACATCGCCCGGTTGGAGCAGCCCGCCCAGGCGCATACCAACGCGCCGCGTTTGCTCGGGGCTGCGGCTGAAAAATTCCAGGGTATGGGCATCCAATATGGGCATGGGAGGGATTATATCAGGCTAGCAAACGAACAAAACCTGTTGAATTCTACTCTAAAAAGATACATTGGACTCATCTGCGTCTTTGCGTTAAGATTGCATAAATCCGCCCACGAAGGAGAATGGATGCGAGAATATCTTAACCAACTCATCGAAAAAGTAATCACGGGTTTACCGAATTTACTCACGGCTATTTTGATTTTCGTCATCAGCCTGTATGTTGCGCAGATACTCAGCAAGCTGCTCAGGAAAGTTTTAACGGAACGAAACGCGGACCGCGCGGCAACACATTTGCTGGCGCAATTGACACGCTGGAGCATTATGGTCATCGGCGTGATCGCGGCGCTGCAACGCTTCTTTGATGTTACTGCCTTTCTGGCTGGCCTCGGCATCCTGGGATTCACGGTAGGGTTTGCGTTGCAAGAAATCATGCAAAATTTCGTTGCAGGCCTCATCCTGCTCATTCAACGACCCTTCGAGGTTGAAAATGTAATCGAAACGGGCCAGTTCACTGGGACAATCCTGGCCATCAACCTGCGGACCACTGAAATGAAGACAATCGATGGGCGTATGGTCACTATTCCCAACGCAACAATCCTTGCCAACCCGATCACCAACTATACGCGCGCCGAGTTTCGCCGCATCGAACTGCCTGTAGGTGTGTCGTACCGTACCGACCCGGCCGTGGCCCGCAGGGTTGTGCTCGAGGCGATTAAAAGCGTACCCGGTTATGTTGGCGAACCGGGACCAATGGTGGTCTTCCATACCTTCGCCGACTCGTCCATTAACTTGAGCGCTTACTTCTGGATCAATACCTCCAAGACCGATCCGCTCAGGGCAAAGGACATGGCTTTTGAATTGATAAAAGCATCACTGGAAAAAGAGGGTATCGAAATCCCCTTCCTCACTAACAAAGTATACATGCACTCAGAGGATTAATTTAGGACTTACGCAGTTTGCGAAAAGATACCGAAAAGCGCCTGGCAATTTGACCAGTTGCTAGTGTCAAGCTCCCATATTTAGTACCATCAGGAAGTGGACAAAATCAGGCATTTTGTGCTGCGTACTGGTAGGGAGGCAAACCTTGT
>JAFGKO010000211.1 GCA_016928525.1 Anaerolineales bacterium | reverse complement strand
GTCACGCTCGAGGCGATCAAGGCTATTGCTCCCGCCTCCGTCTCGGACCCGTGGATTGATCCCGCCACGCTGGCCAAATCCGTGTCCCTGGGTATCCTGGACGCTCCGCAACTGGGCAATAACGCTTATGCGCGCGGCGAGATCATCACCCGCAGCGATGAACGCGGCGCGTGCGTCGTGGTCGATGGCGCCGGAAAATCGATTTCAGAGGGAGAACGTCTGAAAGAGTTTCTCTCATAACCCTAATAGGAGGGCAGCATGAAGAAAGTTCAGCGATACACTGTAATCGGTGCCGGCCACGGCGGGAGAGCCATGGCGGCTCACCTGGCATTGATGGGATTTGATGTGGCTCTCTATAATCGCACTCCAGAACACATTGCGGGAATCAAAGCGCGCAAGGGGATCGATCTGGAAAGCAGCGAGGGTGGCCCACACGGATTTGCCAAACTAGCATTGGTGACATCTGAAATGAAAGCTGCTATACGACATGCGGAGGTATTGATGGTTGTTGTGCCGTCCTCCGCTCATGTGGATGTGGCGAATAGCATGGCTCAACATTTAAAGGACGGGCAAATTATTATTTTGCATCCAGGTCGAACCTGTGGCGCAATCGAATTTGATAAAACTTTACGCGATGCAGGCTGTAAAGCTAAAGTCATCATTGCTGAGGCCGAAACCTTCATCTATGCCAGCCGTGCTGACGGGCCGGCGCAATCGCGGATATTCCGTATCAAGGAAGCGGTTCCTCTTGCAGCTTTGCCTGCTGTAAAAACATCTTATGTGCTTGAGGCCATACAACCTGCGTATCCGCAGTTCATCGATGGGGTCGACGTCCTGCACACGGGACTCAATAACATGGGGGCCATCTTTCACCCGGCCATTACGATCTTGAATGCAGGCCGTATCGAAGCCACGCACGGAGATTTCGAGTTCTACATTGACGGCGTGACGCCCAGCGTGGCGCGTATTCTGGAAGTATTGGACCGTGAGCGAGTGACTGTAGCCTCCGCGTTGGGCCTGCGCGCCCGTACGGGTTTGGAGTGGCTACAACTTGCCTATGATACGCAAGGGGACGATTTGCACGAAGCCATCCACAACCAGCCCGGGTATTATGGCATCAAAGCCCCCAATACGCTCAAGCATCGCTATATTTTCGAAGATGTGCCGATGAGCTTAGTACCTATGACCGCCTTGGGAACGCGCTATGGCGTCAGTGTGCGCGGCATGGACAGCTTGATCCGGTTGGCTAATTTTGTCCACAGCACCGATTACTGGCGGCGTGGGCGTACGTTGGATAAACTTGGCATCGAACAGTTCAGTGTGAGTGAATTAACAGAGTTTGTACGCAACGGGCTTCCAGACTGATAAAATTAGCCTATGGACATATCTTTTATCGAATTACTCTCCGACTTCGACTGGTATGTTTGGGTTGGCCTGCCTCTGTTGATCTTCCTGGCCCGCGTGTTCGATGTAACGCTGGGGACATTGCGTATTATCTTCACCTCGCGCGGCCTGCGGAACCTGGCCCCCGTGTTGGGTTTCATCGAGACATTCGTCTGGATCGTGGCCGTCTCCTCGCTGGTGAAACACGCGCAGAACCTGGCTGCGTATGTTGGATACGCGGGCGGTTTTGCGCTGGGAACCCTGGTCGGCATGTTCCTTGAAAATAAACTTGCGATAGGCACAGTCACAATAAGAGCAATTATTCGTCGTGACCCGAGAGAATTGATCCAAGCCTTGCTCGAGGCTGGTTTTGGCATAACCACCGTAGATGGTAAGGGTAGTACAGGAAATGTTAAAATTATCTACACCACACTTAAGCGCCAGGATTTGCCGGTCGTGATCGATATTTTCCACCGTGCATTGCCCGGTGCTTTTCTGTCTGTCGAGGAAGTCCGCTCGACCGAACAGGGAGTATTCCCTGCCCAGAAAAACCAGTTCGCCCGTAAATTGAGCGTAAAGAAATAGGAATCCCAATGCCGCTTTTATTGTTGATTCGTCATGGAGAAAATGAATATGTCAAAACAGGCAAGCTGGCTGGCCGTCTGCCCGGCGTTCACCTCAACGAGCGCGGGCGCCAGCAGGCCGCCGAGCTGGCTGAGGCGCTGAAGAGCGCACCTCTCAAGGCGCTCTATTCCAGCCCGCTGGAGCGTGCAGTTGAGACAGCCGAGCCAATCGCGGCGGGCCGCAAGCTCGAGGTCCAACTTCGCTCAGAATTAATGGATAATGACATTGGCAAATGGCAGGGTCGCTCTTTGAAGGTCTTGCGTAGGATGAAGAAGTGGAAGATCGTCCAGCAGGCCCCTTCGCGCTTTACCTTCCCGGAGGGGGAATCTTTTCTCGAGACACAAACGCGCATCGTTTCATGCCTGGACGAGATCGCTGCCAGCCACAAACTGAAGGATATCGTGGCCCTGGTCTTCCACGCCGACCCGATCAAGCTGGCCGTGGCGCATTACCTGGGCATGCCGCTCGATCACTTCCAGCGACTGGGGTGTGACACGGGTTCTGTTACGGCGTTGTACCTCGCTGAAACGGGCGCTCACTTGATAAAACTCAACCAGAGGCCCCCGTTTGATTTTTTACCGAAGACAGACGAGAAGAAAAAATAATGACAGGTAAGAGCTCGTACTGTCATCAAGAAGGATTGTGCTTGAAAAAAAATAGACGCCCAGTGAGGCGTCTATTTTTTAAGCGTTGGTTATGATAGACGAGCTTACTCGTTGAACTCAGGATTCATGCTGGTATAGAGCGCAATGTTGTTTCCGGCTGGATCCTGGAATATACCCCACCATCCAATGGTAGGGATCTCGGATTTTTCGCGAACAATGGTAGCGCCTAGTGAAGCGGCTTTCTTTAAGTCAGCTTCGATGTCATCGCTGTTAACGTAGATCAGCACATCGCCGGGCTTGGTGTTTTCATCTACTTGACTGAAGCCACCGCCGGGCCCGTCGTGCGGATCCCACATTGTGTAGTTCATTTGTTCATCGTGAACAATATGCCAGCCGAAGAGTTTCTCGTAGAACTCACCGGATACCTTCCCATTCGTAGTGGGAATCTCGATATGGACAATATTTCGTTTGGTCATGGCAGTCTCCTCTGATAAAAATAGGACAAGATATGTCTATATTATAGAACATAAATTCTATTAAATCAAGCCCCTCTGGAGAACTGTTTATGTGATCCCTTCGAACAGATCCTTGAACACTTTTGTCTTCCCGTTGACAGGCGGGTAGGCACGCATGTACTCTTCGTGCTTTTCCAATGCACGCGTGGCAAGGCCCATCAGTCCGCGGCGCATCAGGATGCCACCCTGAGAGGCGTGACAAGCGCCTGCTTCACGTTTGGTTTCGACGACATCGCGGATGTCGATACGGGTATGGGTGGGGCATTCTACGTCTACCAGTGATTTCAGGTCGATGTCCTTGTTGCGACCCCACCTGCGCGGGTCCATGCCGAAGAGTGGCATCAAGCGTGTAGCCCATTTCAAGAATTCGCGCGGGAACAGGTGGTAGTAGAGCGCCAGCGGTTTAAACGGCGAACCGGCCTCGGGGTAGAAAGATGCATCGTCTGCTTTTTCGAAAGCCAGCGTGGTCGCTTGCTGGATGTGGATGTGGTCGGGATGTCTGTATCCACCGATTGGGTCGAAGGTAAGAACAACCTCGGGCTCGAGTTCGCGGATGTATTTGACCACTTTTCCCGCTACTTCTTCAACGGGATGGTTGATCTGGGCATTCGGGTGTTTGTTATCCTGCGAGCCGGGCATGCCGGAATCGCGGTAATCCAGAAAGAAAACTTCCTTCAATCCGAGAGTTTGAGCGGCGCAGCGCAGCTCTGCCTCGCGTTTATCAGCAACGTTTTTGAAGTTTCCCAGGTGTTCAGGGTCCATAGTGCCGGCCTCGCCGCGTGTCGCGCAGACAAGGTAGACATCGTTGCCCTTGCGGGCATAATGGGCCAGCGTGCCTCCCATCCCAAAGGATTCGTCATCGGGGTGGGCCAATACAGCCAGAATAGTTTGTTTGGTCATTGAATTCCTCGTATAATCACGGATTATAATCTTTGCCGGTTGATTTCGTATAAGCATACATGACTGAAGAAGAGTGCTATGAATATTGGCATTTACATTTATGACGATGTCGAAGTGTTGGATTTTACCGGTCCTTATGAAGTTTTTACCACCGCAACCCGCGTGAGATTGCGCCAGAAACCGGGATCCGAAAAACTATTTGAAGTTTTCCTCATTGCAGAAAGAGAAGGCTTGGTAGCTGTTCGCGCAGATTTCAGAGTTCAGCCCCATTACAGCATTGAAAATCACCCCAAAGTGGAAGTGCTGGTCGTCCCTGGTGGTGTGCATGTTCACGAGATGGAGAAATCCCAGGTGATTGCGTGGATTGCAAAACTCGCTCCAACCACGCGACTGACCGCTTCGGTCTGTACTGGGGCCTTCCTATTGGCTAAAGCCAACTTACTCGACGGGCAAGCCTGCACGACGCACTGGGAAGATATCCCCGACCTACGCCTCGCGTTTCCCTTACTCGATGTCAAAGAAGATGTTCCCTGGGTGGATAATGGTCATATCCTCACATCGGCGGGCATTTCGGCAGGTATCGAAATGGCCTTGCACCTGGTGGCGCGCCTGGCCGGAAAAGACCTGGCGCTCAAAACTGCTCGCCAGATGCAGTACACCTGGAATAATGTCCATCTCTCCAAGGAGACAATATAGCTGATATTGCGCACCGTTGGTATGGTCACAATTTCGCGTGGATGGCGACCAGGGTCACGTCGTCATCTTGTGGGGAGCCTTGCTGGTAATTTTTCAAGGTGTGCAGCAGATAGTTGCAAATTTCTTGCGCGGATGAACCAGGGCAATTGTTCAGAGTGAGTTGGATGCGTTCCAATCCGAAAGGCACCCCATTGGGATCGCGGCAGTCGGTCATGCCGTCGGTGTAGAGCACCAGGGTGGAGCCGGGTGGCAGGGTGATGGTTTGTTCATCGAGGGTGATTTTCTCCCACAGGCCAATCGCCATGCCAGTCTTGTGGGGCAATCGCTCCACGCTGCCATCCGGTTTGAGCATCAGCGGTGGTTCGTGACCGGCGCGCGCATAGGTGAATTCCCCGGTATCTACATTCAAAATACCGTAAAGGACGGTTACAAATTGGGTAGCTTTTTCCAGCCGCGTGATATGCGCATTGACCTTGCGCATAACGTCGCTGGGGTTTTCGTACGTCTCTGCTTCGGCAGCGATCAGGGCATGTGCACGCGCCATAAAGATCGCAGAAGGCACGCCCTTGTCAGCCACGTCGCCGATCAGCACAGCAACTTTGCTCTCATCGACGCGGAACACATCGTAGAAGTCGCCGCCCACCTGGCGGGCCGGGTCGATGCGCGCACCAAAATCGAAGCGCGGGGGTTTTGGTAACACGTCAGGCAGGATGCTGAGTTGAATATCGGCGGCAACTTTGAGTTCCCGTTCGAGGCGTTCCTTTTCGATCAGTTGTTCCTGGGCGGCTTTCAGTTCGTCGTATGCATTTTGTAGCTGGCGGTTTTTCTCGGTCAAATCTCGGAACGTGGCGAAGTTTGTGGAGTCCAAGCGGTTACTGAGCACGCGCACCATGGATTGGGCCAGCACAGGATACTGTTCGATCAACGAGGTGAATTCATCTCGACTCATTGCCAATAACACTGATTCTTTGCTGGCGCGGGCAGTGGCAGTCCGTTCGCCTCCTGGGACAATCAGACTCATTTCACCCAGATATTCACCGGGGCCGAGTATGTTAAGCAGAAGTTCTTCGTTGGTTTCGGCGCCCAACAGAATTTCGAGTTCGCCATTTGTTAGTATATAAAAATGCTCGCCTGGCTCGCCCTCGCGGAAAAGGATCTCACCCGGCTGCAAGGTCTTGACTTGCAACATGGCTTGCATGTGGTCGAGTTCATTCACCGGTAGGACGCTGAAGAGCGGGATTTTTGACAGTAAATTCGTGTTCATTGTCCCACACCCCCCGCAAATTGGGCGGTAGTCGTCATACTTCTAAAGCGCATATTTATTTCTCCAAAATTCATCTGCGGACAAACATCTAAGTTTCACGCAAATCCATGACTTCTTTCCCGGCCAGTTTATCCTGGATGCGGCTCACAACTGTATCCAGGTGTCCCGGCTGGTGGACGTAGTCCAGGTTGTCGGTGCGGATGGTGAGTACGGGGCACCAGTCGAAAGCTTCGAGCCATTCGTCGTAGAATGTATCGAGCAGCGCAAGATATTCGATCGTGATGCCGGTTTCCATGTTGCGCGCGCGGCGGCGGATGCGTTCCATCAAGACTTCTACCGGCGCTTTGAGATAGATCAACAATCCCGGGCGTGGCAGGCTGTCGACGACCAGTTCGAAGAGCCGGCGATAGGCCATGTAGTCGCGTTCGGCAACGTTGCCCATATGGTGCAGCGCGCGCGCAAAGATGTGGAAGTCTTCGTAGATGCTGCGGTCAAGGATGGCGGAGCGGGGGTCGCGGGTGGCTTCCAGATACTGATCTGCCCGGTGCCCAAGGAAGAAGATCTGCAAATGGAAGGCCCAGGCGCGCATGTCGGCGTAAAAATCGGACAGGTAGGGGTTGTCCACCACCGACTCGTACCCGGTCCACCAGCCCAGGCGCGAGCCAATGCGTTCCGTCAGGGAAGTCTTGCCGGCGCCGATATTCCCGGCTACCACAACCAGGTGTTTGGTCATTGCTCCATCCTTTGGGTTTATCTTGGGAATATTGTACAACGAAATTGGGCATTCAACACAATCCTGTTAGAATATAATCGCGGGATGCTGACTTTTCTGTTGCAGGGCCTGACACTGGGTTTTGCTGCCGGAGCACAACCGGGCCCGTTCCAGACTTATTTAATCAGTCAAACCCTCAGCCAGGGTTGGCGTCGCGCCTGGATTGCGGCTTTTGCGCCGTTGGTCAGCGACGGACCGATCGTGGCGCTGGTGCTGCTGGTGCTCAGCCAGGTTCCGGACTGGTTCCAGCGCGTGCTGCAGATTGCCGGGGGATTATTTGTGCTTTACCTGGCCTGGAGCGCGTACAGAGCCTGGCAGGCCTTTGCGCCGGATGCGGAAACCCCGCCTCAAACCGGACCCCGCAGCCTGCTACGCGCTGCGCTGATGAATGCCCTCAGCCCCGGTCCTTATCTCTTCTGGAGCCTGGTGGTGGGACCCTTGATCGTCACGGCCTGGCGGGCAGACCCGTCGAATGCCGTTTCCATCGTGCTTGGTTTTTATATCGCCCTGGTTAGTTTAAATCTCACAGTTGTCGCACTCTTCGGGCAGGCGTCTCGTTTTGGGAACCGTGCCCGCAAGGCCATGCTGGGATTTTCTGTCCTTGCCCTGGCCGGGTTTGGGTTATACCAGTTGTGGCAGGGGATTTTTGTGTAGGCAAATGTCATTGCGAGCCGCCTTTCTGAGCGGAGCGTAGCGCAGTCGAAGGATGGCGGCGTGGCAATCTCATGTTGGTCAGCGCACTCTTGCAACGAGGGGATTGCTTCGTCGCTGCTGCGCGGCTCCTCGCAACGACACTACATCTAGGGGTTTCCCGGAATCAGCCCATAGGTCGGTGCACAGACGATATCGTAATACTCCAATTCAATCTCTTTGTTTTGTTCTGCGTAAGCAGCCGCGTCTTTTCCTGTCAAACGCACTTGGTCTAATTGGTCAATTACCTGCAAAGGCCAGTAGCGCGGCAGGGTCATGAGCGGGTCGTTGAAGTGGTCTTCGGGATAGTAGGCCGGTCGTGATGGATCGTTGCGGTCTGCCAGCGGAACCCAGTTGTACATGACCGGCCCACGTGCGTTGGAGGTGAACCCCAGCCGGAAGCCTGTCCGCCGGGCTGCTTTCGGGAAATTGATCCCCGGTTCGTCCGGCCAGATGATCGCAATGGGGGCTTTGTCATATCTGTCTTCGAAAATGTCGGTGTATTTCTTCAGTTCGCCGCTTAGGTATTCTTCCGAAGCGTTATCGCTATAACGCTGCAGCGGACTATAGAGTTGGTGATCCACAAAGCCTTCCTGTTCCAGGGTCAAATTGTCCTGGATTAAAGATGCAGGCGTATTGGTCTGGATGATCCAGGCGTTTACAACGGGCCAGCCCCAGGCCTCCCAGTAGGGGCGGAAGCGGTGGTTGAAGTTTTCGGCAGTACGACGCCCATCCTGCAAGAGAACCACTGAGCGCGGGGGAATTTTCTCGTTGCTTTCAAGGAAATTTGCCAGTTGTTCGGAGTTGATGGCTTCGAAGCCTTGCTCTTGGATATTCTCAATCATGCGTTCGAACTGCCCGACGGTGACATCCTCTGAACTTTTTGCTTCATTTCGGATGATGCCATGTAGCTTGACGATCATCACCACGGTGCCGGGCGCGGCGTTGTTTGGATCCCAGCGATTTTTCAGGTATTCGCAGGTATCTTCGATGTACGAATGGGGCGCGTCGAGGGGGTTCAAGTGTTTTGAAATATAGATGTCAGGCAAGGCTGGCGGGGTGCGCACTGCGGTCGGTGACGGAAAGGGCGTCTCTGTGGGAGCAGGGGATTCCGTAGCTGTGGGGGAAATTTCTATGGATGTGGCCGTTGGTGGGATGTCCGTTGGGGCGGCGCAGGAAATTAGGATGGCAGCCAGCAGCCCGATGGTCCAGCGGTGAGGCGCAAACTGTCTAAACGTTGGGGGCATGACACTATTGTATCAAAATAGCTCTGGCGAATTGTTGCGCAGAGCTATTTTTGAGAAACGTTGAACTTATATCGTTTCCAGCGTGCCGCGTCGCTTGGCGGAGACCTCCACCCATTTGAACAGGAAATAGCCCAGCAGCCCGTAGACCAGGCCGATGCCAAGTTCCTGAACGAGCAGCGGCAGGATCTCCTGAAAGCCTGCGCCAGCAATCAACGCCCGTGCGGAGGCGATGCCGCGCGTGAGCGGCAGCACCCTGGAAATGGTTTGCATCCAGGCCGGCAGGATGGTGAGGTCTATGTTTGCGCCGGAAAAGATCAGCAGCAAAAAATAGACCGTATTATTGACAAACATTACGTTGGCCGTCAGCAGACTCAGGCAGCCCATCAGCAATCCCAGGCCGCAGGTGCTCAGGGTGGTGACCAGGATGGTCAATCCTAGGGCAGGTAAATTGGTTTGCGAAAGGTCCAGCCCCAGTAAGACAACGCCCCAAGTGAGAGCGATGACCACGCCAATGGCGCCGTCGATGATGTGCATGAAGGCGCGCCCGAAGAACATCATCATGCGGTTTGCGGGCGTGCCGAACAGATACACCAACGTTCCCGACCAGCGCTCGCCGCCGATGCTCATGGTCACGCCGAAGATGCCGCTGACGGCTGTGATTTGGATGGCGTTGCCGATCACGTAGAAGTGCGCGTTGTCCCTGCCGGTTGCAAAACTCCCCAGGAAGGTGAAGAACAGCATCTGCGTCAGGGGCATGACGATCTTGGAGGCCATGTATGTCACAGGTCGCAGCCAGGCAAACAGGGCGGTATACGAAAGGATCGTTCCCTGCCAGAAGAGACGGAGGTTGGAGGTGAGAGTTTTCATTGTACATCCAGCGTGGCATCCACGCGCGCCTTGTAGAGCATGATCTTGAACAGACGCTTGGCGATGAGCAGGTCGATAATGCCTAAGACCAGCATCATCGCCCAGGCGAATACTGTCTGTCCGAGGGATGCGCCGGCAGTGGAAGTTCCGTGCAGGGCAACCGCTGCCCAGTACGGCGGGAGGATATAGGAAATCGGCGTTGTCCAGCCCGGCAGTAGTAGGATCGGGAACAGGAACCCGGCCAGGATATACATCGGATATTCCAACGCATTTTGCCATTGCTGTACTTCGCGATACATCACAAAGATGGGAGCAATAGTCAGGCCAAAACTGATGAAGGCGAACACACTGATCAAGAGCGATGCAATGAACAATAAGGGCTGGTCTATGTGCAAAGTGACGCCGAAGAACAGCGCCGCCAACAAATAGGCTACGATCATCGAGAGCAAGGATTGCACTACATTGGCCAGGTTTTTGCCGAAGACGATCACGTCGAAAGGCGTAGGAGCGCCCACCAGCGACTCAAGCGTCCCCTGCCAGCGCTCGGCGTTGATACTGTTGCCGGCGATGAACAGCAGGCCGCTCCACAGTCCGGTCAGGCCGCTGCCCACCACCACGAACATGGCTGCATTGGCGGCCGTGTCCTTGAGCATGAATAGCGCCAGGGTGGCGATGATGATGGGTTGGATCAGAATGGCGAAGACGATAAAGCTGTCATTCATCTGGTGGCGGAGGGTGATTTCAGCCACCGTCAGCACGGTGCGCCAGTATACGAACAGATTCTTATAGTTCATACGCGGCCTCCTACCAGCCGGACGTACGCGTCTTCCAAAGTTGGTTCGCGGACGATCACACGCCCGACGCGCTGGCCGTCCAGCGAAGAGAGCAGGTCTGGGACCGCCTCAGCCCCACGAGAGGTCTGTACCAGCAGCATCTGACGCTGGTCCTGTTCCTGGACCGAGAGGGCATCTACAAAGGGCAAGGCACGCAAGCGCTCGACGATCTCCTGCGATGCCCCGAAGGTTTCGACCTCGATGACTGACAGGTCGGCAACGTGTTTCTTCAACTCGGAAGGCGAATCCATTGCAACGATGATGCCCTTGTCGATCACCGCTACACGCTGGCAGAGCGAGTCGGCTTCGAACATGTAGTGCGTGGTCAGCAGGATGGTCTTGTTCTCGGATTGCAGGTCGCGGATCACCTGGCGGAACTCGCGCGCGCCGACCGGGTCGAGACCGATGGTGGGCTCGTCCAGGAAAAGGATTTCCGGGTTGTGCAGCAGGGTGCGGGCCACGTGCAGGCGCTGTTTCATGCCACGCGAGTAACCTTCGACGCGCTCGTTGCCGCGATCTTTCAGGCCGACCATCTCAAGTAAATAGGGGATGCGTTTCTTGGATACGTCTGGCTCCACGCCGTATAGACTGGCAAAGTAGCGTAGATTGTCTATACCGGAGAGACGCCAATACAGCCCGCGTTCGCCGCCGAAGATAAAGCCGATGCGTTTGCGGACTTCTTGCGCATCCTTGATCACGTCAAAGCCCATGATCGTAACTGTCCCTTTGGTGGGGATCAGCAGGGTAGCCAGCATCTTGACGGTGGTGGTTTTTCCAGCACCATTCGGGCCAAGCAGGCCGAAGAGTTCGCCAGGCTTGATGTCGAAGGAGATGTCTTCCACCGCCATGACTTCTTTGATCGAGCGTTTGATGACGCCGATGCGAGCGCGGTAAACGCGTTGCAGGTTATTGACTTCGATTGCGTTCATTCTCTCTCTTTTGGGCAAGGTTGAACAATAATTAGACCTTTGATGTCTATTTTACATGCAATTGCAACTTTGGGGCAGGCTGGGCCTGGAAACGGTGGCAGGCTCGAGAGTGGCTTGATGCGCGTCGGATTTCTAAGAAAAAAGTTGCTCTAAAATTCGATATGATTGTATAATACCTTATCCTAAATTAAGGGAACAACATGTCACTCTCCTCGCTGAAAATTCATAGTGGCTCCGGCTGGACGATGTTCGTCTTTGGCCTGTTGGCCTTATTGCTTGGCCTGGTAGGCCTGATCAGCCCCGAAATCCTGTTATCATTATTAGGCTTCGAAGTGCTCGAACGGGCGGGGCGAGCAACCGGAGATTATACGATTGTCTTCATGACAGCCTCTTCCATGGCTTCTTTCAACATGGGAGTCTATTACGTGCTGGCTGCCTTGAATGATCTCAAAAAGTTTTATTTATGGACGGTGCCTTTCCGTGCTGTGACTTTTACCGTTTTCACGTTGGTCGTAGTGACGGGAATTGCGCCGGTCAGGTTCCTGGGCGTAGGGCTTTGGGAATTAGCTGGTGCGATCGCCACCGGCTTGGCGCTTTATTTTGAGCGTAAGCAGGTTCAATAAGGAGGCAGGGATGCGTTCAAAATGGATTGAATATCGGGACAAGAAAATTTTCTATCAGGACTTTTCGGGTTTGATGTACGACGCCGATGCATTGAAGAAAGAATTGACACAGGTGCAGGCGGAAGTGGTCAGTCACCCGAAAAATTCTCTCCTGATCCTGTCGGATTTCAGGGATACGAACATAACCAGCGCAATGATGCCGATTTTGAACGCCTCCTCTGCTATAACGAAAGACCATGTGCGTAGGACGGCAGTGTTGGGCGTGACGGGTATCAAACGTACGCTGGCTGACTTGCTGACGCGTCTGACCGGACAGCAATTGAAGTATTTCGATAGCGAGGCCGCCGCCAAGGATTGGCTGGTCTTGGGCGAATAAAAAGACCTTTTGATTACGCCAGGCGGATGCGTTACAATCCATCCGCCTGGTTTTGTTTTAATCTCAGAAGTTGCGCAGTTGATTGGGATAGACCGAAAATAGGGGGTGTGAGCGCCGCTCACACCCCCTATTTTCGGCACCTTTTCACGAATTGCGTAAGTCCTAAATCTATACAGTAGGACAGTCGTGGGATAGTCGTGTATTTGACCGTTGGGCATATTCGGTTAAAATAGCGCTCTTGCTTGTAGTGTGAAAAAGGAGAATTAGCATGCAAAAAATAAAACAGTTCATCGTGTTGACCCTGCTTGGGGCATTCGCCCTTAGCGCTTGTGGCGGCAGCGATGCTGAAGCGACACCGACTTTGAGTATGGAGCAGATTCAGACGCTGGCGGTGATGACTTACCAGGCGCAATTGACGCAAACTGCCCTGGCGCAACCCACCTCCACCCCTGTACCGACCAATACCCCTGTCCCAGTGGTGACATTTGCCGCGCCGACCACCTCGTCTGGCGTGCTGGCAACAAGCACCTCTGCCAGCAGCGGTCAGTCGTCTGCCTGTTATGGGTTGTCTTACGTAAAGGATGTGACCATTCCGGATAATACGGAAGTGACACCCGGCCAGTCCTTTACCAAAACCTGGCTGGTTTCGAACACCGGCACCTGCGCCTGGGAATCGGGCTTTGTCTTCAACGTCGTTGCCGGGGAAGCAATGAGCGGCGTGGCCGTGACTTTGAACCAGACCGTGGAGCCGGGTCGTCAATACGAGTTTTCTGTCCCCATGGTCGCGCCTACCAACAAGACCGGTGAGCTCAAAGGTACCTGGCGTTTATCCGATGCCAACGGCAACTTCTTCGGCGACGGGGTTTATGTGCTTGTCAATGTTGGCGGCTCTTCTCCCACTGCGACCGGAGAGGCTACCGCGACATCTACTCCAACAGCGACTCCGGAACCGTAGGCGTGCTATAATGTAAATGGTATGGCAATGTAACATTGTCAAGGTAGACAAAAGGAGTTAGCCATGGCTGAAAAGACCACCCGCCAAAAGAAATACGAGGAACGTGTTCCCGAAGAGGCGCGCCAGCACTTCCGCGCCGCTCGCGAGGAGATGCGCAAGAGCGTGGAACTGTTACTGCCCGAGGGTTTCCTGGAGCATCGCAAGGGAGCCCGGCGTGAGATGTTGCTAGCCTGGCGCAGCATGCTGGATGCTGCCATCCGGCGCATGGACGAAAAGAAGGCGTAAAACCAGTAAATCACATATTCAAGATGTCATTGCGAGCCGTCGACGGTCGAGTAGCCCGTGTTTGCCGGGCGTATCGAGACCTAGACGGCGCGGCAATCCCCTCTTTATAATGTAACCTTGTAACCAGGAGATTGCTTCGGGGAGAACACCCTCGCAATGACATTTTGATTCGTTTTATTTCCCCTTATTGCCAAACAATACCCATAACAGCGCCAACCCGGACGCGCCCAGCAAACCGCCGCCGAAGGCACTATTCCCTGCGTTGACCAGCATGACCCCACCAAGTAACAGCGCAGCGAAGAGGATGCCCCCTGTCAACCTGTCTACCGAGCGGGTCAGGGAACGCACTTCGCGGCTGACCTGCGGCGACTGAACCAGCAGTCCGCTGCCCTCGACCTGGGCCAACGCGCGGCTGGCCTGGCCGGGCAGCGCCAGCAGGGTTTGCAGCATTTGGCCCAGTTCGTCCAGCCAGTAGTCCAGGCCGGAGGTGGTCTCTTCTTCGACCAGCTTGCGCGCAAAGGGCGCTAATTGTCCCCACAGGTTGAAGTCCGGGTTGAGACCAGTACACATACCCGAAAGGATGGCGACCGTGCGCGCCAGGTAGATCAAATTTTGCGGTACCTGGAAGGGCATGCTCAACATCAGGTCGCGGTACTGGTGCGCAAACTCGCGGATTTCCTGCGGGTCGATGCTGCGTAGTTCCTTCATGGACATACCCCAGAAGCGGTCGAAGACCTGCGCCTCGGCCTGCTCGATCAGCTTCAGGTCCGCGCCGGGCAGCAGCATGTCCAGCATCTGGTAGGCTTTTACCAAACGTGACGAGTCGCGCGTGCCCACCGCAATGAGCATTTCACGCAGGCTGCTTTTTATTGTGTCAGGTACGCGCGCCACCATACCGAAGTCCACGAAAGTGAGCTGCCACTTTACCGGCCCGTCGTCGTCTTTCGACGGCAAAGGAGTGATGAATAGATTGCCCGGGTGCGGGTCGGCGTGCACGAAGCCGTCCTCGAAGATCTGTTGCAGGTAGGTGCCCAGCAAGCGTTCTGCCACCTCGGTGCGATCGATCCCGGCGGCAGTGATGTCAGCATAATCCGTGATCTTGATGGCGTACACATCTTCCAGCGTCAGCACGCGCAGGGTGCTCAAGGCGCGCACCACGCGCGGCACGTGTACATCCGGATCGCCTTCGAAATTTTGGTAGAACGTTTCGGCGTTATCGGCCTCCTTGAAATAATCGATCTCTTCGTACAAGGTGATCGAAAATTCCTTCAACAAGGCAGGCACGTCCGCGTGTTCGCGGATAGGGCGGTAATGCATCAGCCATTTCCCTACCCTTCGGAGCGCAGCCAGGTCCACGTCCACGATCGAGGCGATGTCCGGGCGCTGCACTTTGACGACCACTTCGTGGAAATCCGCTTCCTTTCCCACCCCTTCAACTGCGGGTCTCGATACGGACTTCGTCCTACTCGACCCTCCGCTCAGGGCGGGCTTAAGCCTGGCCCGGTGCACCTGGCCGAGCGACGCGGCTGCCAGCGGTTCCGGGTCGAAGCTGACGAAGATTTCCGCTAACGGCGCGCCCAATTCGGCTTCGGCCAGCGCGCGGATGTCATCGAAATCTTCCGCCGGGACTTCATCCTGCAAATTGGCCAACTCGTCCGTCACTTCGGGCGGCAGCACGTCCATGCGGGATGACAAGAACTGGCCGACCTTGATCATCACACCCCCCATGCGGATAGCCAACGCGCGGAAGCGGACGGCCTCGCGGCGGAAGCGCTCCTTGCGCGTGCGCCGCACCCAACCGCGCAGACCCAGGTAACGGATGACGATTTCCCAGAGGATGAAGCGGGCAATAACCCCCGCGAAGAAGGTCAGGATGCGGAAATAGCGACCGCGCAATTGTGATGGTTTCATGGGGACTCCTGTTATGCTGGTTTCATTGTAACATTCCTTGCTTTATAATTTGTTGTCGGTGGTCGAGTACCGCGAAGCGGAGTATCGAGACCACCAATAACAAGTATACTTTTGCCACGTCGGTCTCGATATGGCATTGACTAACACTCGGCCTACTTGACCAACGATGTATTTTGGAGGATCGGAAATGTCACAAAGAAAACGAAGAAGTACAAGCAAAAAGCGCCTTGCACGCAAAATGGATAGTATGCAGTTTGTCGCCATTGGGGTGATCCTGGTGGCTGTGGTCCTGATTGCCTGGCTGGCTTTCCCCAAGGGAGCGGGGGAGGGCGATGATGTTGTCGATGCGCCAGCGGTGACGGCCAGGCAATACGATGCCCCGCCACCCATGAGCATCGATGTGAATAAGCAATATTTTGCCACGGTCAAAATGGCGAAGGGCGGCGAGATCGTCATCCAGCTTTACCCGGACAAAGCGCCTGTTACGGTCAACAACTTTGTCTTCCTGGCGCGCGAAGGCTATTATGATGGCACCACCTTCCACCGTGTGTTGCCCGACTTCATGGCCCAGGGCGGCGACCCGACCGGTACGGGCGGCGGCGGACCCGGTTATCAATTCGTCAATGAAGACAGCGACCTGACCTTCGACAAGGCTGGCGTGGTGGCGATGGCTAATGCCGGGCGCGACACGAACGGCAGCCAGTTCTTCATCACCTTCAGCCCGCAAGAATATTTGAACGGCGGCTACACCATCTTCGGGCAGGTGATCGAAGGCATGGATGTGGTCATGGACATCCGCCTGCGCGACCCCCAGCAGAACCCCGATTTTGTGGGCGATGCGATCGAGAGTATTACAATTACAGAGGAGTAGGCTAAAGCCTGACAGGTTTACAAAATCTGTCAGGCTTTTTATAGTATTACCGCTCAACATTTGCCTTGTTCGCGCAATTTTTTACCAGTTTCATTGCGAGCTGATCTGTGGCGAAGCAGTCTCCTGGCCAGCGAGGGGATTGCTTTGACCGGCAAAAAGTGCTGGTCTCGCAATGACATTTGGTTGGGGCTGGAGGCCGCTTTATAGGAACTCAAGATGAAATTCAACCTTCGCCTATTCCTGCGACAGATCGGCTACTCATTGGCCAGGTCTGAGGGCACTCCCGCGCGACTTACGCCCAGACGGGTGATTATCCTGCTCTTTTTCTTTCCAATTTTCACGCTCCTGGAGCTGTCATCCTGGCTTGGGTTTGCCTGGGATGACATTTTTTACCGGGAGTATAAGCAACAGAAGCTGGCCCAGCCGGTCTTCATCATCGGCAACCCCCGCAGCGGGACCACCTTTCTGCATCGCCTGATGGCAAATGATAAAACCAACTTCTCCATCATCCGCATGTGGGAGGTGCTGTTCGCGCCGTCCATTTCACAGCGGAAGGTGTTCTGGTTTTTCCAAAAGATCGACGACGCGCTGGGGGGAAAGCTCCAGCGTTGGTTGCTGGAGCAGGAAAAAATGACCTGGCTCTCGAACCCGATCCACAAAATGGGCCTGCTGGAGCCGGAGGAGGATGAATCCATCCTGTTCAATATCTGGGAAACCATCTTTACATCCGTGTTTTTCCCGCACCCGGACCTGGTCCGGAATTACGCTTATTTCGACAAGCAGCTGCCCCCGCCCAGGCGGCGCAAGATCATGCGCTTCTACCGCGATTGTCTGCGGCGGCACTTATTTGCCCGCAACAGCGATAAGAAATTCCTCTCCAAGAATCCGACCTTCTGCCCGAAGATAGATTCGCTCTACGAGTTCTTCCCGGACACCAGGATCATCTACCTGGTGCGCAACCCCCTGGATACGATTCCCTCCATCATCAGTTGGATGTCTTACGAGTGGAAGCAGTTCTCCGACCCGGCGGAGAATTATCTGTTCAAGGATTACATGCTCGAGCTGGCAAAAGAATGGTACGAGTATCCCCTGGAGCGTTTTGCGGAAGCGCCCGCCGACAGCTATGCGATCATCCGCTACGAAGACCTTGTGCGTAACCCCAAACAGATCGTCACGGGCATCTATGAGAAGTTTGCTTTCGAGCTGTCGCCGGAGTTCGAGAAAATCCTGAATGAGGCCAACCGCAGGGAAAGCTCATTCAAGAGCAGGCATAAATATTCCCTGCGGAAAATGGGGCTGTCCAAAAGGGAGATTTTGAAGAGGTTTGGATTCGTTTTCAAACGCTTTGGGTACACTTAGTCCCTCCATTCGGTGTCAGTGGCACCATCGATATGTGTTACCACTGAGACTCTGTGTCTCCGTGGTGAAAATTTCCCGATCAACACTTTAGAGGGATACTACCGGGATATACGCTGATGCGTAAATCGGGAATAGCCGCAATTATTTGCTTCGTTCTTTGGCTGCGGCCTCTAGAATGGAAAAACCTTGCTCAAGTAAATACTGCAGACGGTTGGACTTTGTCGAGTCGTTGTTCCCCAGGCAGCGGATCAATGCGCCGCGGACGCCACTGGCTTTGTGCGCCAGGACCGAATCCACCGAGATGTGCTCCAGGCGCTCCAGCAGCAGCCGAGCGAGTCCTTCGTTCGATAAAGCTCGATATTCCATGTTCTGCAAGTGTATCAATATTCAATAAATTTAGTAAATCACGAATTAGATGTCATTGCGAATACTATGACTTTGTCAAGCCTTTTTTAGGGACAAAGGATTGACCGAGACATAGTTTGAAATGTATGGTTTTTG
>JAFGKO010000210.1 GCA_016928525.1 Anaerolineales bacterium | reverse complement strand
TTGTGTCGTTGCAGGCGCAGGCCGCGAGTCCGCAGGGCAGAGTCCAGCTCGTCCAGGGCCTCGTTGACTTCCACACTGGTCGCCTCCAGGGCGGTCGCAAGCTGCCCCGGCGAAACCGGTTCGACAGCCACGAACAACAAAGACTCGACCTGCGCTGCCAGAGATAATCCTGGCCGATTTTCAGATTCGCTCATGCTATAATAGCTCCCTGTAAAAAATTCTTATTCTAACCGCCAAGGCGCTAAGACCGCCAAGAACTCTTGAATGACGCCAAGTAAAAACCTTGGCGACTTTGAAATGAACTTGGCGTCCGTGGCGTTCTTGGCGGTTCAAATGAAATCTCAAAAGGTAAACTGTCAAGAAGAACAATGACTCGAAATCGCATCCTACTCGCTCTCACCTTCTTGCTGCTCGCCACGCTGGCCTGCTCGATCTTTGTCGGCGGGCCGGAGTATCCCGAAGGGGCCATCCCGGTCTCCGCCGAGGCGGTGCAGAGTCTGAAATCACAGATCGAAGCCGCCGTGCTGGCTGGCGCGCAGACCGGCACGATTACGCTGCTAATTACCCAGGAGCAGATCACTTCCTACATCGCCTTCAAAATGGCTGCCCAGCAGAACCCGGCCTTCCACGATCCGCAGGTCTATTTGTGGGATGGCCAGATGCAAATCTACGGCAAGGTCGAGCGCGGCTACTTGAACGCCAATGTGCTGGTCAGGTTGAATGTGGGTGTGGACGAGGCTGGCCAGCCGAAGATCGAAATCGCTTCGGCCGACTTCGGTCCTTTCCCCGCCCCGGACGGGTTGAAACAGAGCATGACCGCCGTCATGGCCGAGGCCTTTACCGGTTCGCTCGGCCCGATCGCCACCGGCTTCCGCCTGGAAAGCATCGACATCGCAAACGGACTGATGACGGTCACCGGCCGTATCAAATAGCCCACGGATTATACCAGAGCAACCCCGCAGACATGTCCCCGCGCTTCAGACTCAGCTCCAACCTGCTTGCCATCCTTCTGGCTGTTTCTCTCCTGTTAGCGGGATGCCGCTCCCCCGAACTCGGACAGGAGCAGATCAACGTCCAGGTCGTTGCGGATGGGGGGACCCGGCAGGTGGAGGTCCAGGCTGGCAGCACAGCCGGTCAGGCATTAGAAGCCGCCGGGTTGGACGTCAGCAACCTGGACAAAAGCAACCCGCCCGCTTACACAGTCCTGAGCGACGGCGACGAAATCCATCTGACGCGCGTGCGCGAAGAGTTCACCACCGAAGAAGTGACCATCCCTTTCGAACAGCAGATCGCCCGTAATGAGTCGCTGCCTGATGGCGAAACCCGCCTGGTACAACCCGGCGTCAGCGGCCTGCAAGAGTTGACCTATCGCATCTTGCTGGAAGACGGCCAGGAAGTCAGCCGCACAGCCGTCAAAACCGTGACGTTGCGGGAGGCCGTGCCGGAGATCGTCATGGTCGGCGCGCAATCAGCCTATGCGCCGCTGGTCATCCCCGGGGTACTGGTCTACCTGGCGGCTGGCAACGCTTGGCTGATGGAAAGCACCACCGCCAACCGCCGCGCGCTGGTCACGTCCGGCGATCTGGACGGGCGGGTCTTCTCCGTCTCGCCGGACGGACGTTGGCTGCTCTTCTCGCGCAAATCGGACAAATCCCCGGATGTGGAAATCAACACGCTCTGGGCCGTCAGCCTGTCACGCGAGAACGCTTCCCCGTTCAGCCTGGGCGTGAAAAACGTGGTCCATTCGGCTATCTGGACGCCCAGTTCCGCCAACGTAGCCTATTCGACAGTCGAGCCGCGTTCCACCGCGCCCGGTTGGCAGGCCAACAACGACATCTACAAAGTCGTCATCGGCAACGGTTGGGCCGGCACACCGCAGCGCGTGCTGGAAGCCAACAGCGGCGGCGTCTACGGCTGGTGGGGTCTGGAGTTGCACTACTCGCCGGAAGGCATCCTGAGTTATGCGCGCGCGGACGAAGTTGGCACGGTCGACCAGCAGGAAGGCGAACTCAGGCCGCTGCTGGAGATCACGCCCCTGCAAACCCATAGCGACTGGGCCTGGGTGCCCGGCATGGCCTGGGGCGCGGACAGCCAGACCTTGTACGTGGTCACGCACGCTCCGCCGCCCAACCTGGTCAACCCGGAAGAGTCGCCCTTCTTCGATCTGACCGCCACCTCTACGGCCAATAAAGCCACTATGCGCATCGTCCGGCAGACCGGCATGTTTGCCTATCCGTCCACCTCCGCCTTGCGCCCCAGCGGGGAGGAAAAGTCCTACCAGGTCGCTTTCTTGCAAGCCATCTTCCCCGAGCAAAGCGAGACCAGCCGCTACCGCGTGTTCGTCATGGACCGCGACGGTTCGAACCAGCGCGCGGTCTTCCCCCCATCCGATGCGCCCGGCCTGGAACCCCAGGCCCCAGTCTGGGCTCCGCAACCACTCGAAGGTCAGGCGGGGGATTTCCTGGCGTTGGTCTACCAGGGCAACCTGTGGCTGGTGGATTCAGGCAGCGGCCAGGCCTTCCAGGTCACCGGCGATGGACTCATCAACAGAGTAGACTGGAAGTAATTAAAAAAGGAGTGCAGACTTCAGTCTGCAATATATCAGCGGACTGACGCTTCGATACCGTTCGTGCCGCGAGCACGACGGTGCGAGACGGCAAGCTCAACACAAGCGTCCGCACTCCGAAAAGTTTCTGGATAGAATCCAAAGCAAATCGAGGGTTTATGCGTATTTTGATCACCGGAGCCGCGGGTTTCCTGGGCTCCCACCTGTGCGACCGCCTGATAGCAGAGGGACACCAGGTTATCGGCATGGACAATTTCATCACCGGCAGCCCGGACAACATTGCCCACTTAGCAGGGAATGAGAATTTCAGCTTCTACAAGCACGATGTATCCAATTACATCTACATCCCAGGGAAAGTCGACGCGGTTCTGCATTTCGCTTCCCCGGCCAGCCCGGACCCCAAGTCGCCGGTCGGTTATTTCAACCTGCCCATCCAAACGATGAAGGCCGGCGCGCTGGGCACACATCACACGCTGGGTGTAGCCAAAGCCAACCGGGCGAAATACTTGCTGGCTTCCACCAGCGAGATTTATGGCGATCCGCTCGTCCACCCGCAAAGGGAAGACTACCCCGGCAACGTCGACCCGACCGGGGAGCGCGCCGTCTATGACGAAGCCAAGCGCTTCGCCGAGTCGCTGACCATGGCGTATCACCGCACCCATGAGGTCGATACGCGCATTGTGCGCATTTTCAACACCTACGGTCCGCGCATGGACCTGGATGATGGCCGCGCGCTGCCCAACTTCCTGAAACAGGCGCTGCTCGGTCAACCGCTCACCGTCTACGGCGATGGCAACCAGACCCGCAGTTTCTGCTATGTGGACGACCTGATCGAAGGCATCCTGCGCCTGCTCAATTCGGACGAGCACCTGCCTGTCAACATCGGCAACCCGCACGAGATGAGCGTGCTGCAATTTGCCAAGATCATCAACGACCTGACCGGCAACAAGGCTGGCGTCTCCTACCTGCCGGACGACCGCTCCGCACGCGATCCCCAGCGCCGCCAACCGGATATCACGCGCGCCCGAGAAATCCTGGGTTGGGAACCCAAATACAGCCTGGAAGAGGGCATCAGGCAGACGATCCCTTACTTCAAAGGGAAACTGGGGTTGGTATGATCCTGTTGAATAACGTCAAAGAGCGCGAGCGTTTTCTGAAATTCGCCGTTGTCGGCGTCATCGGCGCGGTGATCGACTTCGGAGTAATGAACCTGCTTACGCAAACGGCGGGCATGTCCCTCGTCCTGGCTGGAACGATTTCCTTCACCTGCGCAGTGGCTAGCAATTTCATCTGGAACCGTTATTGGACCTATCCCGATTCGCGCTCTCGCCCGATTGCGCGTCAGTTGATCATGTTTTTTGCGGTGAACATTGCCGGGGTTTCCATCCGCATCCCCATCCTGCATTTTGTCGAACCGCCGTTGATCGACCTGTTCGATGGCATGGGCGTGGGCGGCTCGTTATCGTCTGAGTTCCTGGCAAAGAATCTCACCCTGGCCCTGGCAGTCGGAATTGTAATGCTTTGGAACTTTTTCGTGAACCGCTATTGGACTTATAATGATGTAGATTAATTTCACTTTCATTATGAGGCTGGCAACATGAATTCACCTGCTCGAAAACTCATTCCGCTATATACAAGCAAAGGAGATGTGGAAGCCTTTCTCGTATATCCTTACATTTACAATCGCACCGGTGACTGGATCGGTTTTGTGACGCCAAAACGTGAAGTCTACTCTGTGATTGGGAATTATGTAGGGATGCTTTCTGATGACTTCCGCATTATTGGCAGACGGGCCACCAATACGCTCAAACCACGCCTCCAGCCGCCTCCGGCTCCCGGCAAAGTCTATCCCCCGGCCACGGTCCCGTTGGCGCCGATGATGCGCGAGTTGACCCACAGCCAGATCGACATATTGCTCGATGAACCGGAGCGCCTGCACACAATCGACAGCGGCGAATTCCGCGAAGACATGGACTGACATGCCAGATGAGTTGAAAGCCAAATCGATCCGCGCTTCACAGATCAGCATCGCCCAGTTGATGCAGCCCGAACACGCCAACAATTTAGGCAACGTGCACGGCGGCTGGATCATGAAACTGGTGGACGAGGCCGGCGCCCTGGCCTGCATGCGCCACGCCCAGCGGCGCGTGGTCACGGTTGCTATCGACCAGATGGTCTTTCGGCAGCCCATCCGCATCGGCGACCTGGTCATCCTGAACGCCGAGGTGACCTATACCGGACGTACCTCCATGGAAGCCGAGGTGCAGGTGACCGCGGAGAACCCTATCACAGGCGAGCGTACGCATACCAACACGGCCTATCTGGTCTACGTGGCGCTCGACAGGGATGGCAATCCTGCTACAGTTCCACCTTTGATAGCCGAGACGGACACAGAAAAAGAACGCATGCGCCAAGCCGAAGAAAGACAAAAACACCGCTTATCCCAAAAGACATCATGAGCGAAAAGCCTGAAGAGTCCATAAACGCAGAGAGCGTCCCTGAGCAGTCTGAACCCAAAGAACCTGTGGCGCACACCTTCCGCACGCTGCGGGAGCTGGTAGACTACGTCTCCGGCAAGTCCCTAGCCGAGCTGCCCCAGGAAGACAGCGGACTGGCCGAGCCGTTGCCGTTTCCCTTTCTGGCCATCGTCGGGCAGCGCGAGATGAAACTGGCGCTCATGCTTGGGCTGGTGAACCCCAACGTGGGCGGTATCCTGCTCATCGGTCCGCGCGGCACAGCCAAGACCACCGCCGTGCGCAGCTTGCTGGATTTACTCCCGCAAGTGGAACGCAGCGCCTGCCACTATGGCTGCCTGCCTGAAGACGTGGAAACGGGCGGTATCACCGCCATCTGCCCGGATTGTGCCAGGAAATACGCTGCCGGCGAATCCCTGACTGTTTCCGACCGCGTACGGTTGGTAGAATTGCCGCTCAATTCGCGCCTGGAAGATGTGGTCGGCGGCATCGACGAACGTGCTGCCGTAGAACATGAACGCATGCGTGTGCGGCGCGGCATCCTGGCCCAGGCCGACCGCAACCTGCTCTACATAGACGAAGTCAACATGCTGGCGGACGACATTGTGGATGCCATCCTGGATGCCGCCGCGCAGGGTTTCTACACCGTCCGCCGCGGCCCGGTGACAGCCACCTACCGCGCCCGCTTCCTACTGATCGGCTCGATGAACCCGGAAGAGGGACGCCTGCGCCCCCAAATCTTGGACCGCTTCGGGCTACGCGTCATCGTGAAGGGACTGGGGGATCAATCCGAACGCCTCGAAGCATATAGACGGGTGCAAGCCTATCTCACCAACCCGCGCCAGATGGTCGCCCAGTTCACGGACGAGATCCAGGCCGCCAGCGAAGAGATCCAGGCTGCCCGCCAGCGCCTGCGCGAAGTGGCCATCCCGGACAAGGTCGCCAACCCGGCCATCAAGCTGGTGCAAAAAATGGGCATCGACTCGCTGCGCGCCGAGATCACCTGGTTCGAATCTGCGCGCGCCTACGCCGCCGCCGATGGTCGCACTGAAGCTACATTCGATGATTTAAAGACGGTTGCCCCGATGGCCTTGCGCCTGCGGCGCTCTCCCTTTATGACTGAATACATCAACAACCAGCAGGGAGAAGAGGCAGAACTTGGTAATTTACTAAAGTCCTTGGGGAAGAGGCCTGCGAAGAAGAAAACATCCTGAACCGGTTCAGGGTACAATCGAACAATGCCCTTCCTACAATCTCTGCAACGATTCCCCAAAAACAAAAAATCACCCATAATACTTCTGCTGACCGTAAACCTGGTCATCGGTTTGCTAACTTTTCAAGACTACGGCTTTTCGCTGGACGAGCCGCTCTTCTATAGCTACGCCGACGCCATCGGCTACGCCTACTCCCCCGCCGAATGGTTCAGCGGCGAGTTCGACCTAATCAACGCTTACGGCGCTAGCGCCGGCGACCACGCCAACCGCGGACCGGCCTACCTGCTCATCGCACGGCTTCCCGCCCACCTGCTGCAAAGCCTGGGGCTGGATGTGGCTTCCTCCTGGCATCTGGTCAACTTTCTCGCCTTCCAGGTCGGGCTGTATTTCTTCTATATCTTTTGTTTGCGCTGGATGAGACCCTGGGCGGCCTTCGGTGCGACGGCCTTCATGTCCACGCAGCCCATTCTGTGGGAACATGCTTTCATCAACCCGAAAGACCCCTCCTTTCTGGTGTTCTTCCTGATCACGCTGGAATTGGGATTTCGCATGGCCGAACGGCTGGCCAAACCTCAACCAGGTGAGACCAAGCTGCAAACCCTGAAGCAGATTTTGCTGCCCGCCATCCTGCTCGGCCTGACCACCAACATCCGTGTGCTGGGACCGCTGGCAGCGGCACTGGTTGGGTTGTACTTCCTCACGCTGCGCAAACCGGCGCGCATCTGGTGGTTCATCCCATACGGTTTGATCGCCTATGCTGTCATGGTCATCACCTGGCCCGACCTGTGGGAAGCCCCGTTCTGCAATTTCTATTGGACGATACGCTTCATGTCGGACAACCCGACCACCTTGCAGGTCTATTTCTACGGCGATCTCTACCCTGCCAACGCGCTGCCCCTGCGCTATTTGCCGGCCATGATGCTCTTCACGCTGACCGAACCGGTCTGGCCGCTGGCAGGCCTGGGCTTCGTCATCGCCGCGATCAGGGCTTTCCGAAAGAACATTCAGTGGCAGAGCCTGCTGCCCACCCTTGGCTGGTTTGTCATTCCCATTATCTACGTGCTGCTGCGCCGCCCGCCGATGTACGATGGCTTCCGGCACTTCCTGTTCATCCTCCCGCCGCTATTCGTGCTGGGGGGCATCGCCCTGGATGCGGCTTTCGATTGGGTGCGACGCTCTTGGCTCCAGGCAGCGCTCGTCCTGGCGCTGCTGCTTCCGGGGATCATTCCGGGTATCCGCTTGCATCCCTATCAATATACCTACTACAACCAGTTCGTCGGTGGGACGGGAAAAGCTGCCCTCCGCTTCGAAACCGATTACTGGCTGACCTGTTACAAAGAAGCGGTCGAGCAACTGGAACCTTTTGCCGAAGAGCCCGTCAACCTGTTCGTAAAGCGCGAGTTCTACATCGCCTCCTATTACGCGCCCGAGAACATCAACGTGTTGGACTACAAACGAAAATCGGTCCACGCGGGCGATTATGTGTTGAACCACTCTCGCGCCAACCCTGCCCTGCAACGCTTCAAAGACATCAGTCCCTTCTTTTTGCGCGTCGAGCGTGATGGCGCTATTTTCTGTGAGATACAGAGGTACTAAAATGAATCAAACCCACCGCGAACGACTGCAAGCCTGTCTGGCCGACGAGAAACTCGACCGCCCGCCCGTGGCCTTGTGGCGGCACTTTCCTGTCGACGACCAAGCCCCTGAAACGCTGGCTGCCGCCACGCTTCACTTCCAGAAAACCTACGACTTCGACCTGGTCAAGGTCACACCTGCTTCCTCTTTCTGCCTGAAGGATTGGGGCGTGGAGGATGCCTGGATGGGCGACACCGAAGGGACACGGCGCTATACAAAGCGCGTGATCCAAAAACCGCGGGACTGGGAAACCCTGCCTACCTTAGAACCTTTCGCTCCGCATCTGGCGGGACAACTGGCCTGCCTCCGTCAAATCCGCGCGGGACTCGGCCCTGACACGCCCGTGCTGCAAACGGTCTTCAGCCCGCTGGCACAAGCCAAAAACCTGGTCGGCGGCGAGACGCTCATCGCTCACATCCGCAAATATCCCGAAGCGGTAATGAAGGGACTGGAGACGATTGCCCTGTCCACACGGCGCTTTGTCGAAGCGGCGCTCGAAACCGGCATCGACGGCGTCTTCTACGCCATCCAGCACGCCCAGGCTGGGCTGCTCACCCTGGACGAGTACAAGGTCTTCGGTCTGCCTTTCGACTACCAGACCCTGGAACCCGCAAGCGACCTGTGGTGTAACCTGTTGCACCTGCACGGCAGTGATATTTACTTCGAGCTGGTCTCGGAATTTTCGTTCCAGATCGTCAACTGGCACGACCGTGAGGCATCGCCATCGCTGGCCGAAGCGCTCCGTATGCCCGGGTTCGCGGTCTGTGGCGGCATCGGGCGCGATACGCTCGTGTACCAGGAGCAGGCCGAAGTCCTGAATGAAGCGCAAGACGCCCGCGAACAGACCAAAGGCCAGCGCTTCATCCTGTCCACTGGCTGCGTGGTACCCGTCATCGCATCGCACGGGAATATCATGGCAGCCAGAAATAGTCTTGCGAAGGTTTAAAACCTTCGCAAGGGTGGAGACACAGAGTGAGCCTTAGAGTCATCTCCGGCTCGGCGCGCGGACGCAAGCTAAAGTCCGTGCCCGGCGATACCACGCGCCCGATCACCGACAAAGTGAAACAGGCTCTGTTCAACATCCTGGCCGGGGATGTGGTCGACTCGACCTGGTGGGACCTGTTCGCCGGGACGGGCGCGGTGGGTATCGAAGCCTTGAGCCGGGGGGCGGCGTTGGCGCGTTTCACTGACCTGAACCGCGCCCCGATCGAAACCATCAAATGGAACCTTGAGCATTGTAAGCTTACGGCGCAGGCCGAGATCCGCCGCGGGGACGCCTTCGCCATGCTGGCGGCGCGCCCGGATGAACGCTTCGAATTTATCTACATTGCGCCGCCGCAATATAAGCAGATGTGGTCGCGCGCGCTGCTGGCGCTGGACAATAATCCCGACTGGCTGACAGAGACCGGCTGGACGATTGTGCAGATCGATCCCAAAGAGTTCCAGGAACTGGAATTGAACAATCTGGAAGAATTCGATCAAAGAAAATATGGGAGTACGTTACTGGTCTTCTATGGACAGAAGGAGAATTGACATGAAAACCTGTCCCTATTGCGCAGAACAAATCCAGGATAACGCCATCAAATGCCGCTATTGCGGCGAGTGGCTGGACGGGCGTCCGCGCACCGAGGCTGCACCGAAAGTCGTATATTCCGGCTATGGATACGGCTGGAATTATGAATACAAATCCGAGGCCGAGCTGTTCGGTTGGCCGCTCATCCACATCGCCCAGGGCATCGATCCCGAAACCGGTATGCCACGTGTCGCCAAAGGTGTCATCGCAATTGGCAACATTGCCATCGGTGGACTGGCCATCGGCGGGCTGGCTGCAGGCGGCGTTGCGTTGGGCGGTCTGGGGTTTGGATTATTCGCTCTCGGCGGACTGTCCATCGGCATCCTGGCTGCGGCAGGCGGGCTGGCTGTAGGTGGCGCTCTTGCTATCGGTGGCGCAGCCATCTCGCTCATGTATGCCATCGGTGGCCTGGCGCTGGCGCCCCACTACATCGGCGGCAATGGCATCGACTCCGAATTCTTGCAACTGCTGGAACGCCTGTTTCCAGGCTTCAGGTTTTAGGGGTTCTCCCGCCCATGTACCGAATTGGACAATTCCAGTCGTTTTTTCGCTAAATTTGTATAGACATTGTTGATAAAAAATGAGCCTTTTCGGGATAGATTCTTATTCCTATTTTTGCTACAATCAGTAGATCACGAAATGGATGAGGGAAGCCCGAAATTGGGGGGTGCGAGCTGGCGTACGCCAGCTCGCACCCCCAATTTCGGGTATTGTCCGACTTTCGTGAAGTACTGACAACCAAAGTCAAAAAGGAGGCACCAGCATGGAAATCAAAACTGTCAAGATCGAAAAACCCGAACCGATCAATTTCATCCTCGGCCAGTCCCACTTCATCAAGACCGTCGAGGATATGCACGAGACCCTGGTCACCAGCGTGCCGGGCATCAAGTTCGGCCTGGCCTTTTGCGAGGCATCCGGTGATTGTCTCGTGCGTTGGTCCGGCACCGACGAAGCCATGATCGAACTGGCCAAGAGCAACGCGCTGGCTATCGGCGCAGGCCACTCATTCATCCTGTTCCTGGCCGAGGGCTTCTACCCCATCAACGTGCTGAATGCCATCAAGATGATCCCCGAAGTGGCCCACGTCTTCTGCGCCAGCGCCAACCCGACCGAGGTGCTGGTGGCTGAGACCAAGCAGGGGCGCGGCATTCTGGGTGTGGTAGATGGCTTCTCCCCCAAAGGCGTAGAAGATGAGAATGGGCTCAATTGGCGCAAGGGATTCTTGCGCATGATCGGCTACAAGTTATAGGGAAGCAACAGCGCCAACTATGCCAGCGTTCCGTAAAATTTTTCTTCCACTCATAGCAGTTATCGTTCTCACGAGCGCCTGCCTGGGTGGGTTCGGAATAGCAGGCCAAGCTCTTCCAACACTGGCGCCCACAGTCATGCCCGTTCTCAGCGCCACAGCTGTCCCGGCTACAGAAACGAACGCGCCAACCTTTACGGCGCTGCCGCCTAAAGAGACGAGCACACCATCGGAGACTCCCACGCCGGTCTTCATCCCAAGCACGAACCCGATCCGTCAAACGTTCACTGCCGAAGATGGACGCCAGTTGGTCGGCTACTTCTATCCAGCCTGGAAACCGGATGCGCCTGTGGTCGTGCTCATGCACCAGTTCCAGGCGGAGCAGGCCATGTGGCAGGCAAGCCCGATCATCAAATGGCTCCAAAATTGGCCTGTTCCCCTCGGCCAGGGTTCTCCTACCCCAAGTGCGGACGGGCTGTTCCCAATCATGCCAGCCGAGCTCTCCTTTGCCGTCTTCACCTTTGACTTTCGCGGCCACGGTGAAAGCCTGCCAGCCGACCTCGGTTCTGACGGTTACCGGGCGCACGCAAAGGAATTTTTGATGGATGCAAGCGCTGCCTATCAAGCCGCCCGCCAGATGCCGGGCGTGGATCCAACCCGAGTCATCGGCCTGGGAACCAGCATCGGTGCAGACGCCGTGGTCGATGTTTGCGATGAGGGTTGTGTCGGCGCCTTTTCGATTTCTCCCGGCAGTTGGTTGGGTGTGGAGTACGGTCCGGCGGTTCGAAAGCTCATCGCTGCGGGCAAGCCCGTGCGTTGCATGTATGCCGTCAATGATCCGCCTTCACCCGAAACCTGCCTGAGCATCGCCTCTGGAGACAGCTATAAAATATTCGCCTATGGCGGTAAAAAGCACGGTATAACCTTCGTCATCTTTCCGCGCAAAATGGAGGCGGATTTCGGGATAAATCTGCTTTCCTTTCTTATGGAGGCCATCCAATGAAAGGTTACGATTATGCCCAACGCAAAGGGATCGAGGAAATCTCCTGGGAGCGTTTTGGGGAACTCTACCAGGCTATAGTCGAATGGCTGGGAGATAAGCGCATCGATATCGTCATTGGCATTGCTCGCGCCGGGCTGTTCCCGGCCACCGCTGTCGCCTGCGCCTTGCGCCGCGAGTTGTACCCTATCCGTGTGACGCGGCGAGTCAACGACATCGTGCAGTACCAGAGTCCGATTTGGCGGGTGGACGTCTCATCCATGGTGACAGGCCAGAGGGTGGCGGTGATCGACGAGATCGCCGATTCGGGCGAGACGCTGGCGCTTGTTGCCTCGAGAGCGCTCGAGCGCGGCGCGCGTCAAGTCTGGACCGTCAGCCTGATCGCCCATTCCTGGGCCGATCCGCAACCGGACTTCACCGCCCTGGTCAGCGACGCGCTGGTCATCTTTCCCTGGGACAAGCAGGTTTACTCAGGTGGAAGCTGGCAGCTTCACCCTGAGATCGATGCGGCAATCAAAGCCCAAAACCGGCATACCCCAAATGGGTGAGATTCCATCAAACTGTGTATGTTAAAATTATCACATGACAACCAGGCGCGCACCGAGCAGAATCATCCCGAGAGCCTTTCCTGGCATCACGCCGGATGAAGTGCAGAAACTCATCACCCATAGCAAAGTGCACAGCTACCCGTCAGGGACCGTGCTGTGCCGCGAAAACAAAGTCGAGACCACCTTCTACATGATCCTGGAAGGCGAAGTCGAGGTTACCAAGAACATCAACCAGTCGGAAGAGCGTCTGCTGAAAACGCTTGCGCCGGGGGATTTCTTCGGCGAAATGGGACTGATCCACAACGCGCCCCGCGCCGCCACTGTGACCGCAAAAACGAACCTGGTAGCCTTGGAGTTGGAGAAAGAAGCCTTCGACGACGTGCTCAACCACAGCAGCAGCGTCTCGTTGGCCATGGTGCGCGAGATCAGTAACCGCCTGCGTGAAAATGACGAGATGGCGGTCGAAGACCTGCGCCTGCGAGCGCGAGAACTGGCGCAGGCCTATCAAAAGCTGGCCGAAGAGGAAGTGGCCCGGCGCGAGTTCCTAACCAATGTGGCGCATGAACTGCGTACGCCCCTGATGGCCGCCAGCGGCTACTTGGAAATCCTGCAAAGCGGCATGCTCAACAAGGCTCAATTGACGCAGGCCGTAAACACGATCACAAGGAACGTCCAGAAAATCGCCACGCTGGTCAACGACATCTTCTTCCTGCAGGAATTGGACCTGGTGCTGCCTGACTTCCAGGCTGTGGAAATGGGCGAAGTCGCCTCGACGGTCCTGGAGCAATACAAGACCCAGGCCGCCCAGCGCGGCGTGCATCTCAGCCTGACAGAAGACCGCAACCTGCCTCCTGTTTCAGGCGACCCCAAGTCATTGGAGCGCGCGTTGATGGCCCTGGTGGACAATGCCATCAAGTTCAGCCCCAGAGGCGGGGATGTGGAAATCCGCTTGAAAAATGGGAAGGGGCAGGTTTTTATTACCGTAGAAGATCACGGCATTGGCATCTCGCCCAACACGCGACCGCGCATCTTCGACCGCTTCTATCACCTGGAGAAACACGAGGGCGACCTGTTCGGCGGCATCGGGCTGGGATTGTCCATCACGCGCCAGGTCATCCAGCAACACAAGGGCGTCCTAGAAGTGGAAAGCGAACTCAACAAAGGCAGCACCTTCACGATGTATTTACCGGTCTGGCAGGGGGAAGGATAGATTATTTACCTCGACGCTGGTTGAGTAGGCGGCGCTTTCTCGCCATATCGAAACCCGCCGCCTACTCGACCACCGTTCAGTCTCCAAATTTAACAACCAGCTTTCCATCCTCATCATAAAACGAACGCGCCGCAAAGGGGACATCACCGCGCCTCATCGCGTGGATGCGACCCAGTAAGACCGGCAAATCCTCCACGACCGGCAACTCGCCCAGCGCCTCGAACGGGACCCATTCGGCTGCTCCCTCTTCCGATGGCTTTGGCTCGCCCTGTCCACATTCCCCGCTAAAGACATATAAGCAGATCCCGGGGTTCTGACCGGTATCCACAGCCACCGTTCCACACAGCCACAAGTCCGCTGCGAGACCGGTCTCCTCCAGCAACTCGCGCTTTGCCGCAGACAGCACATCCTCCCCCTGCTCCACATGCCCGCCGAGGCCGTTGTATTTGCCCGCCCACAGGCGTTTAGTCGGCGCGCCCTTGAGCAACAGGTACGCGTCCCCACGCCGCACGAAAATCGCCGTGCGCGGGATGAGCATATAACGGTCGAGGCTGACGCCCTGGTCTGAGACTGGCATGGGAACTCCTGATGCAAATTATACTGTCGCGGTTTGCCTCAATGTAAAAAAATGAGTCAGAGCCAGCAACGAAACCTTAACATAAAAATCCCGCTCGTTGTGAGTGGGATTTTTTGTGTGTATTCAAAAACCTAGCTAACCAGCTTGCGCACCGCCTCCAACTGACCGGCGCTGCCGAGCTTCTCGTTCTTCCCGGCGATGAATTTGGCGTACTCGGCCATGAAGACCTTTCCCGGCGGGCGCAGGTCGAAGTTCTCAGGCTTTTCCAGGAAGAACTCGCGGTGCACGCGCGTCCAGACCAGGCGGCCATCGGTGTCGATGTTGATCTTGGTCACGCCCAGTTCGGCGGCGCGCTTGAACTGGTCGGCATCCACGCCCTTGGCGCCCTTCAAGTCCCCGCCGGCCTTGTTGATGCGCTCCACTTCATCCTGGGGCACCGAGCTGGAACCGTGCATCACCAGCGGGAAGCCGGGCAGGCGCTTCTGGATCTCTTCGAGCACATCGAAGTGCAGGCCCTGCGTGCCACTGAATTTGAAGGCGCCGTGGCTGGTGCCGATCGCGCAGGCCAGCGAGTCACAGCCGCTGCGCTCGACGAATTCCTTGGCCTGGTCGGGATCAGTCAGTTTGGCGTCCGCTTCCGCTACGCTGACATGCTCCTCTACGCCGCCCAGTTGTCCCAACTCGGCCTCGACCACGATGCCTTTGGCATGCGCCGCATCCACCACACGTTTGGTGATGGCAATATTCTCGTCGAACGGCGCGTGACTGGCATCGATCATGACCGAGCTGTAGAACCCACTGTTGATGCAGTCGTAGCATGCCTCTTCGTCGCCGTGGTCCAGGTGGACTGCAAAGATGGATTCCGGGAAGATTTCATCGGCGGTACGGATCATGGCTTCCAACATACGCTTGTCGGTGTAAGAACGCGCGCCTTTGCTGATCTGGATGATGAAAGGCGCCTGGCTATCCAGGTTGCCCCGGAACAGGCCCATGCACTGCTCCAGGTTGTTGATGTTATATGCGCCAATGGCATATTTGCCATAGGCGGCTTCGAACAGTTTTTTGGTTGTGACGATCATGGTTACTCCAGTACAAGATTTAGTAGGTCTTACAAAAGCGGATGGCTTCGGACCATCCGCAAAACATCAAATTCCATAATTTGCTGTTAGCACGTGTTTTCCGTGTCCAATAAAGCTAACGAATTATAACACCAGCGACCCGGTTGCACTTGACCCTAAGTGAGGCTATAATCGAACTATTGAGCTTCAGGGTCAAGCCTCTTCTTCCAAAGGAGAGACTCAAGCGCCTTACAAAGCGTATATAGTGGCAGGAGGCACACATGAGCGATTTATTCGACAAAGTAAGCAGCCAGATGGATTTCGTAAAACAACTGGCCTCGAAAATCCCCGGTTTCAGCGGCTACGTCGAGCGCCAGAACCGCCGCGCCGCTGACAAGCTGTTGCGTGAATCGGTGGCAGACCGTTTCGAAGAGTTATGGAAGCGCACTTCGAACATCCAGACTGACATGGTGAACGCAGGCATGATCGCGCTGATGGACGATATGGAACAGGCTGCCATCAAACTACGCACCTTTGCGGACAAAATCCGTACCGCGACATACGGCTACGCCGGCTTCTTCGATGCGGTCAAGATCAAGGAAACCGAGTTGGCACAATTGTATCAATTCGACCTGGCCTTCTTCGATGTGGCCGAGCAAATCGGTCGCGCGCTGGACAACCTCGAAGCCAGCATGGGGGACGAAGATGGCCTGAAAGCCGCTATCCGCAACCTGATCAGCCTGGCACGCGAAGCCGTTACCACCTTTGATCGCCGTTATGAGATGATCAACGGCGGCGGCCAATAAGCAACAATTTTAGATATATGTCATTGCGAGTGGCGTAGCCCCGAAGCAATCTCCTCTCTGAAACAGGAGATTGCTTCGACGGAAGACCACCGTCTCGCAATGACATTGGTGAATAATAAAAAGGAAGGCCTATGTGGCATGAGTATTACAACGCGGCTACCACAGAGGAGGCAATCCGCCTGCTGAACGAAAAGGGGGAAGGCGCCCGCATCGTGGCCGGAGCAACCGACCTGATCCTGGAACTCGAGCGCGGTGTGCGCCGAGGCATCCATACCCTGATCGACATCACCCGCATCCCCGGCCTCGACCAGATCACACTGGACGAGGACGATATCATCCATTTGGGACCGATGGTTACGCACAACCATTGCGCGGCTTCCAAGCTCATCCGCGAACGTGCCTTTCCGTTGGCTCGCGCCGCCTGGGAAGTGGGCGCGCCCCAAATCCGCAATCGCGGCACGGTAGCTGGCAATCTCATCACCGCTTCGCCCGCCAATGACACCATCACACCCCTGATGGCGTTGGGCGCCTGGGTGGTACTGGCCTCGACGCGCGGTGAGCGCAAAGTGATGCTGCGCGACTTCTACACCGGCGTGCGCAAGATTGTTATGCAGCCAGACGAAATCCTGGTGGACATCGCCTTCCCAGCCTTGAAGAAAAGCCAACAAGGGACGTTCATCAAGCTGGCGCTGCGGCGCGCGCAAGCCATCTCTGTTATCAACGTCGCGGTCGTACTAGGGCTCGAAACTGCCACCGTTACTTCGGCTTCCATCGCGCTGGGAGCGGTTGCGCCCACCATCATCCATGCCGAGGAAGCGGAGAAATATCTGGCAGGTAAAGAGTTGACCGAGGCAATTATCGCAGAAGCCGCCCGCTTAGCGATGGAAGCCTCCCGCCCAATCGACGACATCCGTGGCTCGGCGGCCTACCGCCGTGAGATGGTGCGTGTTTGCACGGCGCGCGGGCTACGGTCACTGCTCAAGGGCGAGAAGCAGGCCGGGATCCCGTCTGACCTGGTTCTGTTATGGGGGAAAGAACAATCAGCTATCAGCAGTCAGCAATCAGCGCAAGCCTTTCCAGAAAGTCCAATCGAGACTACCATCAATGGAAAGAAATACACCTTTACCAGCGGCCACGACAAAACCCTGCTGCGCCTGCTGCGTGAAGAAGGTGAACTGATCGGCACCAAAGAGGGCTGCGCCGAAGGTGAATGCGGAGCCTGCACGGTCTTCCTGGATGGCAAAGCCGTGATGGCCTGCCTGGTGCCCGCACCACGCGCGCACGGCGCTGAAATCGTAACCATCGAAGGGTTGGCGCATGGCGAACAGCTCCATCCGGTGCAGCAGGCCTTCATCAACGACGGCGCCGTCCAATGCGGATACTGCACACCGGGTTTCCTGATGTCGGCGGCAAAACTGCTGGAAGAACGCCCGAATCCCACACGCAACGAGATCGAGCAGGCCATCACAGGCAACTTGTGTCGCTGTACCGGTTACTATAAGATCGTGCAAGCGATCGAAGATGCCAGTAAATTGAAGGCATAGAAGGGAGCACCATCATGGGAAAATACCGACGGGAGACCAGGGATCCCATCTCAAAGAATAAACAGCTACATCCCATCTGGCGCGGGATTGGTTGCGCGATCCTCGTCCTTGTGCCCATTCTTTCGTTTGCCGCAGCAAGCTTGTTGATGCCTTTCCTTCTTAACCGCGGATTGGTACCTCAACAGTTGCTTTTTACTCCCCAAGTTCCAAGTTGGTTATGGTATGCCCCTGTACTGGCAGAAGCCATCCAGTTCCTGTTTGGGCGCTACGCCATCTTTGCTACCTTGATGCTAACCGTCGTGTTCATCATCATTCTCGGCGGCATCTTTTCTCTGGTGTATGCCGTCATGTATCGGGCAGTCGCCCCATCGCGCTATGGCCCTATGGATGCACCGCCGCCCAAAGTCAAAATCAAAAAGTACAAGCGCTAGTACCCGGAAAATTTGACTATGATGAACGACAATTACAGTACGCATAGGGAAAATCTATCAATCAAAATTACACTGATCGGGCATTAATCATATGACCACAAAAGTTGTCGGCAAGTCTACCCCTCGTGTGGATGCCCTGGGTAAAGTGACAGGCGAAACGCCCTATTCCGGCGACCTGTCTATGAGGGGCATGCTGCACATGAAAATTTTGTTTGCCGGGCGTCCACATGCGCGCATCAAACGCATCCTGCTTGATCATGCCCAGGGTGCGCCCGGTGTGGTTGCCATCTACACCGCCGCAGACATCCCGGTCAATGAGTACGGCCTGCAATGGCGGGACCAACCCGTACTGTGCGGACCGGGTTCCTCCAAAGAAGGCGCGGACGTGGTCCGCTTTGTAGGCGACCAGGTGGCTGTCATCGTCGCGCAGACGGAAGCGCAAGCTGCTGCCGCGCGCGCGCTGATCGAGGTCGAATACGAAGACCTGCCCGTGGTCACCGACGCGGAAGCAGCCATGCAGCCAGACGCCCCGCGCGTACATGCAGAGATCAACGACTCCAACATCTGCGTGCATTACAAGATCCGCAAAGGCGACATCAAAGCCGGGTTCGAACAGGCGGATGTAATCGTCGAAGGCGAATACCGTACACCCGTGCAAGAACACGCCTATCTGCAGCCGGAGGCTGGTCTGGCCTACATCGATAACGATGGACATGTGACCGTCAAGGCTGGCGGCCAGTGGACACACGCCGATCGCGAACAGATTGCACACGCGCTCGGACTACCAGATGAAAACGTGCGGGTGGTCTACCCGGCCATTGGCGGCGCTTTTGGCGGACGCGAGGACATGTCCGTACAAATCGCGCTGGCGCTGGCGGCCTGGAAACTCCAGCGCCCGGTACGCATCATCTGGAGCCGCCAGGAATCCATCATCGGGCACGGTAAACGGCACGCCACCCTCGTGCGCGGCAAGTGGGGCGCGACGAAAGATGGCAAATTAGTTGCCGCCGAAATCGAGATGATCGGCGATGCCGGCGCTTATATGTACACCACCAATAAGGTTTTGGGCAATTCTGCCATCACTTGCATCGGCCCGTACTTCATCCCCAACGTCAAAAGCGACGTGTACGGCGTGTATACCAACAACGTGCCCGGCGCGGCCTTCCGCGGATTTGGCGCGCCGCAAGCGCTGTATATGGCCGAACTGCAGATGGACAAGCTGGCCGAAAAGCTGGGCATGGACCCGGTCGAGTTTCGTCTGAAGAATGCCCTGCGCAACGGACTCACGCTCGCAGTTGGCACCCCGGCTCCCGGCCCGGTCAGCATCCCCGAAGTGATCCAGGCCGCTGCCGATAAGTTCGACTGGTCGAATTATAAAAAACAAACGGGCGGCCACCTCGTCCGTGGACGGGGTTTCGCGGCCGGGTTCAAAAACGTCGGCTTCTCGTTTGGATACCAAGAAAATTGCTGGGCGCGGGTCGAACTGCACGGCAAAAGCACAATCGATCAGGTCGTTCTGCTGCACGCTTCTGCTGAAGTCGGCCAGGGCACGCATACTGTCATGACACAGATGGTGGCTGAAGCCACCGGCGTTCCGCTCGAAAAAGTGACCTTGGTCACTTCCGATTCAGCCATCATGGGCAACCCCGGCTCCGTCTCCGCTTCGCGCATGACCTTCATGTCCGGCAACGCCATACGCGGCGCGGCGAAAGCTGCCCTAAAAAAATGGGTGTCCGAGGAACGCCCGGCCATCGGGGAGTTCAAGTACCTGGCGCCGCCCACCACACCTTTTGACAAAGAGACCGGCCACTCCATGCCCAATTTTGCCTACGCCTATTCAGCCCAGGCCGCGGAAGTGGAAGTGGACACCGAGACAGGACACATGCGTGTGCTGCGTATCGTCGCAGCAGATGATCTCGGCAAGGCCATCAACCCTGACCTGGTGGTAGGCCAAATCGAGGGCGGCGTCGTCCAGGCGCAGGGCTACGCCATGCTGGAGGACTACAAGACCAAAGACGGCTATGTGCTGACCGACCAACTCAGCACTTATCTCATTCCGACCATCTGGGACATCCCGGAGAAGGTGGAATCGGTCATCCTCGAAGTGCCCGACCCGATCGGTCCCTGGGGGGCGCACGGCGTGGGCGAACTGCCTTTCCTACCCACCGCGGCAGCCATCGCGGCGGCAGTGCATGACGCCACCGGCGTGTGGTACGACGAGTTCCCGCTTACGCCGGAACGCATCCTGCGCGGGCTGGGGAAGATATAATTATTTCTCCCTGAGCGGAGCGCAGCGCGACCGAAGGGTGCCTCCTACGAGGGCGCTTCGACTGCGGGCTACGCCCTCCGTTCAGCGAGGTAACATGTCCTGGACATTCCCTTATCTTGGTGAAACCAAAGAACTGAACGAAACTGCCCGGCGCGTTGGCGCGGGTAGTTTCGTCCAGCTTTCCGACGGTTATACGCACTACGAATTGGATGGCCTTGAAAATGGACAACCGGTAACGTTAGTGCACGGATTCTCCGTTCCTTATTTCATCTGGGATCCCACTTTCGAATTCCTGATCAGATCCGGTTTTCGCGTCTTGCGCTACGACCTCATCGGGCGAGGTTTCTCAGACCGGCCGCGAGTCCGCTATGACATTGATTTGTTTTGCAAGCAATTGAAAGAATTGCTGGATACACTTGGCTTCGAACAGATTAGCTTGATGGGTCTCTCCATGGGCGGGCCAATCACAGCCGCCTTCACAACGCGCTTTCCCAAGAGGGTCCAGAAGCTGGTTTTGATCGATCCAGCTGGGGCAAGACCCGTCACGTTGCCGAGAATACTCAAGGCTCTGACAACGCCCGGGTTCGGCGAGCTGGCTCTCGGTCTGTTCGGGCGCGGGCGGCTGCTGAAGGATGTCGAATCTGACTTCTATGATCCAGCACACGTCAAGGCCTTCGTCGAAAAGTACATGGTCCCGATGAAATATAAGGGCTTTATGCGCGCCATCCTTTCAACCATGCGCAACGGCATGCTGGGAGATTTCTCCTCCACCTATCGCAAGGTTGGAGAACTGGGGGCACCCACCCTGCTGCTCTGGGGCCGGGATGATAAAACCGTCCCCTTCGAGCACAGCAACGACCTGCGCGCTGCCATCCCACAAGCGGAATTACGCGTCTTCGAACACTGCGGGCATATCCCGCACTACGAAAGGCCGGACGAAGTGAACCCGATCCTGCTGGAGTTCCTGAAATGAACAAAGATGATATTCTGACGCTCTATGCGTACAACAGTTGGGCAAATGCGCGCATCTTGAACGCCACGGCGCAAGTGACCGCGGAGCAGTTCCTCGCACCGGCCGCATTCAGCCACGGCGGGCTGCGCGGCACGCTGGTCCACATCTTGTTCGCCGAATGGATCTGGCGCAGGCGCTGGGAAGGTCATTCACCGGCCGTATGGTTGCAACCCGAAGATTTTCCCAGCTTTGAATCGTTACGCCTGCGCTGGACTGCAGAAGAGCAGGCACTGATGCGCTTCGTAGAGACTGTCAGCGATGAAGCTTTGAACGATACCATCGAGTATAGCAGGACCGGAGGAGAGCCACGCGAAAATATTCTCTGGCATTTGATGGCTCACCTGGTCAACCATGGCACCCAGCACCGCAGCGAAGCCGCCGCTATGTTGACCGAGTTTGGGCACTCGCCGGGCGATATTGACTTGATCGTATTTTTGCGTGAAGAGCCTTGAAAACACAAATTTTGGCGGGTTTTTAACCCGCCTACGACACTTTAAAAAAGTATGTATACCCAAATAAGAAAATACTTCTATGACAACAGACATAACATTGCAGTCTTTGTACTGATCAATACTGCCTGCTTGGTGTGTATTGCTCTCGTCGTCGCACGCGTAGCCTACAGCGATTCCAACCGTCATCTCGGGCTGATCTGGAACCTGTTCCTGGCATGGATCCCGTTCATCCTTTCTTATATCACCCATGCCGTTTCGTGGAGACGGAACTGGCTATATCTGATCCTGCCGGTCACTGCTTTTCTATGGCTGATCTTCTACCCCAACGCGCCATACATGCTTACCGATCTCCAGGACCTGGCGAGGCGACCTGGCGGAGCGCCGTTGTGGTATGACGTGATCGTCGTCGTATGGTGCTCGTGGACAGGTATGCTGCTGGGTGTCATCTCGCTGTACCTGATGCACGACATTATCCTGCGCAAATTCGGACGGGCGGCAGGCTGGATCTTTGTCTTTGTGATCTCAGGCCTGAGCAGTTTTGGCATCTACATTGGACGCTTCGTACGCCTGAATTCATGGGATATCCTGCAAAACCCGGCAGAGACAGCCATGGAGATCCTGGGCATCGTGATCGACCCGAGTATGCGACTTGCGGCCTTTACTTTCCTGTATACATTCTTTTTCCTGTTCATCTTCCTCCTGCTGTATTCGTTCAGCCACATGCTTCAAGAACACAGCTCAAGGGCGCGGGAGACACCCGACCAGATTGCACCCACAAAGTTATGAGTAAACTGTCATGAAATCCCTTCTGCAACATTTCTCCCCTAACAAATACCGCCTGACCATCTTCGGCTTGCTGGCCGGGGCATCTATCTTCTGCGTAGCCATGCTCCGCTTTCGCGCATCCGTCACCGGCTCGATCCATTATTCTTTCCTGATCTGGAACCTGTTCCTGGCCTGGATCCCGTTTGGCATTGCCTACGTGACGTATATCACTTCTATCCGGCGGCGCTGGTTATATGCGATCATCCCGGTCAGCGCCTTCCTGTGGCTGATCTTCTTCCCGAATGCGCCGTACATTCTGACCGACTTCCAGCATTTGAGTTATGCCGGGAATGACATCCCGGTCTGGTACGATGTGATCCTGCTGATCTGGTTTTCCTTCACCGGCCTGTTCCTCGGCATGGTTTCGCTCTTCCTGATGCAAGAGATCGTCCGGCGCGAATTCGGGCATTGGTTCGGCTGGGGTTTTGTGGTGCTGGTCGCTGCGCTCACCACGGTCGGCATCTATATGGGGCGCTTCCTGCGCTGGAACTCCTGGGACATCCTGGGCAACCCCGGTGACCTGGCCCAGTTCACCTTGTACTACCTGATCAACCCCACGCCCCGCTCGCTCATCTTCTTCAGCCTGTTCGCGCCCTTTTTCCTGTTCATCTACCTGCTCCTGTATGCCTTTGGTCACTTACTGCTCGAGCGCAAAGAGCGCTGAACCTGTGGTTTAATAGTCCAATGCCTGCTCTCATTCTCATTCGTGGCGGGGGCGATCTGGCCTCCGGGGTAGCCCTGCGGCTGTATCGCGCCGGGCTGAAAGTGCTCATCAGCGAACTGCCGCAACCGCTGGCCGTCCGGCGCACGGTCTCTTTTGCGGAGGCTGTCTACGCAGGGCAGGTCACGCTCGAAGGGGTAACTGCCAGACTGGTTAATGGGGAGCAGGTTCAGGCTGCGCTGGAGGCGGGGGAAATCCCGGTCCTGGTCGACCCGCATGCTTCCATCCTGACCTCCCTGGACTTTTCCGCCGTCATCGACGGGCGACTGATCAAGCATCCCCCTGGGCCTTTACCGGTCCCCATCCCGCTTCATATCGGACTGGGGCCTGGCTTCCACGCCGGACGGGACTGCCAGGCTGTGATCGAAACGCGCCGCAGCCACACCCTGGGGCGGGTCTACTGGGAGGGACGCACCCAACCCGACAGCGGCCAACCCGAAGGCGACCCACGCCGCGTGCTGCGCGCGCCCGCCGACGGTATCTTCACCAGCCAGATGCGAATTGGCGAGCACGTCGAAACCGGGCAGGAACTCGCTGCGATCAATGATCGGTATCCGGTAACCAGTCCTTTTCCCGGCGTCCTGCGCGGACTGCTGCATCCCGGCCTGCATGTGACCGTAGGCCTGAAGGTCGGCGATGTAGACCCGCGCGATGACCCGGAAATGTGCAGGCTGGTTTCCGACAAAGCGCTGGCCATCGGCGGCGGTGTGCTCGAAGCGCTGCTCGCTAAGCCCGAAATCCGCGCAAAGTTGTGGTAACATCCTCACCGCAGGTCGGGTTACTAATCCGACCTATTTTTTACTATTTACTATTTAAAAGGTACTTTCATGACACAAAACAATCCATCCAAAAACAATACGGACAAGCCCAAAGGACGGCTCGATAATCCGGTTTTACGTTTGGCCAGCATATTTGTGGCCATTATCGCCATCTGTACACTGCTATACAGCCTGGCCAGTTCGCTGCCAATCATCCCAATCATGGCGGGTATCTTCTTTTTAATGCTGTGGTTCATCCCGCAGATTTGGAAATGGATCGAGTGGGTCTTTAGCAAGCGTCCTTCCAGCGCCTGGGGACGCTTTACTCTGAACCTCGTGCTGGCTATCATCATGGCCTCTGCCTTCGAAGATGTTTTGGAAATCATCATGAAATTTGGGAGGATCGCCTTTTGGATGCTCAGGAGGATATTGTAGCGGTGAACATTCAAATTCTTTAGAATCAAAACCAGTCTGAATGAAACCACAAAGCCTCAAAGGCACAAAGCCGCGAATTTTCCTTTGTGTTTTGGAGTCTTTGCCCGCCCTGGCACTGCCGGTCGGGCCGGGGTGACTTGGTGGTTTTCCCAGGCTCAATTGTTTGTAAGAATCTATAACATTTGAATGCTCCTCTGTAGCAAGCTGTGGGGAAAGACCCAGGGAAGGATGATAGAATCAAACCACAAAAGCGAGCAGGAGGCTTCCCATGATCTCAGTTGAAATCAAGGAAAACGAAAAGATGGTCGGGGTTTTGACCGCCACCGAAAAGCAATTCAAGACCGGCTCGAGGGGTTTCTTTGGAGTGGGAAAAATCCAAATCGGCGAAAAGCGCTACCAGGTGCAGGTGCAGTTGGTGGAGATCGGTTCGAAGACGAAGCCCGAAGAAAAAGCGTTGAAGCCGTAAGGTCGCCCCATAATTCTCTCATCCCGAGGTGGGTGTGCGTTATATCAGCGGAGAATGCACTCGCAAGGAATTCATTGATCCGCCGTTAGAAAAGGCGGATTGGTATCTGTGTGACAAGACCAAGGAGGGTATAAAAATTGTTTTGTTCGAGCAAGAACACTTACCCTACGGGTACAATGTCACCGCGGTTGTGGCACAATATGAGCGTCTCCGGGAGCAAATGTGTGAGGCGGAGAGACAAATCAAGGGGTTGCTTGAGTCGTTGTTGAGGGAGAGTTTTGCGTAATTGCCCCATCCCTTCCTTTCCCAAATGCGACTGGGGAACGTCGAATTTGGGGAAGGTGAATGTGAAGTTGGAATGAATATATTTATAAACGCCCAAGTTGAAATTGTCTTTCCCCCATTTGCAGCCCGCAGGGAGCAGCGGTCTGAAAATGGGGGAACACGAAGGGGGCAAAATGCCACGCCCTAAACGAAGCAACCCCAAAACTATGAACAAAGCGGGAAAGCTCCGAAAGGAATCAACTCCTGCCGAACGAAAACTTTGGTCACGCATACACAACGACCAGTTAGGCGTCACCTTCCGAAGACAGCATGCTGTAGGGAATTACATCCCCGATTTCTGTTGCCCGAAAGCCAAATTGATTATCGAACTGGATGGCAATCATCATTTGGAGCAGGAAGAGTATGATGAAGAGAGAACGAAATATTTGGAATCGCAAGGCTACAAAGTCGTCCGCTTTTGGAATAATGAGGTGATGAATAATGTCGATAGCGTTATACTTGCCATCGTCCACGCTTTGGATGATCGAAAGAACAGATAAGGAGAAAGCCATGATACCCACCCTTCCATTTGGCCGCACCGGCCACAACAGCACCCGCACCATTTTCGGTGCGGCGGCGTTCTGGGACACACCTCAAAAGGATGTGGACGCCACCATGGACACCCTCCTGGAAACCGGTGTCAACCATGTGGACACAGCTGCCAGTTATGGCCGTTCGCAAGAATTGCTCGGCAATTGGATTCGCCGGAATGGCAGGCCATTTTTCCTGGCGACCAAAACCGAACAGCGCACGAAGCAGGCCGCCTACGATGAAATCCGCCGCTCGCTGGACCTGTTGCATGTCACCCAGGTCGACCTGATCCAGCTCCACGCATTACACGAGGAACCCGATTGGCAAACCGCCTTCGGTCCCGGTGGCGTGATCGAGGCCGTGATACGTGCGCGTGAAGAAGGACTGGTGCGCTTCATCGGCGTGACCGGGCATGGCGTGCAAATAACAGAATTCCACCTGCGCTCCCTGGCAAAATTCGATTTCGACTCCGTGCTTTTGCCGTACAGTCATATCATGATGCAAAATCCGCTGTATGCCCGAGGCTTCGAGGAGGTCCTGGCGGTGTGTAAAGAACGCAACGTCGCCGTGCAGACGATCAAAGGCGTAACGCGCTCACCCTGGAATGACATGCAGCAGAACCGCACCACCTGGTATCGTCCGCTTGAGGAACAGGCAGATATCGATCTGGCTGTACACTGGATATTGGGCAACCCGCAAGTCTTCCTCAACACAGCCGGTGATATCCACATCCTGCCACGCATCCTCGACGCCGCCCAGCGCTTTGAAGCGCGCCCGACTGACCAGCAAATGCAGGCTCTCACAGAACGACTTAAGATGGAACCGCTCTTCACGTAAGACTCAGAGTAAACCAAGAGTGCTACAATAATAGTACAGTCATCCAACAACCCAGGAGTATAGCCAATGAGCAAAGAAGATAATATTCGCGATATCCTTAATGAAGCCGCAGAAGAGATTGTGCAAGCGCAAAGCAATCCACGCTCGTGGCTTTCATGGATAGTCTACCTGCTGGCGCGCCTCGAAGACCAGGCAGCCAAGGGAAGTCCTACCAACCGAGAGTCCTTTTCGGAGATGCTTGCCGCCCTGCAGGATGAGATCCGGAACCGCACGCGCACAGGCGGCTGGAACTGATTTGGGAGAACCCGTTGCGGCATTCAACTCGCCAAGAGCAGGATATGCGAGTATGAGAATCCCACCGGGCTGTCCTATTGATTTAACAAGTGACGTAACAATATGGCATGGACCGATATAAAAACCGAGTTGCAGGATCTCCCTAAAGAAAATCTGATTGATTTGTTGAAGGGTTTGCACAACCTGTCCGCGCAAAATAAGGCATGGTTGAAAGCACAAATTCTTCCGATTGCGCAAGATAGCGAGTATCTTGAGAAATGCCGCGAGAAGATCGTCAGGGCAGTTTACAATCCAAACCGTAAATTACCCGACATGCCGCGTTTCCGTGATGCAAAAAAGGTAATTACCGAATACAAAAAGGCGACCAAAGACCTGCGCGGCACACTGGACTTGATGTTGACCTATGTTGAACGCGGTCACGCCTTCACCAACGATTTTGGTGATATTGATGAGCCTTTTTACAATACATTGCTCAATATGTTCGAACGATTTGTGGCGGAATTGAAAATGAGCCCTGCACGTCGTGAACTATACAGTTTCTTCCGAGATCGCCTGATGAAAATGCGCGCTACGTCTGATATTGGCTGGGGATATGGCGATGAAATTCAATCGAACGTGGATGGATTGGAAAAGATATTGAACACGTGAAACCCACGAAGCGAGAACAAATGAATCATGTTCAAGCTCTCCGTCTTTCACAGACTTCAACCATCGCCTTCGTGGGTGCTGGGGGAAAAACAACTGCCATGTTCCAACTGGCGCGCGAATTGCCTCCCCCTGTCATCGTCACCGCGACTACACACCTGGGAAGATGGCAAATCCCACTGGCAGATGAACATGTCATTGTCACAAAACTGGATAACCTGGAACAATTCAAACCACGCGGCGTGACCCTGGTCACTGGTGAATTTGAAGGGGAAAGGACAAAGGGGCTTGAAAGCAACGCAATATTCTGGTTACGCGAAATTTCAGAAAGGGATAAAATTCCCCTGCTCATCGAAGCCGATGGTTCCCGCCAAAAGCCGCTCAAAGCCCCGGCACAACATGAGCCGGTCATCCCAGAGTTTGTCGAACAGGTTGTACAGGTTGCCGGGCTTTCAGGCCTTGGGAAACCTCTTGGCGAAGAATTCGTGCACAGGCCGGAAATCTTCGCCCGCTTAAGCGGCTTGCAACCCGACGAAATGATTTCTACCGAGTCGCTGGCCTATGTGTTGACCAACCCCGAGGGTGGCCTGAAACACATCCCGGCGACGGCCCGGCGCGTTGCCTTGCTCAATCAGGCAGACACGCCGGAATTGCAGTCCCAGGCTCGTGCGATGGTCAAACCCCTGCTTTCTGCTTACGATGCCGTGATCATCGCCAGCCTGCAAGCAGGGAAAATCCACGCCGTGCATGAACCGGTGGCGGGAATCATCCTGGCTGCGGGTGAGTCTCAGCGCTACGGCCAGCCCAAACAGTTGCTCGACTGGCGGGGAGAGCCTTTCGTCCGCGCGGTGGCGAAGACGGCCCTGGAAGCTGGCTTATCCCCGGTCATCGTGGTGACGGGTGCACACAGCAGCGAAGTTGAGTCCGCAGTAAATGATTTACCTGTGCAAGTTGCTCATAATCCGGAATGGCAGAGCGGGCAGGCGTCGTCGATTCGAAAGGGACTCAGCCCCCACCCGCCCCCACGGGGCGCCCTCCCCCAAAATCAAAGATTTTTGGGGAGGGCTGGGGAGGGGGCAGGCGGAGCCATCTTCCTGCTCGCCGACCAGCCGCAGGTTACGCCAGCCATTTTGCATGCGCTCGTGGAAGAACACGCAGCAACGCTCTCACCCATCATTGCGCCCCTGGTGCTCGACCAGCGCGCCAACCCGGTATTGTTCGACCGCGTCACGTTTCCCGATTTACTGACTCTGGAAGGTGACGTGGGCGGGCGCGGGATTTTCTCGAAACATAAAATCAACTACCTGATCTGGCATGACGACGCCTTGTTGCTGGATGTGGACACGCCGGAGCAATACCAGCGCTTGAAGGATTTGCTGGAATGATCACTGCCCTCATCCTGGCTGCCGGTCAATCGAAACGCATGGGACGGCCCAAGATGCTGCTCCCCTGGGGTAAAACGACCGTCCTTGGACAGGTCATTGAAGTTTTCAAGGCAGCCGGTATCGAAGATATTCTTGTCGTAACCGGCGGCGCAAGAGAACAGGTCGACACGTTGATCGGTAATTCGGCGCGGACCGTGTTCAATCCCAATTTTGCAGAAGGCGAAATGCTGAGCTCCCTACAGGTGGGGTTGGCGGAAGTAAGGTCCGAGGTGGAGGCTTTGTTGGTCGGCCTTGGTGACCAGCCCCAGGTTCAGGAAAGAAGCGTGAGGCTTGTCGTGGAGGAGTACGCCACCAGTGGATCACCCCTGATCGTGCCCAGCTTCCAGATGCGGCGCGGACATCCCTGGCTGGTGGCGCGTCCATATTGGGATGAAATCTTACGCATGAGCCCTCCTGAAACCCCGCGAGATTTCCTGAACCGCCACACCAGTGAAATCCGTTATGTGGAGGTAAACGATCCAGGAATCTTAAAAGATTTAGACACGCCCGAAGACTACTTGAAATCCAGGCCCTGAGGTGCTATTGTAAAGATGGGGAAATGAATGGGGTTCCCCGCATATAGAATGCGGGGTCCCTGTTCGGGAAAGGAGCTCGAGATGACCGACTGGGACCTGATTATCGAGTATATGCAAAACGCCATGCAGGCGGTGGAGCATACCCACGAAGCTGGCGAGAACCTGCGCAACCGGACCACACCGGAAACATTCGACGAATTTCGCGACCACATGGAAGAACTATGCAGCCATCTGAGCGCGCTCAAAAACATATTGGAACACGAAGGCACCTATACAATGGACGAATTGATAGATGCGGTCAGCGAAATGTTCAGCGGTAAACCTGCCGCCTATCGCAAAACGCAACACATCGAACTCTGAACCAGGCATGCCATATATTTACGATACGGCGACGCGTTACACAATAAATTGTGATAAACTCTCCAAAATCCAAAATAGGGAGAGCAGATATGAAGTATTTGGTCATTGTCAATCCGATTTCCGGGCGAGGGCATGCGGAAAAAATGATCCCGGAAATCGAAGCAGGTATGCGCAAATACAACCTGGAATATGAATTAGTACGCACAGAGCGTCCCTGGCATGCTGCTGAAATCGCAGAAGAAGCTGCCAGAGTTGGATACGATGTCATCGTCCTGGCAAGTGGGGACGGGGCCGCAAACGAAGCCATCAACGGTTTGATGCGCGCCCGCGCGGCAGGCTTCAATCACAGCGCTTTCTCGATCCTGCCAGTCGGCACCGGCAACGACATGGCTTTCGGCCTGGGCGTGCGCGGCACGCTGGAAGAAAGCATCGCAACGCTCGCCAAAAACCGGCGCAAAAGGATCGATATTGGCTTTGTAAAAGGCGGCGACTATCCGCAAGGTCGTTACTTTGTCAACGGGATTGGCATCGGCTTCGATGCGGTTGTTGGCTTTGTCGCCGTAAAAATTCGCTGGGCGCGCGGCCTGCTGGCTTATCTGATCGCCGTCGTTCAAACCGTTTTTATCTATTACAAAGCTCCCACCGTCGAAATCACCTACAATGATATTACCTATACACAATCCTCGCTGATGATTTCCATTATGAACGGGCAGCGCATGGGCGGTGGTTTCTACATGGCGCCCCAGGGCGATCCGAGTGACGGTCACTTCGACTTGTGCATGGTTTCCAATGTCGGTCGCGCACGTATCTTTGGGCTGGTTCCGTACTTTTTAAAAGGCACGCAGGCCAGCCAGCCAGAAGTCACCAGCGGGCGCACTCACAAAATAAATGTCAAGGCCCTGAAAGGGGCTCTGCCTGCCCACTGTGACGGAGAAACCCTGTGCGAAAGCGGACAGGAACTCAGCGCAGAAATCATTCCTGCTGCTGTTGAGATAATCACAACAAAAGTCTGAAATTTTTAGAAACAATAACCACGCAGTTGAATGAGGAGAGGCTGAAAATAGGGGGTGCGAGCGGCGCTCGCACCCCCTATTTTCAGCACCCTTTCACAAACTGCGCAATTCCTAAGAAATATTGAGGAGCAATGAGACCGGTCTTTTGGTTTGTAAACACAGTCGCCAAAGTGGGCACAAGCGTCATGTGTCACATCGATGCCCCGGATTTACACAAAATCCCAAAGGGTGGCCCGATGATCGTGTATTCCAATCATACCGGGCAAATCGAAGTGCCGCTGCTCTACGCACACTTGCAACCACGGCCCGTGACTGGAATTGCCAAGGTTGAAACCTGGGACGGCTGGTTCCTGAGTTTTCTCTTCAATCTGTGGGGTGCCATTCCCATCCGTCGTGGTGAAGCGGATATGGAAGCTATGCGTAAGTCTCTGGAAGCGTTGGAGCAAGGGTATATTTTGGCCATCGCGCCGGAGGGCACGCGCAACAAGACCGGCGTGCTCATCAGAGCCTATCCCGGCATTGTCACATTGGCTTTACGCAGTGGCGCGCCATTATTGCCGGTTGCCCATTGGGGCGGGGAAAACTTCAGCAAAAACATCAAAGACATGAAACGGACAGATTTCCACATCCGCGTGGGCGAGCCGTTCAAGCTCGATCCTGGAAACGAGCGCGTGACACGCGAGGTGCGCCAGCAGATGGTGGACGAGATGATGTATCGCCTAGCAGCGCTATTGCCGGAATACTATCGCGGGGCTTACACGGATCTGGAAAACGCAACGGGAAAATACCTTTCCGCCCTGGAGCAATGACCATCATACCAGCCAGGCCTGACAATTTTGCAAAGTGCCTTGACGAGCTAATACTATATTATGTAGGCATGGAAAGGAGTTTAAGATGACTCGCGCAAAATTTCTTTTAAGCATCCTGGTAGCCATCATTTTCCTTGCTATGCAGGTGATCGCTGTTGGGGCAGCACCGGCAAGCCAGGAAACAACCCCAATCACCGGCACTGTTGATAACATTATTCTGGAAACGGATACCAAGACTGGAACCACAACCGTTGTTGTGACCCTGACAAATGAAGAGGGGACACAAACGGTCAGACTAAGCCTGGAAGATGCAACTCTCCTCGGTTTAGTCAAAGATGACGGTGCGGGTAATTTAATCGCCGATGAGACAAAATACAGCACGATTGCCGAAATCGATCCGGCAACGGTCATCCCAGATGAGACGGATGGCACAACAGAAGAAGAGCCACAACATCCTGTTGGTTCAGCGATTTCCGACTTCTTTTCCGAGCTTCTGGGCGTGGATTACGAGACGGTCATGGACTATCATGATAATGGAGCAGGCTTCGGTGTCATTGCTCAAGCCTTATGGATGACGAATGCGCTGGAAGGCGACTCGGAAACGTTTGCAGCCATCTTGGAGGCCAAACAAACCAAAGACTATAGCGGGATCACACTGCCGGACGGCAGCACCCCCACAAATTGGGGGCAGTTCCGCAAAGCTGTCATGAGTGATCGAGAAAAGGCCAAAGAAAATCTGGGCGCGATCATGTCTGGCCGCGCGGAGAATGCCCAGAACCAAGAAGGACAAACTGAACTAAATAATAATGGCAATGCCCCTGGTAATGGAAATGGCAATAGCAATAATGGTAATACCATTGGCAATAGTAACGATAACAGCAATAGTAGTAACAGCAATGCTCCCGATAATAATAATAATAATAATGGAAACGGCAACGACAAAGACAAGAACAAGGATAAGAACAAAGACAAGGATAAAGATAAAGGAAACGACAAGAACAACTAGCTGCAAAAAAGAACCAGTGTCCAGAGGACGCCGGTTCTTCTATCAAAACCTATAGAAGTAAAGATTCGTCCGCCAGGGTTTGAACCCCAACCGTTGATACAAGCGATTGGCCGCTTCCCGCTTCGGGTTGGAAGTGAGCGCCACGCCATCCGCGCCGGCATCCCGCGCCATGTTCAAGGCGCGCCGCACAAGCGCCTCGCCAATTCCCTTTCCACGCATGGCTTCATCCACAACCACATCTTCGATGCGCGCACGGATACCGGTTGGCACGCGGTAGACGATCAGGGCTAACATACCTACAATATCGGCCTGTTCGTCAGGGTAACGGGCGATCAACAATATTGAAGAGTTGGCCGAAATCAGCGCTTCCAGCTCTTCTCGCGTAGGTGGCGGAGAGGCGAGTTTGAGATGGGGAATCAGCCGCTCGAAGGCACTGACCAACTCATCCGTGACAGCAGTTACTCGAACGATAAACATTTCACCCTTCGACTCAGAAAGTAACAAAGTTACATGCCAATTATAGCGCCTAAAAATAGCCCTCGAAACTCCGAGGGCTATTTTTATAAACGAAAGAAGCAATCAGGATTTGACGACCAACCCGAAGGTTACTTTTTCGCCATCGAATTCGTCTTCAGCCTTGGATGCATCAGATGGTGGGGCTTCGAACTTAAGCACAACAGCCAACGTTTCACCAGTGATGTAATCCTTGTGCGCCTCGATCGCGGACCTTAAGCCTGCCGAGGCCTCAACGTATAACTCAATGCGATCGGCCACGTCCAGTTCGGCGCTCTTGCGCAAGTCCTGGACACGGCGGACAAATTCGCGCGCCTGACCTTCAGCCACCAGTTCGGGCGTCAGTTCCGTGACCAGAGCCGCTACGTAAGGACCATCTTCGGCTACAGCAAAGCCTTCCTTGGCCTGCGCCTTGACTTCAACCTCTTCCGGCAAAACCTCATAATCCTGCCCTTCGACTTTGACCTTGAGCGACTCGCCTGCCAGCAAGGTATGCGCTACTTCCTCAGAGTTCATCTCCAGGATGGCTTTCCGGATAGCCGGGAATTTGTTGCCGTACTTCTGTCCCAGTTGCTTGGGCAGGGGTTTGATCTCATGCGAAACGGCCTCCTCGCTGGCATCCAGCAGGCGCACGGTCTTGACGTTCAACTCATCTTCGATCAACTCCGCAAATGCTTTTACTGCCTTACCCTCGACCGCATTACCCACCGAAAAAGCGGCTTCTGCCAGCGGCTGGCGGACTTTGCGATTGGCCTTCTGGCGCGCGGAATGTCCCAGCGAGACCAGCTTGGTAACTACAGCCATATCACGGTTCAGGTCTTCATCGACAAAAGCCTCATCGTATGCCGGCCACTCGGCCAGGGATACGGACTCGGGCGCAAACTGGTCCACGGAACGCACCAGGTTCTGGTAAAGCTCCTCAGCCAGGAAAGGCATGGACGGCGAAAGCAGCTTGGAAACCGTCACCAGGGCGGCGTACAGAGTCTGGTAGGCAGCCTGTTTGTCCGAGTCCGATTCGGATTTCCAGAAGCGGCGGCGCGAGCGACGCAGGTACCAGGTCGAGAGTTTCTCGACAAAGGCGGCGATGGGGCGGGTCGCATTGGTGGCATCGTAATTTTCATACGCATTGGTCACATCGCGGACAAGCGCATTCAATTCCGAAAGCAGCCAGCGGTCGAGCTGGTTCTCACTCCAAGTGCGCGTGGTTAGAGCGGGTTTGTCCAGGTTGGCATAGGTGACAAAGAACGAGTACACGTTCCACAATGTCAGCGTGAAGTCGCGCACGACCTCGCCAACCAACTCGCTAGAGAAGCGACGTTCTTGTCCTGGCGGGCTGGCCGTATAAAGATACCAGCGAAAAGCATCCGCGCCTTGCGTATCGAGCACGTCCCAGGGATCGGCGATATTGCCCAGACTCTTGGACATTTTGCGCCCCTCCCCATCCAGGATCAGACCCAGACAGATGACGTTCTTGAAACAAACCGCATCGTTGAGCAGGGTGCTGATGGCATGCAGCGAATAAAACCAGCCGCGCGTCTGGTCGACCGCTTCGCAGATGTAATCGGCTGGGAACTGCTCTTCATACTTAACGTGATTTTCAAACGGATAGTGCCATTGCGCATACGGCATGGAACCGGAATCGAACCAAACGTCGATCAGATCAGGGATACGCTGCATCGTGCCCTCATCGCATTCCGTGCATTTCCAGGTAACCTCGTCCACATGCGGGCGGTGTAGATCCAACTCTGACAGGTCATGGCCCGCCTTGTCAGACAGGTCTTTGACCGCACCGATGGCCTCGGTGTGATTGCAATGGTCGCATTCCCAGAGCGGCAGGGGCGTGCCCCAGTAACGTTCACGGGACAACGCCCAGTCCACGTTGTTCTCCAGCCAGTTGCCAAAGCGACCATCTTTGATGTGCTCAGGGACCCAATTGATGGTACGGTTCAACGCTACCAACCGTTCTTTGAATTGACTGGTGCGGATATACCAGGCTTCGCGCGCATAATAGAGAAGGGGCGTCTTGCAGCGCCAGCAGAAGGGATAGGTATGGGTGTACGTTTCGACGCGGAACAGCAGTCCGCGCGCCCGCAAATCCTCTGTGATGAGCGGGTCGGCCTCCTTGACCCACATACCGCGCCAAGGCGTGACCTCAGGGACAAAAGCGCCATCCGGCTGGACGGTCATCAGCACGGGCAGGTCATAATCGACCGACATTTGCATGTCTTCTGCGCCAAAGGCGGGCGCAATGTGCACCAGGCCGGTGCCGTCTTCCGTGGTCACAAAATCTGCCAGCACCACGTAATGGGCAGGCTTTTCGGGCGGCATGTAGGTGAAGAGCGGATGATACTTCTCGCCATTGAGCTTCTTACCCTTGAAGGTGTTCAAAACCTTGACCTCTTCGCCAGGGAATACTTTCTCGAGCAGGCTTTTGACCAGGATCAGTTTTTCTTTGCCACCATCTTCGGTCACGCGCTCAACAGTGACGTAATCCTCGTCCGGGTGAGCGGCCACAGCCACGTTGCCGGGCAGGGTCCAGGGGGTGGTCGTCCAGACCAGCAGCGAGGTATCCGGCTTATCGACCAGCGGCATGCGGATAAAGATCGAGGGGTCGGACACCTCGTCATAGCCGAGGGCAACCTCATGATCCGAAAGAGGCGTGCCGCAACGTGCGCAATACGGCACGACCTTGTAGCCTTTGTAAAGCAAGTCCCGGTCATAAAAGTTCTTCAAGATATGCCAGACCGACTCGATATAGTCGTTAGTGAAGGTCACATAGGCCGTCTCCAGGTCGACCCAGAAGGCGATGCGGTCAGTCAGTCTCTCCCAGTCCTGGATGTAATCGAAAGCGGACTTGCGGCATTCCTCGTTGAACTTGGCAATGCCGTAAGCCTCGATATCTTGTTTGTTGGTGAAGCCATGCCGCTTCTCGACCTCGATCTCGACCGGCAGGCCATGCGTGTCCCAACCGCCGCGCCGCGAGCAATGATAGCCGCGCATGATCTTGTAGCGCGGGAACATATCCTTGAAGGCGCGCGCCAGCACGTGATGCACGCCGGGTTTGCCGTTAGCGGTCGGTGGGCCTTCATAAAAGACATATTCCGGCCCGCCTTCACGCTGCTCGACGGTTTTCTTGAAGATGTCGTTCTGCTTCCAGAATTTCAGCACACCTTCTTCCATCGAGATCACGTCTAATTTGGGAGATACTGGTTTGAACATGGTTCCTCCGGAGAGAGTAGAACATCAGAGAGTAGAGAGCAGTCATTTCTTTTATCAAAAGCTGTTGTTCTCTAATCTCTACCCTCTATTTCTTTGTTAAACAAAATTTCTCGCCTCAATACAGAGACGAGAGACATGCTCACGCGGTACCACTCTGTTTTCTGCCTGCCCCGCACTCATTGCGGAGCCAGTGCCCGAATGGGTACCAACAAGGCAGACACTTTATCAGGGACTTGTCTCCGCATCCCCGCGTCTTTGCTAACGAATGACGATTCCGGCTTTCTTACTAATCTCGAAGAGCTAATCTCTATTCTCGAAATTCAGATCGCAGCTCCGGGAGGATTTTCAACCCATTTGGCTGACCCGGCTCTCACCGCGCCCGGGTTCGCTGCCAGCATGGACGGGTTTACTCGTTCCCATCATGGCTTTTGTTTAGTAATTTCGCGTATTATACACACTTCTTCTGTGATGGGCAAGCGCTAGCTATTAATATGTCATTTCGAGGGCGTGTCCTGAGCGGAGCGAGTGTTTGTCGAGCGCAGTCGAAGGATCGCCCGAAGCAATCACCCCATCTCTATGAGGAGACTGCTTCGTTCCTCGCCATGACATTTTCAAATAGATTCGAGCGTAAACACCGTAATCTCAGGGCGGCAATTGAAGCGCACATACGGCGGGACCATTCCAACGCCTCGATTGGTGTATTGGAACATGTCGCCTACACGATACAAGCCCATTGAATACTTCTTGCCCAGGCGTGGCAAAATTGGCGGCCCAAAATAAGGCAGCACAATCTGCCCGCCATGCGAATGGCCGGAAATCTGCAAGTCAAAGCGACCGTCCAGCGAACTGGTATCGGCAAAGTCGGGTTCATGCGCCAGCAGGATGGCACACTCGTCTCGCGGGATCTGCGCCTGCACCAGGTCCAGACGGTCATCTTTGTACCAGATGTTGTCCACGCCGGCCAAATACAGGGATTCGCCCCCGCTCTTGAGCACGTGAGTGGCGTTATTCAAATCCACCACGCCGCCTGCCTGGAAAATCCATTGCATGGCTGACGGGTCCACCCAGTAATCGTGATTACCCTTTGTCCCAACGGTCAGGTATTCCCCGGTATAGGAACTCAAAACCCGGACCAGGTCAGCGTAACGTTTCTGATCATCCTGCTGGGAGCGCCGGAAATGCCCCAGGGTAAAATCGCCGGTGATTGCAAGCAAGTCGGGAGACAGGCTGGATACGGCCGATAAGACTTCGTCCAGGCGCTCGGCATCCATCCAACCGCCGAAGTGCAGGTCAGTGATCTGTGCCAGCCGGAACCCGGAAAAGGACTTCGGCAGGCGCGGCAACTTCAACTTCAGCTCGGTCACATCCAGCCAGGAGGGTTCATATTTCGACATATACAGGCTACCGCCAAAGGTGAGCAGGGCGAGGTCCAATCCGGCGACTTTTAACAAACGCAGAAAATCCCGCCGGGTAACAGCAGGTTTTGATTTACCGCGTTCTCCGTTAACATTTGTATTCATAAACTCTTTTTTCCAGATATAACAGGTACAAAAGTTCGTTTCTTTTTGCAAGTAGCAGTAGAATTCAGGGTATCTCGAACATCTTTTTTTCAGGATTAACGATGCAAAAGCTCTCTTTTGACAACCAGCCGATTATATCCTATGCAGATCGAAGCACTTCCGTGCCAGGCGGATATCTTCTGCAGGGTGCAAATGTCTCGCTTGAATTCGAACGCCAACCAAAAGGATACTACCGCCACGGTTGGCAGTCATGGAGTCTGACGACCTGGCAGGCCCCAACCTTTCGCCTGCCACCCCAAAAACCGAGCCTCCTGCGCCCCATGCAGACCGACCCGGTCTACGTCAACCATCCTGCCCCAAACGGCTCCTGGCTGGGCGCGGTGGATTTCGAAGATGGCAAAGTCCTTTTGCTGGGCGCGCTAGGGCTGGAATCTCATGTCGCTTTACACGGCCAGCAGCTTCACGGCTGGCACGAGGTACCCCACACGGGACACGAAGCGGGGGATGGGGAATGGTTCGTCGGCTATGGAGATGAGACGTCTGTTTTTGCCCGCTACGCCGAACTGCTGGGCGAGCGTCTCGGGGAAGCCTCGGGGAAGCCCGCGCTGCGCATCTGGTGCTCGTGGTACAGCTTGTATACCGCCATCGACGAGCCGTTGCTGCAGCGGGTTTTCGATGAATTGGGCGACCTGCCTTTCGACGTGCTGCAAGTGGACGATGGCTGGCAAGTGGGCATTGGGGACTGGCAGGCGAACGACAAGTTCCCCTCCGGCATGGGTGCGCTGGCCGCCAAAATCCGCGCTTTGAATCGGACCCCAGGCCTGTGGCTTGCTCCCCTGCTGGTCGTCCCATCTTCGGCTTTGTACCGCCAACACCGCGATTGGCTGTTGCGCGACGCGGACGGAAAACCCGTCTCTGCCGGATTCAACTGGGGCAAACCGCTTTACGCGCTGGATACCACCCATCCGGAAGTGCTGGCTTGGCTGGCCGCCCTGATGAAACAGGTACGCGCCTGGGGCTTCGACTACCTGAAACTGGACTTCCTGTACGCAGGCGCGTTGCCCGGAAAACGCCACATGGACATGCCGCGCGAGGCCGCCTACCGCCAGGGGCTGAAGGCAATGCGCGAGGCCATGGGCGCGGACGCCTACTTTCTGACCTGTGGCGCGCCCATCCTGCCGTCGCTGGGCTTATGCGATGCCATCCGCGTGGGACCGGATGTGGCCGGGGAATGGGAGAGCCATCGCGATGCATTCCTGCTCTACAACCCAACCACGCCGGGGACGAAGAACGCCATCCGTACGACTGCCAACCGCACCTGGCTGAGTCCAGTGGTCGCCACAGACCCGGATGTGGCTTATTTCACTTCGCGGAAAAACACTTTGACCACCGAGCAAAAGCGACTGCTGGGTGACCTGGCGTTAGTTTGCAACTTCAAGGCGGCATCCGACCTGCCGGGATGGTTGAGCGCAGGTGAGCGCCAGGAACTACGCGCTTTCCTCGAAGCCAATCCAAGGGTCGAACGGACGGGCCGCCATACCTACCAGATAGATGGACGCAACGTGGATTTCAGCCCGGCCATGCCGCTGCCTGAGCCTCCACGCGGGTTGGATGCATTGGGGAGCGCCCTCATGGGCTGGGTTGGGAACCGGGGCTGGGCTTTGAGACTCATGGACTGGTTGGGAAAAAGAGCGTTGCAAAAAATGAAGGAAAGCCTGTAAAATGGTTATCGTTGGTTGAGTAGGCGGCTGGTTTCGATACAGGCTACGCCCTACTCAACCATCGCCGCCGTATCGAAACCAACGATGTTACACCTGGAGGTACCTATGTCTTTCGCACTTGGCTTCTATGAAATTTTTTCGTATGCCATCCCGGGCTTTGTGTACATCCTGGTTGCAAACGGATTCCTGCAAATGTTGAAACTGCCCCATCTGGATTTGGGAGAACTGCCCGGCAATTTTGGTTTCGTGGTTCTGCTGGCTATTTTTTCGTACATGGCCGGACACATCATTGACCCGATCGCCTACCGCTGGTACCAGCTCTTCAACCGACAGGAAGCGGGTGAGAAAGCCATCTCCGGAATCAAAGACAAACACCCAGAGTTGAATGTTGATTTTCATGTGGGAGACAGGCGTTTGTTATACAGCTTCATCAAACACAAAAACCTGGCGCTGGCCGAATACCTGGACAAGTTCAACGCCATTGGCATCCTGCTGCACAACCTGAGCCTGGGACTTTTCCTGTTTGCCCTGACCCAAATCGCCTATATCTTCATCACCGGGCAAATCCTGGGATATGGCCTGGGTGCGCTCCTCGGCCTGATATTTTCCTTCATTGCCGTCAAACGAAGCGCCCTATACAAAAGTTGGTACACGCAGGGCGTATTCGAGCAGGCGCTGCATTATGGGAATAGCTTGCAAAAAATGTTCCAAGGGGAATGGCCGGAACAAACACCTGTTCCCGCCCCTGCCCCACTCAAAAAGCCCAGGGCGAGGACGAAGGCGAGCGCCAGCAAGCCGCCCTCCGCAAAATAATGAAGCTTTTTAGATCGCGCAATAGATTTCCAAGGTTCATCTTTGCTCTTCTATTCCTTTGCGCGCTGCTCTGGACTGTGAGCGCAGGGTCATTCCAAGCCGTCGCCTTCCAAGAGATTGAAACCGCAACAGAAACCGCCACAGAAGACAATAGTGTAGAAGTCCCGCCCCAGGAGCAGGCGACTCCTACACCGACCCCAACCAAGCCTGCGCCAGGAACCGACCAGGAAGATCGCAGCCTGCCGGAACCCGAAGCAGCCAAAAGCCAGGACTTTCCTCCTTCAGAAGTCGTGACAGGAGCGCACGTTTCCGACGAAGTAATCGTCAGATTCAAACCAGCTACACGCACTGCTAGGATTCAGGAGTGCCTGGAGGATACGCAGACCAGCATCGCTTCTGAGATCGAGGCAATCGGAGCGCTGGTCCTGAAAGTCCCTGATGGAGAAGTGGGCCGCGCGCTTCCACGCGTACGGGCCTGCGCCGGCGTGCTGTATGTCGAACCCAATTTCATCCTTCAGGCGGCGGACACGATCCCCAATGATACCGGCTGGAACAACCAGTATGGCCTGGTCAACATTCGCGCCCCGCAAGGCTGGGACTTCGCCACAGGCTCCACAGCCGTGACCATCGCCATCGTCGACACCGGCGTGGACTATGGCCACCTGGACCTGGCCGGCAAATTACTTGCTGGTTATGATTTCGTGAATGGCGACCCCAATCCCCAAGACGATAACGGGCATGGCACCCACGTGGCCGGGATCGCCGCTGCCGCCAGCAACAACGGCAGCGGTGTAGCCGGCGTCTCGTGGGGCGCGCGCATCTTGCCGGTCAAGGTGTTGGATGCCTTCGGCAATGGCACCTATGCCGACACTGCCTCCGGTATCATCTGGGCGGCTGACAACGGTGCCCAGGTGATCAACCTGAGCCTGGGAGGGGATAGCCCGTCTTCGGTCCTGGCAGATGCGGTCAACTACGCCGACGGGCAGGGTGCCATCCTGGTCGCCGCCGCCGGAAACACAGGCATCAACTCTGTCCTGTATCCCGCCCGCTACCCGAACGTGCTCGCGGTCGCCGCGACCGACAACGCAGACAACCGGGCCGGCTTCTCGAACTATGGCCCGGAAGTGGACCTGGCTGCGCCGGGCGTAGACATTTATTCCACCTGGCCCGGCGGATACGGATACGATAGCGGCACCTCCATGTCCGCGCCCTTTGTCACCGGGCTGGTGGCGATCTTGTACGGGCTGCCCGGCAACGCCTCGCCAGACGGTATCGCCTGGCAGATGGAATCCACCGCGCTGGACATCGAATCCGCCGGCTGGGACCAGTACAGCGGTTATGGCCTGATCCAGATGGATGCCGCCATCCGGGCCGCCCTGCCGCAGCCCATACCACCCCAACTAGAACCTAAGTTTCCCTTCATGCCAGGATCCCGCCAGGGATTCCCCTTCCCGACCTTCACGTTGCCGTCTGCTTCTACAAAAACCAGTACCCCAGAAACCGGGCAACCCGTGAGCGTTACTCCTACACCTTCGTATACACCGACCGGGAGGCCAGAGGTCATTGCGCTGGACACAGCGGGCAAGGAAATGCAGGCAGCAGAGAGCACAACTTCTCCAAACCTGCTGATGCCCTGCCTGGGGATACTCCTGATCATCCTGGGAATCATTCTGTTTTTGGCTTCGGGACCCATGCGCCGAAAAAGCCGCCATAGAAGTATAAAGATGTAAGGCAAAGTTCACGATATCACCAAGTTTAGCAGTGTAGGGAAGAGAAGTAGATAATTTGATTTTTTGATAGTCTCCCTTTCAAGTGTTGCTAACGCTTGGTAAGGGGACAGAAGTCAACAGATCTTTAACAGTCCAAATATGATCGGT
>JAFGKO010000209.1 GCA_016928525.1 Anaerolineales bacterium | reverse complement strand
GTTGGCTGGGTCGCTGCAACGGTCGCGGATGGCAGGGGGGGCGGGGGAATTGTCGGCGGGGGAACAGACTCCGTAACCGGCTGGCAGGCAAAGGTCAAAGAAAGAAGCGCGATCAGAATCGTCTTATGCATTGGTCCTCTATCCTTTATCATACCCCAAAGCGAGCATTTTCTTGCTTTTCACACAGTTAGCCCATATAATGACGGGGTGCAAAACCAAAAAACGTTGTCTTTTAGCGGTAACCTGGTTCGCTGGTTCGTCCCCCTGGCTGCCCTGCTTGTGCTGGCTGCTTTCCTGTTCATCACGCCACCCGGTTTGTTGGGCAAAGCGGATGGGATAGGATATGCCGTTTGCCATCGCATCGATGAGCGTTCGTTCCATCTCTTTGACCGTCAACTACCACTCTGCGCGCGCTGTACAGGGGAGTTCAATGCGGCAGGCGTTACTCTGATATTTTTGGGGGTTGTGAGCCGCAAACGCAGTAGCATGCCATTGAAAGGCATCCTGGCTATGTTGGCGCTCTTCTTTGTAGCCTTCGGTGTGGATGGGTCGAATTCATACCTGTACCTGCTCAAGCAGACTTACGAGGATTTCCTGCCACAAATCCCTAATCTCTATGTTCCCAACAACACCCTGCGCCTGCTGTCCGGCAGCGGGATGGGCATTGCGATGGCTTCCGTATTGTTCCCGGTGGTCAACCAGACCCTCTGGCGCGAGGCGGACATACGCCCGGCGCTGACCTGGAAGGAGTTCGGCGCGTTACTGGGGATCATTTTCCTGATGGATCTGGGCATCTTGAGCGAGCAACCTATTATTCTGTACCCGATTGCGCTTTTGAGCGTGCTGGGTGTATTGGCGCTGCTCTCGATGGTGTTCAGCATCGTTTGGGTCATCATCATGCGCCAGGAAAACACCTTTGAGACGCTCAAGCAGCTTTGGATGCCGGTCGCAGCCGGTTTGACGCTGACATTTCTGATGATCTCGGTCATCGACCTTTTGCGCCTGAAATTGACCGGTACCTGGGGCGGGTTCCCGCTAGGTTAATTTACAAGGAGGTTGTCGAATGGATCTCTTACTTGGTGTCTTCACCGCATTCGGGCTCTCGGCCAGCGCGGGGCTGAATGCATACATCCCTTTGCTGGTGGTGGGCGTGATTGCCCACTATACAGACTGGATCACCTTGAGCAATCCCTGGGATTTGCTGGCCAACCCCTGGGTGTTGATTGTGTTGGGCATCCTGGTCATCATCGAGATGCTGGCCGATAAAATCCCGGCTGTCAACCACATCAACGATGCCATCCAGACTTTTGTCCGCCCGGCGGCGGGCGCGATAGCATTTGCCGCCAGCGCCAAAGTCATCACCGACATCAGCCCGGTGCTGGCGCTGATCTGCGGCCTGCTGGTGGCCGGCAGCGTGCATGCTGTCAAGTCAGTCGCGGTGCGCCCGATGGTAACCGCTACTACGGGCGGAGCCGGGAACGTTCCTGTCAGCATCGCGGAGGACATATTTTCTACGGTGATGTCCATCCTTGCCATTGTAGTCCCAATCGTGGTTGCGATCATCCTGGTCGTGGTGATCGTGCTATTCTTTCAATGGAGACAACACCGCCGTGAGAAGGCAAATCAGCGCACATAGTTTATAATAATCAGTAAGGAGAAATCAACATGACCGATTATTCGAACCAACCTTATCAAACACCGCCTGCCAAGCCCAACAGCAACCTGGCGTTGGCCAGCCTGATCCTGGGCATCCTCGGCTGGACACTTATCCCTACGATCGGCTCTATCGCTGCGATCATCACCGGTCACATGGCCAAAAACGAAATCAAGAGCAGCATGGGGGCATTGAGTGGCGACGGCATGGCGACCGCTGGTTTAGTGTTGGGTTATGCCAATATTGCAATCGCAGTTTGCGCCTGCCTCGCATTTGCCGCAATGATGGCAATGGGAATTGCCATTCCTTTCATTAATCAATAATTGATCCCATCACAGGAGAAGAGAAAATGGACGACAATATGGGAATGCCCCCGCTCGAAGAACCAAAAAAGAATAATAAAACGCTCATCATTGTCATTGTTGTTCTTGTCGTTTTGTGCTGCTGCTGTGTAGCTGCTGGCGGCGGCTGGTGGCTGTGGAACAACGGCGATCAGCTTATGTACCAACTGGGCATCTACTAAAATAGACTTGCTAGAACAATGAGCCTCCGGTGTTATGCTGGAGGCTTTTCGCTTGCAAAATTTTGTTTGAGTTCTTCCAGCGCTGAAATCGCCTGCGCGCGAGTCGCCACATTTATGGGCAACGCCAGAAATTCATCTTCGTCCAGCACCGTCTGCGTGCCATCCGCCGCCACCCACAAATCGAGCGCCAGATCAATGTAAGAGACCGTATCCTTTTCCAACACAGCCGGGTATCCGATATTACAATACCAGCCTTTGAACATACCCTCATCACGGTCGAAGATCTCAAACACGTTATACCAACGATCCGTATAAAACGTTTCCACAAAACGGTCCCCACGTTTCAAAACCACCCCCATAAAAGGCGTATCGTCGCGATTGAAAAAGGCCTCTAACACAACACAGTTCGATGCGCGTTTCAATACCCGACCCTTATATTGCCAGGTTACCTCGCCATTCAAGCCGCACTTCAGGACAGTAATATCCTTCATCCCAGGTATTCCGCCTCCAGAGTAAAAGAGAGTTCTTCTCCCACCCGCGGCGGAGCGGGAGTATAAAAATATAAGCCGTTTTCCAGAGTCACACGGAAACCATTCTTTTGGAACAGGATATCAGCGACTCGGCCTTTCAGACCGGTTCCATCTTCAGTAAGCGTCACACCCTCTGGCCGGATCAACAACGCTACAGACTCCCCCCTAGCTGCTTCCGTTCCCCGGTTCACCTCCAACACCCCAAGCGACGTCTCGACTCGTCCCCCATCAAGCCATTTTCCCTCGATCACATTCCCTAACCCTAAAAAGTCTGCCACCCAACTCGAAGCGGGACGAGCAAACACATCCGCGGGTGTGCCACTTTGTGCAATCTGACCGTCATGCAGTAAGACGATCCGGTCCGCAATCGCAAAAGCTTCCTCCTGATCGTGGGTAACATAGATCGCTAGGATGCTGCTATCGTGCAGAATCCCGCGTAATTCGCCCAGCAGGTGGTCGCGCAGGGCGCGATCTAAAGCGCCTAGTGGTTCATCGAACATCAACAAGCGCGGACGGGAAGCCAGCGCCCGCGCCAACGCGACACGCTGCTGCTCGCCACCCGAAAGGTCGGTTACGCTCCGGTTTGCAAAATCACCTAAATTTACCTGTTTCAACAAAGCGGCTACGCGCAGTTTGATTTCCTCCTGCGGCAGGCTACGCATTCTCAAGCCAAAAGCCACATTTTCAGCCACCGTCAGGTGTGGGAACAAAGCGTAATCCTGAAATACCAAGCCAAAGTTTCGCTGGTGCACCGGCTCAGACGCCAGATCCATCCCATCCCACAGCACCTGCCCACTCTCGGGCTGCTCCAATCCAGCAATGATACGCAGCAATGTAGACTTGCCACTGCCCGAAGCGCCCAGCAGGCAAACGGTCTCTCCCGCCTCGACAGCGAAAGAGACGCCGGAGAGCAGCGGCTGGTTCTCGTACGTTTTGTGGATATCGATCAATTCAAGCATGATATTTTCCGCTGGTCGAGTAGGGTGTAGCCCGCATCGAGATCATCATATTTAAAATTCCCTCGCTCCAGGCAAACGCAATCTTTCGATCAACAAAATCCCAATGGTTGCCAAAACCATCAACATGGAAGCCATTGCCATAGCCTGACCGTAGTTCAACCCGCCAGGTTGTGACAGGAAACGATAGATGGCTATCGGAATGGTCGGGTACTCAGGACGAGTCAGCAACGCGGTCGCGCCGAACTCGCCCAGCGAAACCGTGAACGCAAACGTCGCCGCCGCCAGCGATGCGCGCCAGATGATCGGCCAGTCCACAGCCAACCAGGCGCGGAAGGGCGATGCCCCCAACGATGAAGCCGCATCCCGCAAACGCTCCGGGATGGAAGCCAGGGCCGGTTGCAAGGTCCGTATGACGAAGGGCAGCGCCACCATGGTATGCGCCAAGGGAACCAGCCAAGGCGAGGCCAGCAAGCGTAAAGGCGGCCGGTTGAACGAGATAATGAAACCCAGGCCCAAAGTCACGGCCGAGGCGCCCAGGGGCAGCACCAGCAACGGATCCAGCCAGCGTTCCAATTTGCCAGGCCGGGCTAAAGCAGAAGCAGCCGGGAAGCCCATCAGCAGCGAGAACAGCACCGTCAATCCGGCATACCCCAGCGAATTGAGCGCCGCCCGAATGGGTGGCACGTAAAACAGCGAGCCACGCCGGTTGACGAAGAGTTCGCTGTAGTAATCCGTCGTCAAGCCATATTGCACGTCTGTACGTTGCCCACGCGCGGCTTCCAGGCGGGAGACGGATCGCAATGGCAAAGCCAACATCGGCAAGACAAAAACAAGAATTAACGAGATACCCAGGCCCGTGACAAAGACTTTTTCTCGCCAGATGCGGGCCCGACGCAGGTTGTATTGGGCAGCGCGTGGGGAAACTTTTATACGCGTCCTTGCAACCACGCGTGTATAAAGCACCGAAAAGACCAGCGTACACAGCAATTGCACTGCCGAGAGCAATCCCGCCAGCGGCAGGTTGAGCATTTGCAGCGCCTGGATATAGATCTCGACTTCCAGAGTAGCAAAGCCGGGGCCACCCAGCAACAAAATGACGCCAAAGCTGGTGAAATCGAACAGGAACACCAACAACCCGGCTGCTAACAATGATGGGCGCAACAATGGCAAGGTGACATACCACCAGGCACGACGGCTATCCGCACCGAGAGTACGCGCGGCGCTTTCCAGGCGTGGGTCAAGCTGAGACAGGGCACTTCCTACCAGCCGGATGACGATGGTTGTGTTGTAAAAGATATGTGCCAACAAAATCGCACCCAATGTGCCCACAAGCTGGATGGGAGGCGTTTCCAGTCCGAGTAAATTCATCAGCCCAAGATTAAGCCAGCCGCGTGGGCCGAGCAGGGCATTAAATCCCGCTGCAACCACCACCGTCGGCAGCATGAACGGGACAGCTGTCAGCGCACGCAGCATGGCTTTGCCGGGGAAGTCGAAACACGCAAATAGGTAGGCGGCTGGCAACCCCACAGCCAGGGTGAGAAGCGTAGAGAGAAAAGCCTGGTAGAGAGTGAAAAGTAAAACGTTAGAGGTGAGACGAAGATTTTCAGGTGTGAGAACCGAAAGATCAAGACTATAGGTAAGAATACGACTAAGTGGATAGAAGAAAAACAGGCCAATAAACCCAAGTGGAAAGAGCCAGAGAAAAGGGCGAGAATTTAATCGCGAAGAAGCAAAGAAACGAGGAAAAAATCTTCGCAACTTCGTTTCTTCGCGGTTTATTGGCAGAGTCATGAATAAGCCTAGCGCAATACGGTATCCGTCCAGGCTTGAATCCACTGCTCGCGATTGGCGGCGATGACCGCTGGGTCGAGTTGGGCGGGCCGGTCGGGGATCTGGGCATATTTGACGAACGCATCCGGAAGAGCCGCATTCGGGTTGACCGGGAAGACGAACATCTGCAAAGGCATGTCTTCCTGGAACGTCTGACTCAACATAAAGTCAACGAACTTTTCGGCCAGGACGCGGTTCTGCGTCCCCTTCAGGATGCCGACAAACTCGATTTGGCGGAAGCAGGTATCGGGTCCGACAATCGAGGCGGTGGGTGCGTCATCTAATGGGGTTTCGGCAAAAATCACTTCCGCGGGCGGGCTGGAACCATACGAGACGACCATCGGCTGCGAGCCCTGTCCTGAAGAGGCGCTGAAATTGGTGTAATAAGCCGTTTCCCAGTCGTTCACCACCACCAGCCCGTTATCGCGCAGCCCCGCCCAGAAATCGAGGTAACCGGCGTCGCCGAAGTGCGCGACCGTGGCCAGCAGGAAAGCCAGGCCGGGCGAAGAGGTAGCCGGGTTCTCGACGACCAGCAAACCGTTGTATGCGGGCATCAGCAAATCTTCAAGCGCTGCAGGGACGGGCAAATCATTCTCAGCAAAATAGACCTTGTCATAGTTGATGCACACATCGCCATAGTCCACCGGCAGCAGGCGGTTTTCGGGATCGAGTTGAAAAGCAGCTGGGATGTTCGCCAGCGCAGGCGATTGGTACGACTCGAAGATGTCGGCCTCGAGAGCACGGGAGAGAAATGTATTATCCACACCATAGAGTACGTCCGCCAGCGGGGCCTCTTTGGTCAGAATGGCCTTATTGAGCGCCGCGCCGGTATCGCCACTGGCCAGGAAAGTCAGCTTTACATTGTTGGCTTGCTCGAAGGCCCGCACCACTTCCTCGCTGACAGCAAACGAGTCATGCGTCATCACGGTCAATTCAGCGGGACCTTTCGGCGCACATGCGCTCAACGTAAAAACGACCGAAAGCAGAAGAAACGCGGTTCGTTTCATGGGTGCTCCTTTCTAAGCTTCAGGTAATCGACGGTGAACGATCAGCAACAGCCCTGATTGAATACGGATGGTTGCATCCTCTTTCAGCATCACATTGCTAACGCCACGCGATTTATCAGGATACAACGTTTCACTGTACAGAGGCCATTGCAAGCCATCAGTACTGACGCCTTCCACAGGACCATGCCATGGGATCAGCGAGACAGTATCCCCGCTTCGCCCGCGGACTTCCGCCTGCTTCCGACAGAAGAAAGCTTCCTCCACCCCGTCATCCAGGCGGATGTCGATTCCAGGCAGCGTCGGATCCGTCAAAACGGATAGATTGGCGAGAGTCTGGTCAAGCCGCCCACCCAGCGCGCCCACAATCAAGATGGCGGAAGGCTGCAAATCAACTGCGTAACGCAAGGCAAGCTCGATATCAGTCTCATCCTTGTCTTCGGAATATTGTTCGATTTTGACTTCGGCAGAAGTTAGCTCGAATAATATATTCTCATCGACTGAATCCAAATCACCGATGACGATTTCGGGCAAAATGCCCATTTTCATCAAGTGATTGGCACCGCCATCAGCTGCAATGATGTAATCATCCGCCTGCAGCAAAGCACGCGCAGATTCTAACTCTGGCAGGTGACCGTTAGCAAAAATCACCACTCTGGGCATAAAAACATCCTCCGTGGCGGAGGATGTTGACAGGTGCAATTTTCCTCCGCCGGCATGATCCGGATCAGGTATTGCGGGTCGAGCGTGAAACGCTCCTCTCAGCCCGTAAAACGGACTCCCCGTTTAACTGTTGTAGAAAAGAGTATAAGAGAATGGATACCCACTTGTCAAGTTAAAAAACTCAGGGCAGACCGTTTCATCTACCCTGGCTAGCGTATGCGGCGCTTCCATTCGTCCTTGAGTTGCAACTCGCGTGGACTGGCGCCCGAATCGAGCGCTAAAAAGTCAGTCAGCAAGCGATTGAAACGGGCAGTCTCATCGATCATTGGAAAATGCCCGGAGCCATCCAATACAATATGATGCATCATGTGTGGCAAGTTAACCGAATTATCAGCAGGTGGAGCAGGAATTGCGGGGTCGCTCTGTCCATGAACGAGCAGACAAGGAATCTGGGTCTGGCGCATTTGGCCAAATAAGCCATTCGACTGAAAACCGTTAATCGAGATCGTAATAGCCTGCGGATCCGCTTTTGTAGCGTCAGCCAGGGCAGCAGTTGCCTCTGGGGATTTACTTCCCAACCAGGTCACCAAGTCTGGTAAAGATGGCGTCCGTAAGCGAGCATTGATCGAGTCATAAAACATTGGGCAACTGACCGCCATCATGCGATCCACACTTTTCGGCCAGCGAACACAAAAATTAAAGCCCACTAACGCGCCGAGTCCGTGTCCAACAAGCGCCACTTTGCCAATCCCCATTTCATCCAGAAAACGGCTGAGCAAATCGGTCTGCTGATCGATGGTATAGTGCATCGGGTCATGAGCCGATTCCCCAAACCCCCACAGATCGAGCCCATAAGCACGAAAAGAAGTGGAAGCAACCTGCATAGATGTGATCCAATAGCGCCACGAGCCAACCCAACCGTGGAGGAAGATGATGGGACGACCACGTCCCAACACCTCATAGTGAACAATCTGTCCGTCCAATAAAATGGCGCTCATGCAATCAGGAACTTTCCCAGACCAAAATCTCTTACTTTCCGAATTTAGCCAGAACGGAGCGAACCCGTTCGGTCAACTGATCAGGCGCAAAAGGTTTTAGCAAGTACTCTTCGGCGCCAGCTTCCATACCATCACGTATTTCTGCTTCCTGTCCTTTAGCAGAGAGAAAAACAACGGGGACATCTTTTAGAGTAGGGTCGGCTTTGATCTCTTTACAAGCATCATAGCCAGTCATGCGTGGCATGCGCACATCCAACAGGATCAAGTCGGGATATTCTTTCTTTGCCAGTTGCACAGCCTCTTCACCATTCGAACAGGTCGCCACCTCGTATCCTGCAAAACGCAAAGTGAAGGCAATCAAATCCCGAATGTCAGGTTCGTCTTCTGCAATCAAAATCTTCGTCATCGATTCCTCACTCGCCTTTCTTATATACAGGCAAGGTAAAAGAGAATGTACTTCCTTTACCTACGCCTTCACTTTTCAGCCAAATACGTCCATTATGCATTTCTACTAATTGTTTCACAATTGCCAACCCCAAGCCCGTACCGGGCGTAGCCAGAACAAGTGGGTCTTCGCCACGGTAAAAACGATCAAAAATGCGTCCTTGATCTTCTACAGGGATACCAACACCGGTGTCCACTACATCCACCTGTACGTCTTTGCTATCCGTGACAGTAATACGTACAGTTATTTGGCCGTTTTCAGGTGTGTAGTGGTAGGCATTGCTCACTAAATTACCCATCACCTGCCGGATACGTTCTGCATCACCTTGCGCACGCGGCAGATTCTTGGCTGCATCCAGAGCAAAAGCCATAGGCTTGTTCTCTTCCTGGGAACGGCGCAATAAGTCCGCCAGTACATCTTCGGCCACGTCACGCAAGTCAAGGGACTGGGGGGCTAATGTTACACGTCCAGCCTCAATACGAGAAATATCCAGCAGATCATTCACAAGAATATTGAGACGTTCCGTATTGTTCTTGACGATACTCAAGAAATGCGTCTGGTTTTCATTCAAGGCGCCAGCGGCGCCCATCAGCAGAATATCTACATACCCACGGATGGAGGTCATTGGTGTCCGCAATTCATGACTGACCGTCGCTACAAACTCGGACTTTAGCCTGTCTACTTCAACCTCATGGGTAATATCTCGGAAAATGGATACCGTTCCCAGAAAATCGTTCTGCAAGATGACCGGGGCGAGGTGCACCAATGCAATACGGCCATCCTCGAGTTCCAATTGCTCCGCATACGATTCGCCTACCTGATATGAGGCCGGCTCGTTCGACCAGTTATTGATGGTCTGCATCCATGTGCTCGCAGCCTTGCCAAAAATACCTCCAAAAGCCTCCAATGGTCGGTCAATGACATTCTCAGCCTTGAGGTCAAGAATCTCAGTAGCTGAGCTGTTCAAGAATGTAATCCTGTTTTCAGGACCAGTCACTACCACGCCATCGGCAACTGCCTCCAAAATAGCCTGTGAACGGCTGGCTTCTACCTGCTCCTTACGCAACATATTGCCCAAGCGCTCTGCCTGGTCGCGAATCAGCTCATAAAGATGAGCGTTGTTGATGGCTATCGCAACCTGACCTGCAATTGCCTTGACCATACCCAGGCGTTCCGGGCCAAAGTAGCCAATCTGGCGATGAAATACCATCAAAACGCCGATCACATCTTCACCAACCAATAAGGGGGCAACAATCGAACTGCGATGCTCGCTTGCTACAGTCCCAGACCTGACCCAGCGTAGATCTTGATGTAAATCTTCCACAAAAGTTGCCTCACGGGTTTCGACGACCCAGCCAGCCAAACCCTCACCTACCTTAAGTGTAAAGCCACGGCTATCAGGCACTGACCTTCCGGTCAAATAGCCATAACCGGCGCGGTAATGCAACAAATTGTCGTCTGCATGTAACAACATGATCGTGCCCTGTTCTGCGCCGACAGCATCATTTAGCAAAGCCAGAGTACGGCTAAGCGCACGGTCAAGGTCAAGACTAGCTGAGACTTCTGTCAGGATGCGCAGCAAGGTTTCGGTATTGGCTTTCTCGTTTTCCAATTCGGCTGTGCGGTCTATAACCCGTTGTTCCAGTTCTTCCGCCAATCGCTGTGTTTCAGCAAACAAACGCGCATTTTCAATCGCTACAGCCGCCTGTTGTGCAAGGCTGTTCAAGAATTCTAACTCAACCTCAGTAAATTCCAATCCTTTGCCTGTGCGCCAAACTGCCATCAACCCGCTTAGCTGCTCTTTTGAGAGGATCGGTACGGCCATTAAGTGTTCGTGTACATTTCTCTGCGTGCCATCGATAATTCGAGCACGGGGATCATTTTCTGCGTCATTGACAATTTCGCCCACCTTCTGTCCAGCAATCATCCCAAGGATGCCTTCACCAATCGGTAAAGGAGAATTCCTTATCTCCCCTGCATCCTCTCCAACAACAGCGATACCTCGCAATACGTTGGAGTCAGGCTCAGAGAGATAGACTGCACTCGTTTCAGTCTGTAACAAGTCTTTTGCATAAGCAACGATGCGCTTCAAAACATCCTCGAGGTCTAGGGTAGCCGATATATCACGGCTGACCTCTGCTAATGCCATTGTTTCTTGCGCACGGCGTTGCGCTTCTTGGAACAAGCGCGCGCTATCCAACGCAACAGAGGCCTGATTGGCAATAGTGAGTGCCAACTCGACTTCCGATGTGCTCAAACGTTCTTGAGCGGGCAATTGCACGAACAGAATACTGCGTAGGTTGCCGCCACTTATAAGGGGTAATGCAAGCACACTGGTTGCCACGTCGCCAAGCATAGTTATCAGTGGAGCCAGATCAGGTTCTTCCAAGAAGTCTTCGCTTGTGTATACACCTCGCGACTCGCGTAAATGATTAAAGAGCGAAATTTCTTGTACTGTTTGAGGTAATTTGGCAGTAGCAGTTGGCGTAGTTAGTACCCAAGTTGGGGTCTGTCCCTCCAAACTAACAACAGAAACGCGCAAAGCACCAAATGCTTGTCGCAACTCCTTTGCCGTAACTTTCTGGATTTCATCCGCATCCAACAAACCACTCAGCTTAGATGAGAAACGGTTCAGCAAGGCCAAACGCTGTGAACGCTGGTCGAGTTCGGCAGCACGATTTAAACTCTCTTCATAAAGGCGGGCGTTCTCAAGTGCAACCGCCGCTTGGCTGGCGAAAGTTGTTGCGATCTGTACCTGTTCCGAAGCGTAAAAATTAGCCTGCCACTTTTCAAGCGTGATGACGCCTGTTACTTCCCCTTTAGAGATGAGCGGAATGCCCAACCAGGATAAGCGTGGTGCTTCAATTTTTGGGAAACGCGAATCTTCGCGGACATCAGCTACAACAATAGATTGCCCTGTACGGATCATTTCCTGAAACAAGGCGCTATCTTCTACTGCAACGGTTAAACCCAAGCGTTTTTCAGAATCAGAAAATCCGGCAGCCGCAGCCACTTCCAATTGATCTTCCTCACGCAACAATAAGGTTGCCGTATCAAAAGGAAGAACAGGTTGCAATTGTTCAAGCAGAGAGGCAACCAATTCATCGCTCTTCAGGCTCGAGGTCAAGGATGTAGCGACCTCGTTCAAGGCCTGGAGTTGCCCAGCGCGTTCCTGAGTCGCCTGCACTAAGCGAACGTTTTCCAATGAGAGCGCTACTTGTTGGGCTAGCGATAACAACAAGGTCTCATCTTCGGCTTTGAATGCGGCTTGTGTGTTGAAGTTGTCTAATAACAAAACACCCAGTCCTTGCGTACCTGAAACAATGGGGATTACCAAATTAGAGACGGGCAGACGGCCCCCGGTCGCCTGACGATAGAGGAAAAGATTATCAGCCGAGAGAGAATAATCACGCGCAAAGTTCAGTTCATCATCACGACGCGGCGTTTGTGTTTCAAAAACCATGCCGGGCAGCGCTTCGCCGATCTTATAACTGATCTTCATCAGGCTGTCATTGTCCGCATAACCAGCAGCCGTCCAGGGGATCAGCCGTGCGGCATCCTCATCCCAAAGCAGAACTGCCCCTGCATGGGCAGCAGGCTGGATCACCCGCCGAGCACTTTCCAGCAAAGCTTTGACTATTTCTTCAGGAGGCAAGCCACTAATCTGGCGGCTGAAATCAAGCAAAAGGTCGACTTCCTGCAACCGTCGGCGTGTTTCATTGAGCAGAGAGATATTTTGTAAGATAAGGGACGTTTGACGGGCGATCTGATAATACACTTGTCGGTCTTCATCGGTGAAGGGCGGCAACGGTTCAGGGCTGACTGCCAAAACAGCCGCTACAGTCTTTTCCTCAACCCTAACTGGCAAACATATAAAAGCCTTGGCACGTAGCCCATTGAGTAAGGGCGTATTACGCCAATCATCCGTCTCATCTGCATTTGAAGCCAGGATGGTTTCACCAGTCTGCAAACAGGTACGCAATGGATTGCGCTGACCAAAAAGAGTTTCTGGGTTAGTAGCGCGCGGAACACTGCCCAAAACATGTACCAATCTCGGGCCATCGGGAGCATCCTCGGCTACCAAGGCAACCGACATACCAAGTTGCGTGAGCACTTCTCGCCCTAATGCCAGCAATGCAGAGGATGAATCCAACTGGCGGCTGACAGATTCGGTGATGGCCAGTCCCGCACGAACGCGTTGCGCTCGACGATCCAGATTATGAATGGAAAGCGTCTGTTCCAAGTCTTTACGCAGCAAGATAGGTAAATCGTTTTGGCTGACACTGAGCAATCGTTGTTGGCGTTGTAAACCAGAAGAAAGTGTCTCCACACGATTCCGTAATTCGTTGAAACGTGCAGTATTGTTGATCACCAGCGCGGCCTGAGCAGCAAATATTTCAATCGTATCGATTGTCGCTTTGTTTGGCCGTAATCCATCATTGGGTGCATCCAGGCTGATCAGACCTAACGGATTGCCCTTCATATCATCCAACGGTACAAGCAGGAAATCATCTGGATCCCAGGCGTTTTCTTCCTGCTTCACATTATTGAGATCCAATGTGACCATATGAACATCTGCAGGTACAACTGGTGTTCTATCAGCAGGAATAAAATAAGAGTTGCCAATACGGAATTCCGGTTTGAGCAACTGTTGAACACTCGCAAAAGGCTGTTTACGAGAAAGTAGTTCGCCAAGTACTTCTTGCGAAAATCCCACTCCCGTCACCCGGCGCAACAATCCGCTATCAGGCTCAGACACACTGAAAAGCACTGCCTGAAAAGGAGTAGACTCGCGAATGGCGTTTCCAATAGCTCGCAAATGTTGCTCTAACGGTTGCTCAAAATTAATGGCGTAGTTGATGCCGGTCAAAATCGACATTGTATCCGCACGATGAAGCAACGCATCAGCACGTTCTCGCTCTATCTGATACTGACGGGCCGCCTTCAATGCAATGGATGCCTGTACCGCAAGCGTTTGCACCAAGTCCACAAAATCTTCACCAAAAAATTCTGGCTGACTGGAATGTAAATAAATTATCCCTGCCAGCTTGCCAGTTTGAAGAAGTGGTGCAAACAACGCCGAGCGCACACCCTCATGGGGTGCAGTAAAATCTTCGCGCTCAAGGTCCGCAATCACCAGTGGCTCATCGATATTAGAAATACGCGTCAACATACTGTTGAGGTTTTCATCTACAGGACATCCTACGGAGAATTGAATGTTTAGTTTCTCGCCATCAGTAGATGGATCAAAAAGTAAAACCGTGCCACAATCTGCGTGAGTAGTATTCAAGCTTTCATCGTGCACTACTTCAAGTAATTGCATTACATCTAAGGATGCGTTCAGTTCGCGACTAATACGCATCACAGCAGTTAACTGTTCAACGCGTGTGCGCAAATCGACATCCGTCTGACTAATCAGGCGGGTACTTTCTAAGGCCGATGCGAGCTGTCCGGCAGCCGTGGTCACTACCTGAAGGTCATATGAATTGAAAAACTCGGGTTTACGATTGCCCAATATCAACTCACCCAAGCTATGATCGCGCACCACCAGAGGCACAACTAGAGCCGATTCCATACGCAGTGTCGTAGTAAGAGGGCGGTAGATCGGTAAAACCCGCCGATCACTGCTCAAACGCCCTGACAAGAAGGGCTTCTGACTACCTGTTACAGTTAATCTGAATTGGGCGTCAGCCATGAACATCCGTGACAAGTCCTCTATCGCTTCTTGACGAACCCCATACACGCTCCCGCTATGGAGGCGCAATTCGTCGCCCTGTTCATCCAACAAGAAGACTGCCGCTGTATCAGCCTGGAACAAGTGTGCCAGTTCACGCATGGAATGTTCCAACACCTCATCGACCGAGGCAGTAGATGCTGAAAGGCTGGCAATACGCCGCAAGGCATCAGACCGATACGCACGTTGACGCGATTGTTGTACTAAAACTGCATTCTCGATAATAGCCGAAGCCTGACCAGCAACGATGTTCATCAAGCGCAATTCTTCATTTGAAAAAGAAACGACACCCCGCCGGTGGTTGGACAACTGCAAAAAGCCGACGAGACGTCTGCCGGCTAACAATGGTACCAAAGCCGAATCGCGCAAACTGGCAGCCCGGGCTAAATTTTGGATACCAAGGATTTCCCACGTTTCATCTTCTGCAGCATTCAGTGTCAACAAAGGCTGTTGGTCGGCGATGATATCGGTAGCAATTTTCTCGGTTGATATGCTCGTACGGTAAATTTCCACGATATGCGGGGGTAATCCTTGAAACGGAACTTGCCCTTCGAGCGTGCGTTTATCCTCATCAAAAAGTAAAAATCCAAGAATTTCTACATCGAATAACGGAGCGATACTCTTAACCAAACGCTCGAACATATCTTTCATATCCTGGCTTGGGCTGACCGCCTGCGCCAGGTTGGCAAGACCTGTCAATTCAATTGTTCGCCGTTGTTCGACCTCAAATAACATCGCATTACGGATGGCAGTTGTCATTTGACCAGATACGAGTTGAAGTAATTCCATATCATGCTGATCAAAACTGTCTTCGGCAGATTGTCCGACTTCCAATGTCCCTACGAAATTTCCGTTGGACAGCAACGGAATGCCCATATATGAACGAACTAGATACGGCTCCGTAATCTCTTTAACCGTATCATCATTTTGTGGCTCGACTCGTGGCAAGAAAAGTGGTTTATGCTGTTTTAGCAAAGAATCGGAATAATCTCCAAAGTATGAACGTGTAACACGCCGCACCGCTCGATGGTCGCTTGACCTCCCATCATAATGATATGGGACTAGAGCCTGGTTAGAATCGTCCCAGACTTTGATTTCCAGCACATCCGCCGAGATCAATCGCCCAATATTTTCCAAGACGGCCTGCAAAGTGGCCTCTAAATCTAAACTGGCCGAAACTGCTTGTCCAAAGTCTGCAACAACTCGCAGGATAGAGGCCGCAGCTTGCCCATCACCCATGGACAGCTCAGGCGAAATTTCTAAATTGCGAAATGTAACCAACATCGAAGGAGATAATCCAGGAATATGATAAGACGTGGCCTCTGTCAATTGAGAGCCGATGGAAATCCTTTTTTGACATTCTGTAGAAAAAAGGGAAAGAAAATCATTAGATGGACGTGTGAAACGGATCAGCCGTTCCAAATCGGCCTGTTCGGCGTCTCGCAAGCCAAATAACTGGCGTGCAGATGCGTTCAAGTATTCAAGTCGCCCACCACCCTGGACGATAATGACGGCATCTTTTATTTCTGAAGCATCGGGATTTTCAAAAGCTGAGAGCGGAGCACTAGTATTCGCCTGGTTGCGCGGAAATAAGCGCAATAAAAACCAGACCAGTAAAACAAATACCAGTCCGATAAAAACCAGACTAAGACCCAAGCCCAAGCCTTCCATACTAGACGAAGTCCTTAATCCACTGAATTACCCGGGGTATCTTTCCGCCGCGCCTCTGCACCCATCTCAGTGATTTCACGGATATCCGCAAACCCATATTCTGACGGCGAGACAACCCCAACCGCAAGCGTCATAAATGGTGCATTTACAGGCCCACCCGAAGTCTGAGCCACCATATATCCTTGCTGACGGTCAATAAAGTTGTAGTGTGTTTGCACCTCTTCTGCAAAGCGTTCTTTCAAGCGCTGTCTGATCGAAGGCGCAGCGTTTTCGGTAGTGATAACAATGAAGTTGTCACCACCTGCATGACCAATAAAGTCCGCCGAAGTGCCGGTTTCATCCACCACCTCACCTATCAGCATCGCAGTAAAACGCAGTACATCGTCACCCGCCACGAAGCCATAGACATCACGGAATGGATCAAAGTGATTGATGCGAATATCGAGCAAGGCCCAATCCTGCTCTCGGATGATCTTGCGCAACTGCTCCTCGATCAAACGACCAGCCGGAAGACCTGAGCGCGGGTCAGTGAGGCTTTCCCGCTCAGAACGGCGGATAGCGCCTTGCACACGCAGTTTTAGCTCCTCGATATCAAAGGGCTTGGTAATGTAATCATCCGCACCCAGCTCAAGGCCTTGCAACTTGTCGCTGCGCTCATCTTTTTGTGTCAGGAAAATCACCGGGATATGACTGGTACGCGTGCTTGTCCGCAATGTACGACAGACTTCATACCCATCGATATCCGGCAACATGATATCCAACACAATCAAGTGCGGTAACACCTGCTTGGTCTTATCCAACGCATCAGAGCCGCGAACGGCTACGTCCACGTCAAACTCCAGGCCGCTGAAATAGATTTTCAGCATGTTCCCGATATCGATGTCGTCTTCAACAACCAAAAGGCGGGGCTTTCCCATAGAGCCTCCTTTATACGCGCCATGCCCTTTTTCGGGCATTCTGACGCACGGCTTCGATTTGTTGTGGTGACACTTCTCGCTCGAACGAACGGAACCCGCTCAAGCGAAAGCCATGCTTTTCAGCAATGGCAGTAATCTCGTCTACACGCTCGCGGGTAATATGCTTGCCAAGCGTGTAATCTTCAAAACGGCCTTCCAGAGTCAGGGCTATCGTCTCCGCCATACAGGCGTAGCACTTCCCCGGCGGAAAACCAAAGTTAAAGTGGAAATCTACGGGGCCTGGCACATCAACCACGCCACCGTCAATCACTAATATATCATCTCTTGCGGCCGCTACCATTGCAGAAACATCACGAGGTCGCGCCACGTCACAAACCACACTTCCTGGTAACAAATGCTCCGGGTGGATGACATCATGGATGGCACTTGTCACCGTCAATATCAATTGCGACTCAGCTAAAACATCCATCTTCGTACTGACGATCAACTCGCCTCTACCCGGGCCCAACAACTGCTCCTGCAACTCAAGCAATGGTTCTTCCTTGCGACCAATCAGATACAAGCGCGCCACATCCTCTGCCAACAACTCGGCACAAACCCGGCCAATCGTACCTGTTGCGCCTACTACCGCTGCTGTCGCGTTACGCAAGGAAACATCCATCAGGCAAGCTGCCTGGCGGATTGCCTGCACTGCAATAGATATTGTGTAAGAGTCACCCGTTGTAACCGGCAACTCCAACGAACGTGCGATCGTGACGCCAGCGTCACCAATGACCGAGGTAAAGGCACCCAGGCCCAATATCCGGGCACCGAGACGCTCGGCCATCCGGCCAGTCTGTATAATCTTACGATAAACCACTCGCTCTGGCAACTCCAACATTCGTTGGGGGGTATAAGGGGCAGCGATGAACCAACCTTTCACCTGTTTTCCAGTAGAAACGGAAGTAATGCCTTCAATCTCTGAAATATAGATAGGGGGAAAGAATGTTGAAAAGAAATCGATCTGGCGTTCGCTTAGAGCACGTCCCAGAAACGGAAATTTCCGGCTGACATCTCGTTTGGGGTCAATCGGGTGAATAATAAAGGCAAACGTATCCATCGGCCTACCAGGATTCCACCTCCGGTTGTTCCTCTTCCGGTCGGTAACGTGCTAAGTGCAGGGAACTACTTTTCAAGCGATGATGATCGCTGTCTTCAAAGTGCACGTCGCGATCTATTACTCGTCTGTCTTTGGTTGCAATCAATACCACATCAGATTCAATCGTGCGCGCCGGGTAAACAATCATACCAGAACCAATACGGCAATTATGTCCTACACAACTACCGATCACGGGACGGTTAGACAAGCTTAATTTATCTTCGCCACCTAAAGCGCGGATGGGGGCTGGAACCAGATTAAAATCAGTGAAAGTAGAGCCAGCTCCAATAAAGGTGTTACGGCCAACCACACTCATTTGCAGACATGTATTTTGCGCGATCATGCTATTGTCCATCACTGTCGTCATGAACAAGGCTGCACGAAATGGCAAAAAGGTCCCGTCCCCTACGACCGAAAGCATCAATTGCACATCCTGCGAGATATTGACATTGCTGCCAATAATACAGTTTTCTATCACAGCTCCAGCGTTGATAGTGACATTGTCTCCGATTGTGGTAGGTCCATGGATAACTGCACGCGGATCGACCACACAATTTTTGCCAACCTTGACCAATTCTGAACATTCGAGCAGTTGGCAGCCTTCGTAAAGCGCTTTACTGATAATCCCGATTTTGAAAAGCGTATCTTCGTTCAGGCGTTTCTCAAAACGCGCCCCACGTGCGAACAAACCAAACACCACATCCGCAAGATGAACATGTACCCAGGAATCAATCGCCATAAAAGCCCGCAACGGCACATTGAATACCAAATCGCCAGTGTCATGGGCCATATAGGTAGGAACATGATAATATCCCATTTCACGCGCTTCTAAATCAATCACAAGCGATTCCACGTCCGCTACAGGGCCATTAGGGTAATACCACAGATCAGCTAAAAACAATTCCCCAGCAGGGGTATAAGATGTTGAGAGAGGCAGAGCGTGCTCGCGAAATGCCGGATCATCGATTGAAAAGGCTGCCCGTACTGCCCGTTTTCGTTTTTTGGCTTGTGTGATAAATTCAGCAAGATAGTATTCATCAAAATAGAGATTATCCCGGTAAACCAGGGTCGGCTCACGAACAAGCGGTAAACGCGCTCCGGGTTTCAACTCACGTTCACTGGTTACGTATGGAGCCAGTACATTGCGCTGGTGAAGCCAAAGTGGCTGGTTTTGAATACGCAAATCGCGCGCGCGCTCGTTGAACGGGGTAATAAAATGAGGGGCGTTCAGAATAATTTTCAACATTTATAATATTTTCTCACAACTTACCTAATCTCGAAAAGGGCAAGCCTAACAAATTTGCAAGATTCACGCCAATGGGATGCGGTCAATAGCAATCAAGCAGATTTTATCGCCTTGAGAAATACAAGTCTCTTCCGTTACATTATAAAACTTTCCCCCACTAACCCAATACAATGCCTCCTGCAACATCCCCACTGCAAAATGACAGGTCGGTTCACTTTCATGACGCCCCCAACACCATGGACAACATCCAATACGCCATAGAAAATTATATTCATTTTCTTCCAGGGATATTTGTTGGTCTGTATATCGATTAAAAAAATCCATCAAAGATTTTAATGCGGTTCCTATTTTTGAGTCAGGGGGTTGCAAGCGAAAAGTTGGATCAGAAAAGCCTAAATCAGTGCCATATGTTCGCATACAAGTGGAGAAAAAAACTCGTCCAGCACGCAGAGCAAGCCCACGTCCGCCATGTGGACCGTATGCTTGCTCCAACGTATATTGCAACTGACCAATTGTCTCAAATGGAACAGCTTTGAGGTCATCAGCAGGCGGATAATTGTCAATAAGATGGGGAAGCGAGGACAGATTCAGCAGGGCGTTGATGCCACTCTTACCTATAACTTCTTCAAATGCCAACAACACCATGCGCCCCAGCCTATTTGGGAAATAATAGGTAGATGCTGTTGGGATCATTTAGTGGGTAATTCTTCGTCTAAAAATGCTTTGAGCTTATTAATAAAAGGCTGCGGCTCATCGAGCATGATAAAATGCCCGGCTTTTGGAAAACGCTCAGTGCAACTTTTCTCCACTCCCGCTGTAAGCGGTTTCCACTGCAATGGATGGACGATATTATCCTTATCCCCATACATGCCCATCACCGGAACCTTGATGTTATCGAGCATGGGGCGCAAATCAGTGCGGCGCAAAGAAGCAATACTGCGCAGGAAAGACTCAACTGTTGTGCGCGAAAGATCACGGTCCATCATGTCCGGAAAGCGAGGGTCGCGACAAATATATGGGGAAGCCACTCGCATACTCAAGCGAAACAAACCCATCATGTTGAAAAGCAGAAAAGCGATAGGACGATACCCAGCCCATTTCAGCGGCAAAGCCAACGAAGACCCGGCAATCGGCGAACCGACAACCACCACTTTCGATACACGCTCAGGGTACTGGATTGCAACCGATAAACTGACTGTTCCTCCCATACTATGGCCCACCAGTGGAGCTCTTACAATGCCCAACTGATCCATAAATTGGTCTACTAAGCTAACAAAATCCTGAACCGCGTAGGTTTCACGTTTCTTCCCTGATTCGCCAAACCCCCAGAAGTCGAGTGCATAGGTGCGATAATGTCGCCCCAGGTAGGACATCGTTTCCTGCCACAAACCCCAAGAACCCAGCCACCCATGTAACAAGATGACTGGGCGTCCACGTCCATAGACTTCATAATGGACAATACCCTGGTCTGTGGTGATCGAAGACACTGAAAATTACAAACCGGCCCCCCTACCCCCCGGTCTCCATTTCCTCAAGGATACTGTAGAGTAATTCCAGCAAGACGGTTTTCACCGAATCGCGCTTTGTCGACACGCAGGACAAGAACTTCACTTTCGGATCCAGGCGCAGGGCATGGCGCATATCCTCCAATTCCCATGCATCTTTCATATCTTGCTTATTGGCCACCACCACATACGGGGTCGGCGCATAGGCACGGAAAGTTTCCAAAATCGAGCGCGCCTCGCGGAAAGTCTCTGGTCGGGTGCTATCGACCATCACGATAAAACCCAACATGCCCTCAGAAAGGATCTCCCACATGAAGTCAAAACGCTTTTGGCCAGGCGTTCCAAATAAATATAGAACCAAGTCCTCATCCACCGTGATGCGACCGAAGTCCATAGCCACGGTTGTAGCATCCTTCACCGAACGTTCCTCACTGGATGAGATCTTGCGCTCAGTAGCAACAACATCAATCTCACTGACCGACTGAATAAACTGCGTCTTGCCAGCGCTGAAAGGTCCTGTCACAACCATTTTGACTGTTTGCATAATTCCAAATCCTTCCAAAGCGTGATGTTATAGAGAGCGAATGCGTCCAATAAGTTTATTGACCAGAGATTTCTGTTCTTCTCTATCCTGGGTCGGGAACATTTTTGGGCTCGGTGCAACAGTTATACCCTCTGGGCGGACAATATCAACCAGGCCAGCCTGTAATAAACCGTACACGATACGGCGAATTTCCAGATCATTCATCTTATTGGCGCCGGCAATTTGCTTCATTGTATTCTTCGGATTGATATATGAAACGACTCGCCATTCCTCCACGCTCAAGTTGACATTTTGTAGCGGCCGGTCGGTAAACTTAAGCGCCATATCCAGGCTGGGAATTTCATCCTGCAGTTGCTCCCATTCGCGCAAATGTCGGGAACCTTCGATGATCAAATTCTCCAGGTCCAGGCGAACATTGATACGATCTTCCGGCGGAAGCAAGTCAGCTTCGAACCGGAAGGAACCTTCCACCCAAGTATAGAGCCGGCGGATGGTCTCTGAACAGTGTTCTTGCAAATTGATCAGAATGTCTTCCTGCGATACGTACCCGGCATTAATGAGCAACAAGCCCAATTCCTTATCGGTCATCGCGCCTGCACGTTCTACAAGCGCACGGTATTGATTGGCTGTCAGCTTGTTGGCACGATGCAATAATGTTGCTAAACGATTATCTTCGTTCCCAACACGCGCAAAAGCCAGCTTCCCATTAAGGAAAGCAACATGTGCCTGGTCAGCAGGCCCGTCCACAACGAGAGTGCCGGTCTTTCCTGCCAAATTGATCAGATTAAGGAGTTGAGTGATCGTAAAATCGCGTAAATTTCCACGTAACGCCATAGCGCGCCTCAAATAAGTCCCCCATATGGGGGTCTAAAAGATTATACATGCAAGGTATTAATGCGTCAAACTTGGAAGGTCGACAATATTGAAAGGGCTTGCCTAGCCGTGATAAACTCATCCCGTTGCCACATTGACGGAGGCCCATCGCAAATGAAACCCACGCATCTTACCTTGACATTGAGCCTGCTGCTCGTTACCCTGGCATTTACCTACCCCCAACCGGTATCCGCTGCTTTTGAAACTGAGATCTTAACCGACCAACCCACGCTCAATTTTCCCGACAGTATCACCTTTCGAGCAACCATCGAAAGCAATACACCTATCACATCTGTGGCGCTCGAATATGGCACAAATGAGTTGACCTGTGGAACAGTGATTGCAAAAGCCTTCCCCCAATTCACCTCTGCTACAACTGTCAATGCCGAATGGACTTGGGAAATGAGACAATCCGGCTCACTGCCCCCTGGCGCAACCATCTGGTGGCGCTGGCGCTACAGCGATGAAAGCGGACTGGAAAATGTCACCGATCAAAAGACCATCACCTGGCTTGATGCCAAATACAACTGGCAAACCATCACATCTGGCCCCATCAACCTGCACTGGTATGCCGGGGATCAGGCTTTCGCGCAGGAATTGCTCAATGCTGCCGTCACTGGCCTCGCCCGCCTACAAAACGATGCCGGTCTGCAACCCGATAGGCCTGTCAACCTCTACATCTACGCCAACACGGATGACATGAAAGATGCCATCCTCTACGAACCGTCCTGGACAGGCGGCATGGCCTTTCCCGAGCACGATGTTGTCATCATCGGTATTTCCCAGCGCGACCTGGCCTGGGGGCGTACCACAATCGCCCATGAACTTACTCACGTTCTGGTCGGCCACTTCACCTTTTCCTGCCTGGGAGATGTGCCCACCTGGCTCAACGAGGGCCTGGCTGTGTATAGTGAAGGCGGATTGGACCCGGCCTCTGAATCTCAACTCAACGAGGCCATCCGGGGCGACCAGTTGCTGACCGTACGTTCGCTCAGCGGCGGTTTCTCCGAAGTGCCCAGCAAGGCTTACCTGTCTTACAGCCAGTCCTACAGTATCGTCAAATTCTTGATCGAGACCTACGGACAGGGTAAGATGAACTCCCTGCTCATCACCCTGCGAGATGGGACAACCATTGATGATGCTCTCATCGAAGCGTATGGATTCGATGTCGAAGGATTGGAAGACGCCTGGCGGGGGGCGATCGGAGCTGCGCCCCGGCTTGCTTCCGCGCAACCGACCGCACAGCCCACTCCAACCTTCATCCCCACCTATGTGCCCTTCGCAGGAGCGCAAGTGGTCCTCACCCCGACGCCCTATGCCATTCCGACTTCATCCAGCACAGAGTCATCGCCACAACTTAGCGGCCCACCCATCGCATTGACGCTCATGCTCGCCGCCGTTTGCTGTATCCTGTTCCTGCTCTTCGCCGTTCTCGGGCTGGGAATCTATCTCTCCACTCAGAAACGCAAAGGAGGGGAAAATGAACCTCGCGAGTAAGGTTTTCACCTTTGTTACACTTGTTTTACTGGTCACTGTTGTTGTAGGCACCGCGGGGAACGCCTCAGCCAGCGAACCGCTCCAAGCATCGCCTCGGCAGGCCCTGGTCCTGTCAGGAGGCGAGAGCACCAACCCGCGGGAGTATGATCCGGCCACCACACACGGCACAGGCGATAAGCTCGTCTATAGCGGCTTGGTTTCCTTCGATCCTCATCTGAACCTGACGCCTGATCTGGCAGAATCCTGGAGCGTGAGCCAGGACGGAACCGTCTACATATTCACCCTACGCCAGAATGCCAGATTCCATGATGGGCGTCCGGTCACTGCGCAGGATGTGGTCTATTCCTGGGAGCGTGCCGCCAGGCCAGCGTTGCGATCTGACACAGTTTTGACCTACCTGGGTGACATTGTTGGCGTGCGCGAGATGGCTGCGGGGCAGGCCGATCACATCTCAGGCCTGGAAACGCTTGATGCACACACACTCAAAGTGACAATCGACGCGCCCAAGCCTTACTTCCTGCTCAAGCTGACGTACCCGACGGCCTTCGTGGTCGATAAAGCCAACGTGGAATCAGGCGAAGAATGGTTCCGCACGCCCAATGGCACCGGCCCCTACAAGCTGACCGAGTGGCGGCGCTTCGAGCAGATCACCTACGAAGCCAACCTGGATTTTTATTTGGGGAAGCCCTCCATCCCATATGTGATCGTCAAGCTGTACGGCGGCGTCGGTATCCGCCTGTATGAGGCGGGGGACATCGACATCACCGGCATCTCGTATTACTCTGCCGAACGTTTCCTCGACCCGACTGAGCCATTGCACAACGAATTGATCACCGGCGTAGACCTGTGCACAGGATACGTAGTTTTCGATGTGACCCAACCGCCCTTCGATGATGTCAAGGTCCGGCAAGCCTTTTCGATGGCTTTCGACAGACAAAAATACATGGACGTGGTACTCAGTGGACGCGCCTTGCCCGCTATCGGCATCTTTCCGCCCGGTTTACCCGGCTTCAATATTGGACTGAATGGCCTGCCCTATGATCCCGACCGCGCCCGGCAGCTCTTGGCCGACTCCAAATATGGAAATAACCTACCTCCCATCGTCTACACGGATGCAGGCATCGGCTCGTATATCGGCGGGGATGTGGCGGCGCTGGCGCAAATGTGGCAGCAGGTGCTGGGCGTGGAGATCATGGTGGAAAACCTGGAGCCGAATTACTATTATGAGAAGATCATCGCCGGCCAGCACGGACAGATCTTCGGCGGCGGCTGGTGCGCGGATTATCCAGACCCGGAGAACTTCGCCGATGTGCTCTTCCATAGCGATTCCACGCAAAATACCGGCGGCTACGCCAACCATGAGCTGGATGCACTGCTCGAGGCTGCGCGTGTCGAACAGGATGTGGCCAAACGCATCGAGATGTACCAGCAAGCCGAGCAGATCATCGTGGATGATGCGCCCGTGCTTTTCACCACGCATTCTCTTTCGTATTTACTTGTCAAGCCATATGTGAAGGGCTATGTCTTCGCGCCGATTGACGTGCCGATCGAAAGGTATATATGGTTAGAGGGGAAATGAGCCTGCACCTGCGATGGTGTCAAAATTGATTCAGCTAAGCTTTCAATCCTTGACTCTTAATAGGATAGTTGCTATGATATATCATGTTACGATATATCATTAAACGACTATTAAGGCGGAACGATGTCTGGTGACACTTTATCTTATCTTCCCCTCACAGAACCAACTTTTTATATTTTGTTGAGCCTCGCACCCGGAAAGAAGCATGGATATGCTATTTCGAAAGATGTGAAAGCCTTGAGCAGCCAACGAGTCAACCTGAGCACAAGCACTTTGTATACGGCAATTGGTCGCTTGCTTGATCAGGAGTTGATCGAACGTCTCTTCGATGATGAAGATTCAGGTCCCGGCCTGCCCCGCAAATCATACACCCTGACAGAGTTGGGAAAGCGAGTGCTTGAAGCGGAAACGAACCGGTTACAGGGAATGGTCAATGAAGCGCGCTTGCGATTGAGGGAGGATGAGGTGTGAGGAAAAGTATACCTTCCATTCGTCGGCTTTATGGTCTGCTTTTGAATCTCTTTCCACGGAATTACCGTCATGAATATGGAGAGGAATTGCAGGCGGTCTTCGCGTTGTCTCTTGCGGATGCGGCAAAATTCGGGAACATGGAGATCGCAAAGGTGTTGCTTCGTGAACTGGTCAGTTTTCCGCAGGCGGTCTTTTTCGAACATCTGCGGGAAAGGAGAAAAAACAGGATGACCAAAAAAATCGGCTCACACTTTTCTGAAACGATTGCGGTATTCATTCCGTTCCTTGTGGTTTTGGTTCTTTTTTTCTCCATGGGTGCGATTCAATATATACCTGCCCGGGTGGTGGAAATTATTCGGCTAAGTCTGATTGGGATATTGTTGGTTATTTTCGCAGTGGGTCTCACCAGGAGACTGCCGCGCTGGGTTTTGCCTTTTATTGGATTTGTGTTTGCATTTGCAAATTTATTTATATACTTATTTATATTCGAGGAAATCGTTGACCCAAAGTGGCGCGGATTTTCATTTCCGCCTTTTGTATCACAATTTGTCGTGGATTTCGTTCAGACAGGAACGTTTTGGGTGGGAATAATTATTCTGGTCTTCCTGTTCGTTGTGTTCTCTGCGTTGATTCCGGTATTTCGACCCTTTTATCAACGATTGAGAAATGACTGGACGCTGCTTGCTTTTATCCTTTACGGGATAACACCTTTTGCCATCTTGATAACCTTTGATGATTATCACCATGCTGGACCATATGTGTTCGTATCTTTTTTAATCCTGGCTTTGGGAGGCTGGCTCTATCTGCACAACAACGTTTCATGGAAAAAATTCATGTTTCTGTTTTTAGGGCTTACGCTAGCCATGGTTGTTACTGTGATAGGGGCAGTAGTTTTATTTGAAGATTCCGTGTATGCTTCCTTTTCGACGTGGCAGACATCGATGGCGGAAACCATCACGACATGGATGTGGCTGGCCGTCTTCATGCTTCTCCCACCTTTGATCAATCTGTTGCCGCAACCGCATATCACTTCACAAAGCACTGCACCATCCTAGCCTCAACTTTCGCGGCCAGCAAAAAGTAACAGGCATCTTTGCGACACTTGCACCGCACTCCCGCAGAAACATCGGGACGGTGTGCGTTCCGCCGTCCGCCCCGTAAGGGCGTCGGCCCAAGACGGGGTGTAGTGCTGGTGAGTACCTTGTAAGGGGTCAAGGCCTCGCCTCCGCCACAAACTCCACCCGCTCGATGGCTCTCGCCAAACTGGAAACTTCGAACGCAAATTGAAAGCTGCCACCCGCCGTAATCCCAGCCGTCGACTCCCAACGCCGCACACCAACTACGCGCCCGGCACGGTCATAGGCCACTGCCGCCACCCAGACCAAACTGGCAGGAGGCGCGTCTTCTGGCAGGCGCACTGTCCCGCTGACCTGCGCGTTACGCCCAGAAGCGTCCACCTGGGCCAGGGTGTTGTGCAAAGTCACAGGCAGGTAGCGCTCGTCGTCGGATTGCAGGGGAATACCTGTCAGCAGTTGCACCTGGGAACGAGCATCGGCGGAGATAAGCGGAGGAAAGAAAACCATCAACGGCAGAGAATCGCCCGGCGGCAGGATGTTCAACGGCGAAAGCGCCAGGGCGCTGGCCAAAGTTTGACTATCAACATCCAGCAGAGTCACCTGCGCGGACAGGTTTTCAATCACATCGGGTGTATCATTGTGAATCAGCACGAAGCACCACATGCCCCGGTCTGCTGTGGGGTAGCATTCGATTTGCTCAACGGAGGCCCCCTGCGGGGATGATACAGGCACAGGCATCGAGGTCGAAGCGCCAGTTGGATTGGCCGGGTCGCTGGGGATGTTGAGCTTCGTCCCAATGGACATGCTGTTGGGGGAAACGTCCGGGTTGGCCACAAGGAGTTCATCCAATGAAACGCCGAACTTGAAGGCAATGCCGCTCATCGTATCACCCGCCTGGACTGCGTAGACAAATGGCGTGGACGTAGGCACAGGGGTCTCGAAGGAAACAACGAGACCATCCGGCTGTTCAGGCGTTGCGCTGGGCGTGCGCGTGGTGTAGGGGCGTAAGGCTCCGGGCAGTACAGGCGTCTGTGCGACTGTCTGCGGCGCGCAGGCAGCCAGCAGAAAAGCAAATAGCAAAAGAGCACGTTTCATGCCCAGGATTATACTTGGGGCGGGAAGGTATAATCATTATCCAAGAAGAACATGAATTTTGGTTGTATCTTTCGTGCCCTTCGTGGATGAAATAATAATCAGGAGGCAGGATGAAATATCGACATTTAGGAAAGGCGGGGATACAGGTCAGCGAGCTTTCCTTTGGCTCGTGGGTTACGTTTCACAATCAAGCCGGGATCGATTCGGCAGTCGAGATGATGGCCGCTGCGTATGACGCGGGCGTGAATTTCTTCGATAACGCCGAAGTATATGCAGGCGGGAAATCGGAAGAAGTGATGGGGGCGGCGCTCAAAAAACTGGGCTGGCGACGTGGCAGTTACCTGGTCTCGACCAAAATCTACTGGGGCCTGCACGAAAGCCCTCTCGAAGAAAATACGCTCAACCGCAAGCGTCTGATCGAAGGCATCAACAGCTCGCTCCAACGGCTACAGCTCGATTATGTGGACCTGCTCTTCTGCCATCGCGCTGACCCGACCACCCCCATCGAAGAGACCGTTTGGGCCATGCACAATATCATCGAGCGGGGCAAGGCACTGTACTGGGGCACATCCGAATGGTCGGCAGCGGAGATTGTGACCGCTATCGAGATTGCCGAGCGCCACCACCTGCACAAACCGGTCATGGAGCAGCCCGTCTACAACATGTTCGAGCGGCATCGCTTCAGCCCGGAATACACCCGCGTCTACAAGGAATACGGTTACGGCGCGACCACCTGGAGTCCGCTTGCTTCCGGTCTTCTGACCGGCAAATACAAGGGTGGTATCCCCAAGGACAGCCGTGGCACGCTCGAAGGCTACGACTGGCTACACGACCACCTGACGGATAAGGAAAAATTGGCCAGGGTAGCAGCGCTGGAGCCCATTGCTCAAGAGATGGGCGTGAGCCTAGCGCAATTCTCACTGGCCTGGTGCCTGCAGAACCCCTACGTCAGCACGGTCATCACCGGCGCCAGCCGTGTGGAGCAGGTACACGAGAACATGAAAGCCGCGGAATTCGTGGACAAGTTCACGCCTGAGATCATGGAGCAGATCGATGAGATATTCGGGATAAAGAAAGACGAAGACGACGATTGATCCATTGTAGGGTGGGATACCCCTGTGGGGCACCTTGAAATCCCGCCCTACGCTTTTGTAAAATACTCCTCTTCGATCTTCCCCCAGGGTTCATCCGGCAAATCCATATATTTTGACAGCAGCGGGTGCACGCGCGAAATTTCCTCGTATACGCGCTGCGCCACCAGCCGGATCGAAAAATGCGCATTTGAGGCCGCACGCAACTGGCAAAAGGCATAAGCTTCACGTAAGTTGAATGTGGCCAGCACGCGACGGTTGAATCCATTGGGGACAACGTATTGCGCAACGTATGGGTTGAACTCGTTCAGCTTCTCCCAAACCGACCGGGCCGCATCCATGGCCGCTTCATACTGGGACCCGAAGCCCGCTTCCGTGATAAGACGCGGAGTCGCATAGCCCAGCGCCCCCGTCTGCAACTGCGGCGTCTGCGTCATCATACGGTGACGTTTGAACTCGGCATACGCGCCCTGGTCCATAATCAGGTCGAAGGTGTAGGTGCAATGTTCCAGTTCGCGCAGGGGGACATCGTAACGGCCTAATTTCCCCAGCAGGGCTTCGGCCATTTGCTCCCGCTCGTCCTGCGAAGCGCTGTTCACCTTTTCCAGCGCAGCGTTAAAGGGCATCTTCCCAAAGCGATACAATGCGGCGGCCAAAACTTTATTCTCGCCGTCCTTGTCATAATCGACTAAAGTACACCTATCGCCCCCCTCTGGCTCCCCCCATTTGCTTCGCAAATGGGGGGAGAAATGGTGAGGGGTCTCTACCAGATACTCCACCGCCTCCGCATATTTGACCAGCGTGGGCAGTTCGCCCTGCGCCACCCGTTTGACCGTCTCGCCGATCTCGCGCACTTCCGCCAGCGGACTGGACAACCACTTGCGGATGGCGTTCTCCAGCACGCGCCCGTTGGCCGTCATACCAACGTTGGCCAGTGAGGCGGCGGGCAGGATGAATCGGCAAACGTCCACATAGCGCGAGCGGATGCGGCGGTCGTAGGCAGCTTCCTTTTCGTCCTCGCGGCGTGGAGCCTGTGCCGCAATCACAACCTTGACCGGTTCCAGCGAAGCCGCATAGGTCTCAAACAACATACGACAGGTGGTGAAGTATTCATCGCGCAGTGGGAAGTGCCCGGAACGGGTATGCCCATCCAGCTCAACCGGAACGTGGAAGGCTTCCGGGTCCCATTTCTGGTAACGGGTGGACTTCTCCGTGTAAGACGCCAGCCGGTTGCTCTCGATGGCCTCCATTGCAATGCGCGAGGCGTTCTCGATGGCCAGGTGCAAGACGGCGTGTTCCGCCACGGAGGCATGCCCGTAGCCGACCACCCATTTCTCGTGGAACTGGGCCGACTTTTCGTCGGTCAGTTCGGCAGCGATATCCCGGAAAGAATCGGGGAAGCGCGAGGTCTTGGCAAAAGCAACCGCGATGGTTTCGGGAGATAATTCTTTGGATGAAAGCAGGTAAATATCACGTTTGGGCATAAGAAAATTCCTAATATCAGTATTGAAAACGCCCCGAATAGGAGCGTTTTCGTATGGAAGAACCTAAGTTAGGCGTTTTTGATATTCCAACAATTCTTCGTCGGTTAAATCCCGGGGATTTACGAGTTTATAATGTTTCTCAGAAGTGATACCAATACCACCTTCGGTTTCTTCGAGCTCAAAAAGTGCAATCAAGTTTTCCCCAATTAACTGAGCAGCAATAGGGCGACATACTAACCTCGGAAACTTACTTGCACATACCATCAGATCTTGTTCAATTTGCACGATCCCAACTTTATCCTTTTGGCCTTTTGCTTGGATAGGCATAACATAGTGAACACCCCGTTTATCCACACCAACATAGATTTCATCTGTTTCAACTTGCCCAATTTCTCGTATAGTAGTTCTAAGATGATTCTGGAGAGAATAACAAGTAACTCCAGTAAAAATATCAATGAGCCTGTTATAACGAATTTTAGCAAGTACAGCTTGCTCGTCATTTAGAGCGTATCTTACAATAATTCCTGGTGTAGAGTCTGGAATTTTCGTAACAGCCAGTCTTTCAGAAGGCACAATTGCCGCCTGACTCACCAGAACGAACTTGTACCGTCCTCTCCCTGCTGGACGAATTATCCATTCAAGGTTGGAAGGCGCTGTAGATGTAATACTCTTTGGTAATTCTGCCCGGTAACGAAACGTGTATAAAACATCCCCCAAGTTTTTGGGCAATTTCACACTCAACAACTTTGCCTGTTGAACAATTTCATCGCGCTCAAACTCAAATTCGGTAATGCTTTTTTGATAGTGCTTTGCAAATATGGCTTCAATCAAAATAGTGTAGCGATTATTCTTTTGGGACATCCTTATCTCTTTCCTTTCCAACTGAGAACTACAACTTCTTCGCGTAACTGCTCTTTGGTAGCTGTTGATAATCTCGTGCGAAAAAGATCTATCCTTTCAACCTGATAGCCTAGCGTGCTTGCAATATCAGCTAAGATTTCGCCTGTTTTTATCTTTATTCGCAAATATGACGCTTGATCACCAACAACATAAGCTAACCGAGCGCCAGGGCGCAAAATGGGGCCCAAATCAGAAAGATGTCGAGCCATACCCCCAAAATACAGTTTCGTAACCCTGGCATATAATTTTTCAAAACCTGATTCTTTCCCCAATTCTATTCTCCGTTTTTCAATTGCATCGGCGATTCTCTGTATCTCTGGATGTGCAGCTATCCATTGATCATCGTTATCATCCTTATAAACTCCCCTTGTATTTGACCGAACCAGATTCTTTTTTAATCTCCTCAACTCAGTTCGGTCTTTTGCATAACCTAACAACACCGTTTCCAGGCGAGTGGTTCGTGTGTAATCTTTTTCATTTGGATAAGGTGGGGAAGTTATCACTGCATCAATGGATTCTGTATTCAATATATTCCCTATCTCACGCGAATCACCCAGAAATACCTTTGAGGCAGGATATGATTCACTCTGAATTAACTTTAGATCATTTGCTATTTTTTCTATTTCTACCAACCAGTTTGCGACTACAGCAACATCGTTTTTAGGCTTTCTAACGCCGACCTCAGGACCAAAATGAAGATTGCTTATTTTATATACCAAAGCATTTGCAAGAGCCAAGATCGAATGTGCGTAAAAATTTTCTTTTTCATACTCTTTTAAAATATCGAGAAGGACCAAAGTTTTATGTAGCGGAATCTCACTGATTGAATTCTTGAGAAGCAATTTGTGCACATCAGGTTCTAGCCTTCTCAGTTGAATATCTTGCTTTGTACCTGCCAGAACGTACTCATCACTTAAACCTTGACTTTCAAATACTTTTAGAACCGTGTAGGCAATTTCCTGTGAGTTTTCCAACAAGAGATCAGGGGCAATACTCCAATTAACCTTCGTAGATGCAGCAAAATGGACAAAAGGATGTGCTTCTAAACCAATGGACTCAACCCCTTGAAACTTGGCTTCAACCAAGGTTGTACCCGTGCCACAAAAAGGGTCGAGAACAACACTGTTTTGGTCTAGTTTAAAGTCAACCAGATAATTCCTTACCAAATGCGGAGGAAAAGACAAGACAAACCGATACCAATCATGTACTGTGCGATCTTGTGGATTTAACTTGTTTGCGTTTCCATTGTTTAAACGCACATTTTTCCCGATCGCGTTTTTCCGTTGAACTTCCTCAAAATTAAAAGCTAATTGCGTTTCTCTAATCTTCATAGTCCTATTTTATCACCCTCATCTTTTTGCACATTCCGGAATCTTTGTCGTTCACCAGATCTGCATACAAAAAGAGACGGTCACCTGCAAGGTAACCATCTCTTCTCACTTCAGAATTTCTCTCGTTTTCCCAATATCCGCGTGGATCTGTTCCAGCAGTGCCTCCACGCTGTCGAATCTCAATTCCTCGCGCAAATATTCGACGAATTCCAGTTTCACTTCCTGGTCGTACAGATCGCGGTCGAAATCCAGGAGGTGGGCTTCCACGTTGGGTGTCTCTTTGTCAGGGGTGAAGGTCGGGTTGATGCCGATGTTGGTGGCCGCCGGGTAGCGCTCGCCGCCCACCCAGGCCCAGGTGGCATAGACCCCATTGGCGGGGATGACCTTGTCTTTGGGGTAATCGATATTCGCAGTGGGAATGTTGATCCTACGCCCGCGCCCATCGCCGTGCACGACCAGTCCGCTCAAAGCGTAGAAACGGCCCAGGTTTTCGGCTGCGCGAGCTACATCCCCGGAACGGATGCGCTGGCGGATCAGGCTGGAGGAGAGCACATCCTCCCCATTCACCACCGCACCGATAGCCTGCACGTTGTACCCCAACTCACTCCCGATCTCGGTCAGGCGTTCCAGGTTCCCTTCACGGTTGTGGCCCAGGGCAAAGTCATAGCCTATCCATAACGAGCGCAGACCCAGGCGTTTGGAGACGAGGCGCATGAAGTCCAACGCAGAGAGTTTCGCGAATTCAGAGGTAAAAGGTTGGGTAATAACAGCATCCACGCCCAGCTCGCCGAGCAGGTCTGCACGCTCTCCAGGCGTAGACAGGCTTTTCAGGTCATTCCTTTTGCCCAGTACCACGGCCGGATGCGGCCAAAAGGTAAGCACAACAGCAGGCGCACCATTTTCATGGGCGCCTGCTGTCAAATTCGCCAGAATTTCCTGGTGCCCGCGATGCACGCCATCAAAGACGCCAATCGTAAGCCAGGAATTATTTAAATCTACCTGATCGAGAGAGCGATAATGAACCATTGTAGTAACGGCTTCCCGGGCATCGAGCCAGGATTGATGTAGTCGTACATTTGCGACTCAAGTCGCTACTACATTGTGTTAACCAGACTGGAAAAAGACCTTCTTAGGCTGCCACTCGAGGGCGCCTTCTTCGCCTTCCATGCACTCCAGCAAAGCGACCAGTTCACCCTGGGTGCTTACGCCGCGCACCATCTTGCCCAGGGCGGTCTCGGGGTCAGCTTTGACGCGGTGCCCATGGCGAACTTCTTCCACTTCGTCAGGATTGAGTTCCCTGGCCTCCCAATCACCCAGCGCTTCGGCAGCAGGGATGAGATATTGATACCAGTTCCCCGCCGCGAAAGCTTCCTGTAGTTTGCGTAGGGGCACAGCATCGCGCAGAGTAAAGCGTCCGCTCTTGGTACGGCGCAAACCGACCAGATACGCGCCCGTGCCGAGGGTTTCACCCAGGTCATTCGCCAACGAGCGGACGTAGGTACCGGAAGAGCAATGCACATCTACAACGACTTCAGGGGGAGCCCATTCGAGCACTTCCAGGTGATGTACCTGAATGATGCGTGGCTCGAGTTCCACTTCCTCGCCCTTGCGAGCCATTTCGTAAGCCTTCCGCCCTTGCACCTTGACCGCCGAGTGTTGCGGCGGGACCTGTTCGATCTCCCCTTCGAAAGTTTTGAGCACTTTCTCAAACTCTTCTTCAGTCACATTGACAGGCTTATCCTGACTGGTGAATTTGCCATCCGCATCATAGGTATCAGTAGAACTACCCATACGAATGATGGCTTGATAGCGTTTATCGGAGGCAGACACAAACTCGCTCAGGCGCACGGCCGGGCCAATTAAGATGACCAGCACTCCCGATGCACGCGGATCGAGCGTCCCTGTATGCCCGGCACGTCGAATACCTGTCCCATTGCGAATGGCTTGCACCACATCGTGGGAAGTCATGCCGACAGGTTTGTCAACGACCAAAACGCCGGAGATGGCATTCTTTACGTCTTGACTGTTCATATTCAAATTCCTCCTAAATCATCCTTTTCTTGTCTTATTATCACACATTTATCGATTTTTTGGCTAGTACCGCAACAATCTTCAGTGGTAAGGGAATTTGCCGCGTAACAAAGGGTAAACTTCAAAGTATTCCTACTATTCTAACTGGTTGCGGCACTAAAGACCCAACATTTCTTTCGTGGTCTTAAGTACTAATGGTTGAATCTCGTTCAGCGCGCCTGGGATATCTGCACCGGCTGCAGCTGCATGCCCGCCGCCGCCAAAATGTTTGGCAACCGGCGAAACATCGATTCCCGCTTGCATAGCGCGCCAGGATATCTTAACATGTTTGTCGTGTTGTTCCACGAAAATTATACCTACCTTTTTGTCGTCGATAGCTGAAATTTCATTGATCAGGTCGGCATCATCGTTACCGGAGTAACCGCTCGTCTTGCGATCATCCAGCGTCAGTGTGCTCCACACAATGTCATTGGAACTTTCAAGTTTCGAAAGCCCGGCTCCCCAATAACGCGAGGCACTCAATGACCGACGAACAAGTCCGCGCATATATAGCTCCGGCATGTTCACGCCGGCTTCCATCAGGGTGGCTGCCTGCCGCAGAGCTTCAGGCGTCATATTGGATGTGCGAAAGCCCAGCGTATCGGTAATGATCGCAATCAACAGGGCGGCTGCAATTGGTTGGGTGATCTCGTAGCCCCAGGCAGGCAGATACTTGGTCAGGATGGCCGCGGTAGCAACTTCCTGGCCCTCGATCAAATTCAAGTCACCGAAACGTTCGTTCGTGATGTGATGGTCGATATTTATATCCGGTTGACGGAAAGACTCGAACGGCTTGCCCGTTCGTTTATAATCGGCGCAATCGACGGATATGAACGTGTCAAAATCTCCTTCCGGTTCTTTGCGGACCTGGTCACTGCCCTCCAAAAACCGAAAACTTGACGGTACACCGTCAGCCAGCACCATCTGGACGGTTTTGCCAGCGTTCTGCAAAGCCAGGCCCAACCCGATCAGGGAACCAATGGCATCACCATCCGGGCGGACGTGTGAGGTAATCAATACTTTTTGAGCGATTTCCAGGCGTTCTTTGATCGCTGCGATGATATCTCCAGGCATTCTCTTTATATCAACTCCGTGAAGTGTTTTTAGCTTTCAATTGCGCCAGCAATCTCTCGATATGATCGGCGTGTTCAGGGGTCGGATCCCAGTGGAAACGCAGGCGCGGAAAGGTACGCAATTCAACCCGCGCAGCCAGCGCCCGGCGCATAAAACCGCTGGCGCTCTTCAAGCCAGCCAGGATTTCCGCGGACCGCTCTGCCCCCTCGACTGCCGAAACGTAGATATCCGCAAAAGCCAGTTCACGGTCCACTCTCACATCTGTGACGTAAATCTGTTGCAGGCGCGGGTCACTGATCTCCCGGATGAGCATTTCCGAGAGTTCTTGACGGATACGATCCGCAATACGTTGAAGCCGAATTCCTGATGGCATAATCCATTAAAAGGCGAGTTGTCCCCGCCTATACTTGTCTACGACGATTTTTCCAAAACGTAGCACACGAGTTCGTCACCTACTTCGATGTCGTGGAAGTTCTTCAAGCCAACCCCACATTCAAATCCGGTTCGGATTTCGCGTACATCTTCTTTTTCATGCTTGAGTGAAGACATTTCGCCTTCAAAGAGCAAGTCTTCACCGCGGTACAGGCGCACTTTGGCATTTCGGCGCAACTCGCCCTCGCGCACTTTACAACCGGCGATCTTACCAACTTTCGAGATTGGGAAGACAGCCAGCACTTCGGCGCGGCCAATGTTTTTCTCCGTCACCACTGGTTCGAGCATACCCTTGAGGGCCTTCTCGATGTCCTCAGTCAGGCGATAGATGATGTCATACAGGCGGATCGAAATGCCTTCTTTTTCGGCCAAGCGACGGGCGGCCACATCCGCCTGCACGCTGAAACCAATGACGATAGCCTTCGAAGCAGAGGCCAGCATGACATCATTTTCGCCAATATTACCAGTTTCTGCATACAAAACGTTGACACCAATCTCGCCTTTGCCCAGCTTTTCCACTTCCGACATGATCGGCTCAAGCGAGCCCTGTACGTCGGCCTTGATGATCAGGCTGAGTTCTTTGGCTTCGCCAGCTTTATAGGCCGCGAACAGATCTTCCAGGGAAGCCTTCTTGCGAGCCTGAGCCTTTTGCTTCTGCTCATCAAGGCGCTGGGTAACAATATCACGGGCTTCCTTATCTGACGCAACAACCCGGAAAACGTCACCTGCCGCAGGAACATCGTTCAGTCCCATCACGCCCACTGGCGTGGACGGGCCCACCTTTTTAACAGGCTTTCCACGGAAGTCGAACAGGGCGCGTAAACGCCCGTAAGAGGTGCCAGCAACTACAATGTCCCCGGATTGAAGCGTTCCATTTTGGACCAGCAGGGTTGCCACCGTGCCCTTGCTCTTGTCCACCTCTGCCTCGATGACCGTTCCAATCGTGCGTCCAGCAGGATTGGCGCGAATGTCGGTATTGTCGGCCACCAGCAGGATCGCTTCCAGCAAATCGTCGATGCCTTCTTTTTGCTTGGCGGAGACCGGGATGACCATGATATTGCCGCCCCACTCGTCCGGGACGAGTTCCTGCTCGGCCAGTTGCTGCTTGACACGGTCAGGGTTAGCGTTGGCCTTGTCCATCTTGTTCAGGGCCACAACGATCGGCACGCGCGCTGCCTTGGCGTGCGCGATGGCTTCCTTGGTCTGCGGCATGACGCCATCGTCCGCGGCCACCACCAGAATTACGATATCCGCACCCTGGGCGCCACGCGCGCGCATGGCCGTAAAAGCCGCATGACCGGGCGTATCCAGGAAGGAAATCGTGCGCCCTTTCATTTCAACCTGATAGGCGCTGATATGCTGGGTGATGCCGCCTGCCTCGCCTTCTGCCACGTTCGTCTCGCGGATGGCGTCCAGCAGGGAAGTCTTACCATGATCGACATGCCCAAGGATGGTGACTACCGGCGCGCGCGCGACAAGTTTAGATTCGTCCTCATCTGCGATCAACTGACGCCAGTACGGGATCTCACCGACTTCTTCCTTGGCTTCCTCTTCTTCAAGTATTTCCGGGATAGCATCAAACCCATATTCGGCAACAACAATCGCAGCAGTATCAAAATCCACTGCCTGATTGATGCTCGCCATCACACCGTTGCTCATCAGTTTTTTTATGATATCGATAGGGCTTTGTTCTATTATTTGCGCCAGATCACGAATCACAATGCTGGCTGGGAGTTCAATCTTATGCCCATTTTCGCTCATATGCCACCTCCTGGTAGATTTTCACATAGAATGCTTCGCCCCCCATTTTTGCGAAGCCAGGTCCGGTTTGCAGTAAAAAGTGCCACTTGAGCGAAAATCAATCGTTCACATGGTCTTCGTTCCGTCCACGCTCACTTCACCGGACTCTTCTTCCGGGAGCGTTTCCAGATATGCCTGCAAACGCTCTCGGTCTTCAGTGGATAATTCTGTCTTCAACGCATGCGCCAGTGCGCCCTTCAAGCCCCGCTCCCAGCAGGAGCGTCGGTCGTGCATATAAGCACCACGTCCGGCCAGTTTTCCCGTTACGTCTACCTGCACCCCATCGGGCGAGCGGACAATGCGTACCAGTTGACGTTTCGGCATGACCGTGCGACAACCTACGCAAGTCCGCTGCGGGATGTGTTTTACGCGTTGAGCAGTTTTCTTAGCCACCTTAATCTCCCCTCAGCCTCCCCTCTACCCTTACAGGCACATGTCCCAGTAGGCGCTGTACCTGTAGGCTAAGAGTTGTAAGGCGTGAGGGCACTAAAATTACCATTCTTCCTCGAAGCCATCCTCGCCACGCTTGTGCTTCTTGCGCGCGACAACTTCGCCAAGCTCTTCATCGTACTCAATTTCGACGTGTTTCTTCTTTTTCTTCTTACCCTTCTTCTTATCGTCAGAAGATTCCTCTTCTTCATCGTCGACGCGCCCTGTCTGGAACATTTCTTTCAAAGCAAACAATTCATCCAGCGACACATCATCTTTCACCAGGTCAGAATCCTCGGAAATCGCTTCCTCATCTTTCCTGTGCTTTTTCTCTTTGACTTTTTCTTCCGCGGGCGCTTCGACACCTTCCAAAACTGCTTCCGGTTGGACCTCCGCCTGCGGCAACGACGCCTCTTGCGCCTCTTCCACGGGCGCTTCAACAACTGCTTCAGGCTCTGCTACCTGTTCGCCGGCCGGAGTCTCCTCCGCTACTGCGACTGGTTCGGCTTCTGGCTCAGGTTCAGGGAAGGTCAACGCAGACAACGACGCTTCGATGTTCTCCATCGCCTTGGGGCCAATCCCCGCCAGGCCTAACACTCTATCCGCGTCCACCTTCAAAGCCAGCATCAAATCGCCGACGGTCTCGAACTCAGCCTCGGTCAGAATGTTAAGGATGTGTTCCTTTATGCCGGCATCATAGATCGACATCGCAAAGGCTGCAACCGGGATTTCGGCACGGGCAGCCACAACTCGTTCTTCTTCAACACGGGCTGCTTCTTCCTGAATCTGGATGGTGCGACGTTCCACGCGGTCCACGAACTGGGACATTTGTGTGTATTCTTCAGGTGTAACCGGACGGCCTTCAGCCTTCTTGGTCAGGATCTGTTCGATAGCCGGAATAGTCTCGACCACGCTCGGGAGCAGCTTAGCCAGTTCACCATCCGTCTGCAGCTTTTGGACCGCATCGCCTGCCGCCTCGATCAGTGATTTGATATCGATGCGCCAGCCGGTCAACTTGGCAGCCAGGCGGGCATTCTGCCCATCGCGGCCAATCGCCAGGCTCAGCTGGTCTTCCTGTACTACAACGGTCGCTGTGCGGCCCGCATCGGGCGTCTCCGAAAGATATACCCCGGTGACACGCGCCGGACTGATCGCCTTGGAAATATAAACAACGGGATCGGGGTCCCATTGGATAATGTCGATCTTCTCGTCGTGTAATTCCTTGACAATGGCCTGGATACGGACACCTTTGATACCCACGCAAGCGCCCACCGGGTCGACGCCG
>JAFGKO010000208.1 GCA_016928525.1 Anaerolineales bacterium | reverse complement strand
CGGTTATGGCTATCACAATTTCAGCTCCTTTCGTTTGCATGTTTTGGTTGCTTTTGACCCGGTTTCCCGTTAAAAACGGGAGAGCTAAAAAGCATAAATTGCCCCTTGCAGACCTGTTAGTTTCCCGGTTAATGACAATTATGTAGAGTCAGATAAGCATGGCTCACCCCAAAATTATTCTTTCGGGGGGGAGACAGTTTTTGGCTCCAAAAAGGAATGCGTCCCAATTAAATTCGGGGGTAATCCTGTTTATGCTTTACAGGTTTGTCAGGTTGGGGGACAGGGCAATGGATTTGCAACGAAAAAGCCTTGAATACTTTTAGCACTGTGCTATAGTTTGTACAGAAGCCATTGCACTCTCCTTTTTGATTAAAGATCGCTCCCCGTTCTGCAGGCGGGGAGTGATCACTTTTAAGCCCCCTTTTGGCCCCCAAATACGTCGCACTTCAGACGTATTTGGGGGAGGCTGGGCGGTGGGGGCCTAAAAGTGCTGCGTGTCGTGAAAATGAGTGCGGGGCGGATTGCCGACGGCATATACGTTGAAACCGATCTCGTACAGTTTCTTGTGGTCCAGGATGTTGCGGCCATCGAAGATAAAGGCCGGCTGGATCATGGCATCATGGATGGCCTGGTAGTCCAGTTCGGCAAACTGGGGCCACTCAGTGACCAGGGCGATGGCGTGCGCTTCCCGGGCGGCAGCGTACGGATCCGGCTCGAAGATCACCTGCCCATCGACGTCGCTCAGGTCGAGGCGTGCGTTGTCCAACGCATACGGATCGGTAATGACGACCTGGGCCCGCTCTTCCAACAAGGTCCGGCAGACAGCCAGGGCGGGCGACTCGCGCGTGTCACTGGTGTGGGCTTTGAAGGCCACGCCGAACAGGGCGATGCGTTTCCCGGCCACGCTATTGAACATGGCCGTGACCATCTTGGAAACGAAGTTGATCTCCTGGTACTCGTTCATTTTGACGATCTGTTCCCAATAGGCCGCCACCTCGTGCAGGTCGTAGTATTCGCACAGGTAGACCAGGTTGAGGATGTCTTTTTTGAAGCACGAGCCGCCAAAGCCAACGCTGGCTTGCAAGAAACGCGGACCGATGCGGCTGTCCATCCCAATGGCGTGCGCCACCTCGTTCACATCCGCCTCGGTCTTTTCGCACAGGTTGGACAGCGCGTTGATGGACGAAATGCGCTGCGCCAGGAAGGCGTTGGCCGCCAGCTTGGACAGTTCGCTGGACCACAGGTTGGTGGTGAGAATGCGTTCGCGTGGCACCCACTGGGCATAGATGTCTGCAAGCGCCTGGACGGCCTTCTGGCCTGAGGGCGTGTCTCGCCCGCCAATAATGACGCGGTCGGGGTTCTCCATATCGGAAATGGCAGTGCCCTCCGCCAGGAACTCGGGGTTGGAGAGCACATCGAAGACCAGTCCCTTATCGTTGAAATTGAGGATGCGCTCCATCGCCTCGGCTGTCCGGACCGGCAGCGTGCTCTTTTCGACGACGATCTTGGGCGAGGTCGAGACCTCCACGATCTGGCGAGCTGTCTTTTCCCAGTATTGCAAGTCGGCCGCCTTGCCCGCGCCCTGGCCGAAGGTTTTGGTCGGCGTGTTGACGCTCACGAAGATGATGTCCGCTTCGGCGATGTTGCGTTCGATCTCTGTGGAGAAGAAGAGATTCCTGCCCCGGATGCTAAGCACGATCTCCTTCAGTCCCGGCTCATAGATCGGGATTTGGTCCGATTGCCAGGCGGCAATCTTCTCCGCGTTGATGTCCACCACCACTACCCGGTGTTGGGGGCAATGTTTCGCAATGACGGCCATGGTCGGCCCGCCCACATAGCCAGCGCCAATACAAAGTATGTTTGCCATCGGTAATTTCCTTTTGGGTTTATATATTTTCTATCCGAAAACTGCTCCTACCGCCGTCCTCGGCGGCGACTTCTAGGGATTCAACTGAACTGGACGACTGGTGCTCCACCGCCCTCTGGAATGAATATAGAAATGAATATAGAAGTAAAACTCCCGCGGGGAATTCTATCTGGAATTGGAGAGGTAGTCAATTTCCAAATAACAAACCTCCCCCAAATACGTCGCACTTCAGACGTATTTGGGGGAGGCCGGGAGGGGGCAGGGTTTACCCGTGCCCGTGTTCCACGCTCTCGTCACATGGCGCGGCCTCGCTCAGCTTGCCGCCCAGGTAACTCTCCAGCGCCTGGCGGACGGTGCCGCTGGCGCCTGTGGCAGCTTTGACGCCGGCCTGTTCGAAGAACTGGATGGCGCGCCCGCCCATGCCGCCGCTTAGCATCACATCCGCGTGTTGCTCCTGGATGAAGCCGGGGATTTGCCCGGGAGCGTGCCCGTTCGTGAACGGGTTGGCCACGCTCTGCGTGGCGGTCACCTGCCCGTTCTCCACGTCCACCAGAATGAAATAGGGGGCGTGACCAAAGTGCTGGGCTACCACGCTTTCGAGGCCGTTGTTGCTTTCAGCGGTGATTGCAATTTTCATGTTAAATCTCCTGATTGATGAGGGTTTCTAATTCTGCTGCGGCCAGATAGCCTTCCACAGCGATTTCTTGCGATGTGACGCCGGGCACATCTGCCACGGCCTTTTTGATGTCCATGGCCAGCGAGACCGCGATCGGACAGACGAACGAGGATGGCCGAAAAGTATAACGCACTTTCCCGAGCGCGTCGGCCCACAGGTTTTCCACCAGGCGCATGCGCACTACGTCCACGTTGGTCTCGGGATCGATCACGCTCCGCAGGCGTTCCAGAATGGTTTCTTCCAGTGACGGTTCGCTCATGCTTTATCATCCAGAAGGGATATCATCCGAAGGGATACCATCCAAAAGGGACAGGAGCACGCGCTCCCAGAGAGCGGATATGGCAACGCTGGCGGGCGCATCCGGACGGAAAGCCGTCACCGCTTCGCCCTGGACCATAGCGCTTGCTACCGTTAAGTCGAACGGGATCCTGCCTGCGGTCTGGATGCCGTTATCCCTGCAAAACGACTCTATCTCATCCGTTCCATCGGGATACAGGTCAGCCTTGTTGATGCACACCAGCGCCCGCACGCCAAAATGCTGCACGGTTTGCAAGGCGCGGCGCATGTCGTGCACGCCTGCTACCGTCGGCTCGGCCACGATCAGCGCCAGGTCCGCGCCGGAGGTGGCCGAAATGACCGGGCAGCCGATGCCGGGCGGGCCATCCACAATGACCAATTCCCGGTTCTCATCCAGGGCGTGTAGGCGGGCGCGCTGCTTGACCAGCGTCACCAGCTTGCCGGAGTTTTCCTGGCCGGGGAACAGGTTCGCGTGGTAGAGCGGTCCGTAGCGGCTCTCGGAAGCATAGAACTTGCCGACCACCTGCTCGTGCATGGCAATGCTCTCGTTAGGGCACTGGTACACGCAGGCCGCGCAACCGTCGCAAGCGATGGGATCGACATAGTAACCCTCACCCGAACCAGCTACCTCTCTCTCCCTTTGGGAGCCCCCTGCGGGGGTAATAAAGGGCCGGAGGAGAGGGTGGTAATGAATCGCATCGAAACGGCAAACAGTCACACAGTCGCCGCAAGCAGCGCAGGTATCCTGATCGATCACGGCCACCTGTCCGCCTCTGAAGTCCTGTTCTTCCAGTAATCGGGGCTGCAGGACCAGTTCCAGGTTGGCAGCGTCCACATCCGCATCTGCCAGGACAATCTGGTCGGCGTACTGGCTTTCGTATGCGAGATGGGCAAAGGCCGCTGTGAGGCTGGTTTTGCCAGTCCCGCCCTTGCCGCTGAGAACGACGAGTTGTTTCATGGGTGAAAGGTTTCCAATTTGCCCTTTTTTCCGCATTGCGCCTTTTCAGTCGCCTGCAGTCCCCCGGCGGTATGAAGCTGTGTCTGGATTTGGGCCAATACCTGTTGAAATTGGGCGGCATATTCCGGTTCGATCTGTATCAGCGTTTTTCCTTGCGCCACACCCTCGGCAAATCGCCGCTCCATTGGAATCCGCATTAGAATTGGCAAGCCAGCTTCGGCGCAGTAAGCATCTACAGCGTTGTCGCCGATGCCGTCGCGGTTGATCACTACGCCCGCCGGGAGTCCCAGTTCGCGGGCGATTCCTACTACCTGCTTCAAGTCGTGCAGGCCGAAGGGCGTCGGCTCGGTAACCAGCAGGACGAAGTCCGTGCCGCGGATGGTCTCCACCACCGGGCAGGATGCGCCGGGAGGCGCGTCGCGGATCTCGATGCTGTCATTGCGAGCGCGAAGCGCGAAGGCATCTCTACTTGCTTTCGATGAGATTGCTTCGGGGAAAACCGCCCCTCGCAATGACATGGGTTGCCACTTCTTCAATTCACGGATGATAGGTACGGCCATTGGTTCGCCGATGTTCATCACGCCCTGGGCAAAGTCGATGCCTTGAGCGGTAGGTCCGCCTTCAAGAACACCCAGCACATCCAGCTTTTCGCTGATGGCATGTTCCGGGCAGACCAGCGTGCAACTGCCGCAGCCGTGACATAGTTCCGGGAAGACCAGCGTCTTCTGGCCTATGACCGCGATGGCGTGGAACTGGCAGACTTCCGCGCATTTGCCGCAGAAGGTGCAGGCGGCTTCGTCCACTTGCGGGATCAGGATGCCGACTTCTTTGCGCGCCTCGAATATCGGGTCGAGGAAGAGAGCGGCGTTGGGCGCTTCCACATCGCAATCCATAAAGCGGACGGCGTCCTGCTCGGCAGCGACCAGCGCCAGGCTGGTGGCGATGGTGGTCTTGCCCGTCCCGCCTTTGCCGCTGGCAACCACAATCCGCATCAGCGACGGCCTCCGTGATGCCCTTCGTGCGTGGCGGCTTCGGCTTTGGTCAGCTGCCCGGCTTTGAACATCGCCAAGATTTCAGCCGCGCTATGAGCCTGGTTGCCGGGCGCGAGATACATTTCGATTTCGGCCGCGGCCAGCGTGTCGAAGGCATTCGGTCCGAACGCCCCGCTGGCCACCGCCTGTGCGCCTTGTCTGGCAATGAATTGAGCTGCCTGCACGCCGGCGCCGCCCGAAGCGGACAGCGCCGGGTTGTCGAAGGCCTGCCATTCACCGTTTTCAGTATCCACGATGCAGAAGGCGGCGGCGCGCCCAAAGCGCGCGTCAAAGGGGGAGTCTAGCGTCTTACCGGAGATGGATATTGCAAGTTTCATGCACTGCTCTCTACTTATTTGATCTTTATTTGTCTCTCTTCAAAGCATCCAACCGTTCTGTGATGCTTTGAAGGGCAGATTGCAAGGCCTGAACCTGGCTTTCCAACCAGGAGCGCTCCTGCTCCGGGGCAAACCCCAAGCCGCGACCAAAGCCACGGCCGCGGCCGCCGCGACCAAATCCCAAGCCGCGACCACCAAAGCGCCCAGCGCCGCCCTGTCCGTTGCAGTTTCCTGCGCCGCGCCCTGTGCGGGGACCCTGTCCTGTGGGTCCGGTTCTATCTCTATATGGCATAGTGTCACCTCCTTTTAGGTGTCTTACAAGTGAACTGTAGTAACGACCTCAGTCGTTATCCTATGAATTTTTCTTGACAGCGTCATAAGCTGCCTCCAGCGCCTCGATCTCTTTGCGTCTCTGGCGCAAATTTTGGATCCACTCGGCCAGCACATCTTCGCCCAGTGGGGTGAGGGTGTACACTCGCCGTTGTGGGCCGAGGCTGTTGTCGTCCCAGGTATCGCTGACCAGACCGTCCTCTCCGAGGTTTCGCAAGGCCCGATAGATGATACTGATGTCCATCTGGTCAGGTTGGAAGCCGAATTCTTGCAAGCCGTCCATCAGGCTGTAACCATATCCCGGCTCACGGTGTAGCAGCACGAGCAGACAGGATTGCAAAAAAAACATTTTGCGCTGGCCGCGTCTGCGGCCTTGTCCCATTCCGTAACCTTGTCCACCGGGCATTTGCAGCTCCTATCAGTACCTTGTCTATAGTATATACAACTATAGACAAAATGTCAATAGTTTAGGATGAACTTTCTTAACTATGAGGTTGTCGGTAAGTAGTATTTATTGGGTTAGAGGAGCGATCGTCCATTTCGCATCTTTGATGCGGATGGTTGTGGCCTCTCCCGGCCAATAAAGATGCGACCAGTAACTTGACCCGCGCAGGGTGGAGGGGTTTCTTCCTGTCGTGACAATGATGTGATTGGGCGTATAGTGGGCGAAGTGAGTTTCTCTGCCAATCGGCAGGCGTCCCAGTGTGGGGTCCATGGCCGCCCAACCGGCGCCGGGGAAATAGACATCCAGCCAGGCATGTTCGGTTTGAGCGATTTCAGCTTCCTTCTGTGTGTCTTCCAAATACAGTAAGCCCTCGTAATAGCGGGCCGGGATGCCCTCAGCCCGGCTGAGAGCGATCACCAGGGAGGCATACTCCGTGCAATCCGCCCCCATCAAACCAAATGTGGCCTGTGCTCCCCAGGCTTTGCGGTTATAGGTGTAGATCAATTCATCGCCAGCGTAATCGTAGAATGCCCGGACCTGTTCGCAAGCGGTCTTTTTTCCCTTCGACAAATCATTTGCGAGCGCAATCACTTGTGGATTGGCGGATTCTATGTGCAGTTCGGCTTGTGTGAATTCGTCAAGTAACTCTCCCTCGCAAGCGCCGAGATTGTAGGTCAGCTCATTGACCTCGACTCTGTATTCGATATCGAGGTCGATGGTCCTCCCGGGCGGATGGTTGGAGAAATCGAATTCCGCATATTGATTTCCATACTCATCTGTTGACAGGGTATATTTATCGGGAGAAATTGTTCTTGAGATGACCTTCTGGTAGGGTGGTACATCACGAATGAGCGCTACCCACAAATTTTGCTTTCCTGGTTCTGCATTACCTTCATTGACCAAAGAAAGCTGTTGGTGAACGATATAATCTCGTGTTAAAACGACTTCAGGCGTATCAACGGTCTTTGAAACGGCACCTGTCGATGTACAGGCGGTACATATGAATGCAAGCGTCAATAGCCAGCAGGTTTTCATGCTTGTTTGTAAGAAGACATTCGGTGATTAAGATTCACCACAGATACACACGGATGAACAAAAACCTGTTGATGAAGGGAATACTTCTGGTGCACTTTTGGGTTGTTTATCGAAAAAAAAGTTTATCTGAGTTCATCTGTGGTTCGTCTAAGCTTAGAGCTCGTCCGGAAGGAGCGTAAACAAATCGGCCACCTCCGCTGGGATGACGCGTGGAGAGCCACTGTTTGCATCCACGAAAACCCAGTCCGTCTCACCGCGCACCAGCAATTGCCCATCCACTACCCGCAGGAAACGATAGCGGCGCAACGAGCGCACCCGTCGCATGTTGACCACCCAGGTTTCTACTTTGATGCGTTCACCCGCAAAAGCCGGGCGCAAGTATTCGACCATGTGCGAGCGCACCACCCAGGTGGCGCCGATGGCCTGCGTAGGTTGCGTACCTCCCATGGCCTCATAATGGCGGACGGCGGCATCCTGCATCCACTTCACGTACATCACATTATTGGTGTGTCCGTTTTCGTCAACGGCTTCATCCGGGATAGTGAATTGGTATGTATAAGTCGGTTCCAGCCAGGGTTTTGATGGGTTCATCGATAACTACTCGACTTTTCGAAACCCGTTCGTGTGTTGCACGACTTCGATGTCCGCCGCCTTCAAAAAGGCTATTGCATTTTCGTCCATGCGATAAGCCTCCCCATACACGATGCGGGTGATACCTGCGTTGATCAGCGCCTTGGTGCAGTTGATGCAGGGCAGGTGAGTCACGTAGCAGGTAGAGCCGCGCGTCGAAACGCCGTGCAGCGCAGCCTGGATGATGGCATTTGTCTCAGCGTGGATGGTGCGCACACAATGCCCATCTACCATCAGATGACCGGCTTCGTCGCAATGTTCCTGCCCGGCGGGCGAACCGTTGAAGCCGGTCGTCAGGATGCGTTTGTCGAGCACCAGCACGCAGCCCACCAAAGCGCGGTCGCAAGTGGAGCGCTCGGAAACGGCTGCAGCGATTTTCATAAAGTACGAGTCCCAATCAGGGCGCATAAAACCTCCGCGAAGTTTTTGCGATTATACTCGCTCATGGTATAGTTGGCCGTCATGATCGAAATCCACAAGCTGGTGCGCAGCAAACGTAGGACCCTTTCGTTGGTCGTCGAAAGCGATGGAACGCTGACGGTCCGCGCGTCGCTGCGGATGAAGGAAGCCGACATCCGGCGCTTTATCGAGGCAAAGGCGGACTGGATCGAACGGAAGCAGGCCAGGGTGCGGGATGAAGCGCGGGCTCCCCGTCAGTATGTGGACGGGGAAACCTTCTGGTACCTGGGGAAAGCGATTCCGCTGCGCCTCATTCCGCATCAGAGGCCTGCCCTCGTTATGGGCAGCGTTTTCAAGCTGGCAAAGTCTGCCCAGCCGGGTGCCGAATCCGTTTTCACCGCCTGGTACCGGCAACAGGCGCGGAGGGTGTTGACCGAACGCGTATCATACTTTGCGCGTAACCATGACCTTAGGCCCGGGAAGCTACGCATCTCATCGGCGCGTACGCGTTGGGGTTCCTGTAGCGCGAAAGGGACTCTAAGCTTCACCTGGCGGCTGGTGCTGGCTCCGCCGGAAGTCATCGATTATGTGGTGGTGCACGAGTTGTGCCATTTGAAGGTGATGAACCATTCCGAAGCCTTTTGGGCGCAGGTGGAAAGGATATTGCCCGATTATCACCTGCGACGGAAATGGTTGAAAAAGAATGGCAATTCTTTACGCTTGTAGTTCTAAAACTTACGTATTCTTGAACAGATACATATTTTTCCACCCTTTTGCCTGTGTAGAAGACAGAATTTAACCCCGTTATGGCTACCACATATTGGAACGGCGCAGATCGATGGGCTTATCCTGGTGTTGTTTCCCGTATTTTTCCATCAAGCGATTGAATATTTTAACATCTTCGGGAGAGATATTGATCAATTGAAAGCCGACGTTGTAACAAAAGGGATCCAGCGGATCGACCTTGCACCATTTACTGCGGGCTACAAAGATCATGAAAGGCTTGTTGGCCACTTCACTGGTCAGATCCAAATGGAATTGGATATCTTTGTTGGTTGGTATTGGACTCAAGCTGTCCATCCTGAATCCACCAGAACTGATATCGGCCAGATGGCCAACGAGTTCCCTGGTGTCGTAGTCGATTAATGGCATATAGTAAGAGAAATCTTTCCTGTCCAGTCTTCTGCGATCGTCTAGGTCCAATTTCTTTTCCGGTAAAGGTGTTTGCTTGCGGGGCACAATTGCTTTCATGGCTAACTCCTCGTGAGCGATCTTCTAAAAAAATTGTAACAAAAAAGAGGCGAAACATTCTTTTTAGACCTGTAAGGTAGATGACAGAAGCATTGCAAGAAACCAGCTCTATTTACATTAATAAATTCCCATCGCCAAGCCGCCAGGGGCGCCAAGTTGACGCAATAAAGACGCCAAGCTTGTTTTCTTGGCGTTCTTCGTATCTTGGTGGTAATTTCCGCTAATGTCTGTTTGACCGATCTGGTTGAAATTGTGAACTGTCCAGACCTTGCCCCGCTCACGAACGATGCGTATCTGAAATTTTAAAGGAATAGCGCCGCCAACCCAAACGCGAAGATGATCATCCCTGCCAACCGGTTGATCCAGGTTAGCAGGACAAGGGTGAACTTATCACGCAAAAAACCAACCCCGGTGCTCAATGTTAGCCACCAGGCAGCCGAGCCGAGAAACACGCCCAGCACCATGACGGTTGCTGAGGCGTAATTTCCGTCTGTCTCACCCAGGCGTAACCCGGCAAAGATGGCAATGAACGACAGGATGGTGATCGGGTTGGTAATGGTCAGGAAGAAAGTAGTCAGATAAGCGCCGAATAACCCGCCACGCCGTGACTCCGTGGCCTCTTCAGCAGGTTTGACGAAAAAAGTTTTAACGCCAAGATATAAAAGGAAGACTCCCCCGACGATGCGCAGCCAGTTGGATTGGCCGATCAGCAGGTCTTGCACTGCCGTCAGACCGAAAGCTGCCACCCCGCCGTAGAACATGTCCGCGCTGGCTGCGCCCATCCCGGACAAGAAGCCTGCCAGCCGTCCTTCGGTCAGAGTCCGTCGGATGCAGAGCACGCCAATCGGTCCGACCGGCGCAGCGATAGAGAAGCCGATGATCAGGCCGCGGAGGAAGATCGAAAAATCGAGCATTTAATATTTCCCATGTCATTGCGAGGGGCAAAGCGATGAAGCAATCTCCTCGCTATTATTGACGTATACCCAAATCGGTTAAGAGCGTCCCGAAGGTTTTTTTCAGAAGGAGATCCGAACTCGAGAAAACCTTCGGGACGTTTTACAAGGGAACTTAATCAATTTTGGTGAATATCAATAGGAGACTGCTTCGGGTGTTCGCCCTTGTAGTGACATAATGAAAAGGCGCATCCAAACGATGCGCCTTTTTTAGCATTACTCAAAATCAGGCTGTGACTTCCCCGCGGCCAAACCAGGTTTTCCATTCCTGGCTTTCCCATATTACCAGGATGGGGGCGGCGATGAAAATGGACGAGTAGGTACCGCTGAAGAGGCCAACCAGCAGGATGACGGCAAATTCTTGCAGGGTCACGCCGCCGAAAAGCGCCAGCGCCAACAGCAGGAATTCCACGGTCATCAACTGGGTGTTGATCGAACGCTGCAGGGTCTGGACGATGGAGTGGTTGACCAGGGTCTCGAAGTCCAGGCGGCGCAGG
>JAFGKO010000207.1 GCA_016928525.1 Anaerolineales bacterium | reverse complement strand
TGAGTTCATTGGCCTCTCGTATGATTTGGAAGTCAAACGAGTTTGCCAGTGAACCCCATTTTCTGCAAGATTTACGCACCTCCACCACGCTTTAGTGGGGTGCTACCCTCGCGCGCTTTGCGGTTGGATTTTCAGCCTTTCAGAGAATTTAGCCCGGCCACCAGGCGCTCAAATGCGCCCTGCGTACGTTCGGCAGGCGTGGCGTACGAGAAGCGCACCCAATCGCCGCCAAAGGGCGAGAAGAATGCGCCCGGTACAACAGCCACCCCGAAGTTTTCGGCCAGGTATTGCCCGAGCGGCTCACTGTCCGCCCAGCCCCTGGCGCGCAGGAACTCGCCAGCTTCAATAAAGGCGTAATAGCCCTTGCCGATGATGTGCTGCATCCCGCTCTCGGCCAGCAGCTTTTTGAGTACAACCCGGCTGGCGTTGGTTGGTTCCACAATCGTCCTGGAAGCTTCCGTGTAACCCACCGCATAGGCGGCCATTGCCACGGCCAGCGAGTAATAGGTCGGCATGACGGTATGCGAAGCGCGCGCCACGATGAATTTGACCACGCTCTCGTCGGCCAGCAAGTGGCAGTTGCGGATGTTCGATGCGCCCAGCGACTTGGTGAGCCCGTCCAGGAACATCAATCGTTTGCGCTCATCTGGTGCGAAATTTTTCAGGAAGGAGTTCAGGTCGTTGGGCTGCTCGTCGGTGACGTAGTGGTACATCCAATCGAACAGGACGAAGGCTACGCCCGCCTCCAACGCGGATTTGGCAAGCGCCGCCATTTTTTCAGCCGACGTTGTCAGTCCGGTCGGGTTGTCGGGATTGGTAATGACCAGCCCCGCGATCTTCCTTCCCGACCGCGCAGCGAACTCGACACTGGACTTGATCCCGTCAACGGAATAGGCCCAGCCTTCTGACGGCTCTCCCGGCGACCACATCACATTGGCGCCGATGCCGTATGGCCCCCAGTTATACGAAATCCACGGCACACGCGAAACGGCGATGACGTCCCCTTGCCGTCCGTGGCCGAGCGCCAGCATGGCCTGGTAGGCCTTGACCAGCGCATCGCGTCCGCCACAGGTGCCCAGCACGTTGGCGGGCCCCCAGCCCAACGACGGATCGAGCTTCCAATATTGCTCAATAACCGACTTGCGGTAGGCATCCGTGCCAAAAGGCATATCGTAGGAGGTGCCATGCTCGTATTGCATCTCTGCCGCGCGCTCCAGAATGACTTTCGGCACCCCGGGCAGGGAGGCGCCGCCGTCACCCTGTGAAGCGTCGAAGACGGGCGAATCCGGATACTTCTCCTGGTAGACCTTGAGCGATTTGTTGATCAGGAACATGCGCGAAGGTGGGATGTCCATCATCTTGGATAAGTGGTCGCTGACCGGGACGAGGTTTTCGTCCGGCACCGCATAGGCAGGGGTGGCATTGGAAATGGTCATGAGTTCCTCTCTTTGCCCTAATCCCCTCCCCGTCCCTCCCCAAAATGCACCTGAAGTTCGGTGCATTTTGGGGAGGGTGCCCGACAGGGCGGGAGGGGTGGGGCTGATAAAATAAACGCCCCGATTGTCTCGGAGCGTTGGGGGGCTGTGTGTCTATCTTTGCTGTTCGTACACTGGTTTATGTACCTGTACTATGCGCCAACGTCCCGTCATCAAGTTGATACGGGTGCGATTATCGTTGGTATTATTGGTGCAGTTCAGGCAGGAGACAGGTTCCATATTTCGCGCAAGCATACCACCGCGAAAGAGATGCGTCAAGCGAGGGTAAATAAAATTCCCATAAAGGATGCTAAACAATAGATATGCTTCACCACGGAGATCACAGGGAACATAGAGTAAAAATTTGTTTCTCCGTGTGCTCCGCGTTCTCTGTGGTTAGAATCTACAATGCTAACTCCGCTTCGATCTGTTCACGGATGTGACTGAAGACCGCGCTCAACGGCTGGTGCTGGGGACAGGACTGCTCGCACATGCCACAGCCCGCACAGGAAAGCAGCCAGTTGACCACATCTTCGCGCACCAGCCTGCCATCTTTTGCCCTACGAGGCTCTTCCACCGAGCAGATAGGACAGACGTTCATACAGGCCTGACATTCCCCGCAGGATTCGAATTGCAGCAGCAATTCCTGTAGGTCAGTGGGCAAGTCTTCATTCAGGCTTTTGAGCACACGTTCCCGGGTGCGGACGTGCCGCTCGGAAATCTTCGCCAGCGTCTGTTCGCGTTTACTGACCAGGTCATCCGTTGCCAATCCTTCCGCAATGGATTTCAGGATCACGCTGCCATTATGGGCATTAACCAGCATAGACTGCCGTACTGGTAAACCGAACACACCGATGTTGACATCCCCTTCGGTCGCGCCAGGTTCGGCGCACATCTGGCAGGCCGGGCGGTACCGGTAAGCGGAGATCCCTCCCTGGGGTGCGAACTGCAACGTCTCTTTGGTCAGGCCTTTGGATGAACGTTCTGTACGCCACTCGAATTCATCCGCCGGGAAAGTACCCAGACAGTCGGTGCAGATGGCCAGCACATCAGCACGTTTGACCGCTCCGCGAGCCGCCATCTCGTTCAAGGCGCGCATCTCGCAGGGGCGCAGCATGGCTCCTATGCGCTTGCTGGGACGCTTCTTGGCCGTATCCACCACCAGCCGGGCCGTGTTCAGCTTCATCAGCGGACGGAAGGGATTCAGGTGCTTCAGTTCGTCTGTGGATTCCAATAAGAATACACCGCCGTTGGGAGCAACGACCATTACATCCAGATCAGTCTGCTCCCAGAGCGTTTTGACGAACTTTTGCAGCGCGCCAAGTGGGTCGCCATGCGTGTGTATCATCCAGTTTGTGTTCATAGAACACCTCCAAAACTACTCAACCCTCGTTCAACTGCGTCTCTAAAACTTCCGCGATATCCATCACTTTGATCTGCTCGCCCACGCCCTTCGAGCGGATGGCGTCATCGAACATCAATAAACAATACGGACAGGCCGTGGCAACCACATCCGCTTTGGCATCCAGCGAGTCGGCCAGGCGGCGATGGTTGATGCGCGTGTTGGCGTCGGTTTCCAGCCACATCTGTCCACCGCCGCCGCCGCAGCAGAAGGAATTCTCGCCATTGCGGGCCATCTCGACCAGGTTGACATCGGCGTTCTTCAGCAACTCACGCGGTTGCTTATAAATGTTGTTGTAGCGGCCCAGGTAGCACGAGTCGTGATAAGTGACATTGCCGTGAATGCCGTTGCCATCGGCCGAAGCAGCAGGCAGGTTCAACTCGGCCAGCAACTCGGTATAGTGCAGCACTTTGAAGTCGCCGCCCATCTGCGGATACTCGTTCTTGAGCGTGTTGAAGCAGTGCGGGCAGGCCGTCACCACACGATTGAACTTGACTGCGCCGAAAGTCTCGATATTTTGTTTGGCAAACTCCTGGAATAGGTACTCGTGACCCATACGCCGGGCAGTCTCGCCGCAGCACATCTCGTCGAAACCCAGCACGGCGAAGTCCACGCCCGCTTTTTGCATCAGTTTGGCAAAGGCGCGCGCCACTTTCTTGTTGCGGTCGTCGAAGGCAGCCGCGCAGCCGGTGAAGAACAGCACATCCGTTTCTTCGCCGGGAGCCAGTTCACGGATGCCTAATCCCTCAGCCCAGGCCATGCGGTTCTCAGGCGGCATACCCCAGGGGTTGCCCTGGCGCTCCATGTTGCGCATCGTGTCGCCCACCGACTTGGGCATCTGGCCCGTGGTCAGCACCTGGTAGCGGCGCAGGTCAATGACCTCGTCCACTGGATTGATGAAGGCCGGGCATTTAGCGATGCAAGCGCCGCAGGTGGTGCACTGCCAGGCATATTCTTCGGGGATGACCGAGCCCATCAATTCGGTTTCGCTCTTGCCGTTGCCGGAGACAAGATTATCCAGCATGGCCGTGCGCAGGGACTGGATCAGCACTTTGGGCGAATAGTTCATGCCGCTGAAGTTCGACGGGCAGGCCTCCTCGCAGCGTCCGCAGCGCAGGCAGGCATCGAACGAGAGCAGTTGCTGCGTCGTGAACTCGCTGACCTTGCCGACACCCAGGAGTTCTGTCGTCTCGATGTCTTCGATCTTCTCGAGCACGCCCTCTTTGCGGAACGTCCTGTTCAGGATGTTGAGCGGCGCGTAGATGAGATGCCGCATCTTGGTGAACGGGATGGCTGCCACCAGCGCCATCGCCAGCGTCGCATGGATGTAGACCGACGCATCGTGCCAGGCCCCGGCCTGCTGAGGCGAGACCCCGGCCGCCGCCAGTACCCCGGCCAACCAGCTCCCGACCGGCGACCAGTTCATCCATTCAGGGCTGGTGGAGAGGAAACGTGCCGCTTCATTGGTGTAGCCGACCAGCACGATCAGGGTCAACATAACGAGGGCAAACCCATCGTCCCAGTTCGATTCGAGCGTCTTCGGTCGCAGGATATAGCGCCGGAAGGCCGCCATCCCCACACCCACCAGGATCATGATCCCGGCAATGTCCATCACAAGTTCGTAACCCAGATACCAGCCCAGGCGCGGCCATTCGATCACCCAGGGCTGGAAGAGCGTCATGTTGAGCAGGTTGATGACTGTGCCGAGCACCTGGATGCTCACGCCCCAGAACAGCATGAAGTGCATGACCCCGGGATAGGCCTTCTTGAGGATGCGTTGCTGGGCAATCACGTGGGTGAAAAAGTCACGTACCCGCTGCCAGCGTTGACCACTGTCTACTGGTAACTGTTTACTGGTCACTGTTTCCGCGGTCATGACTCACCTCCAACTTTGACGAAGATCTGCCCATCCACCACTTCAGCCACAAGCATCATGAGCGGTGCCGGCGGCGGACCGGCGATCACGGCGCCGTCTTCGGCGCTGAAATAACCGTCGTGGCAGGGACATTCCAGGCGCGCCGTTTCCGGGTTCCACTTGACGAGGCAGGCGAAGTGCGTGCACACCGCGGAATAAGCTTTCAGGCCGGAGTCCAGATGAACGACGATGGCAGGATAGCGCCCGAATTTGACCGTGCGGGAGTCGCCGACGGGCAGTTCGTCTTCGGCGCAAACCAGCACCGGCTCGGAGGGCATCTCCTCCAGTTTGGGCGGGTAGAAATAAGCCACCACAGGCGCAGCCACCGCGCCCGCGCCGATGACGACGCCGGTGCCTTTGAGTAAATTGAGAAAATCGCGACGAGTTACGTTATCCATATTAGCTTACCTCTCCCCAGATGGTCAGGACAATCGCCAGCACTACAAAGACCGCGGCGCCGATGGCGCGTATGCGTATGGCCTTCTTGCTGTCTGCCTTTCGGTCGAGAAAGGGCAGGAAGGTGACGACCAGCAGCGCCACGATGATCGAAACGACCGCGAACATCGGGCCGTCGATGCCCAGGACGGCCGGCGGGACGTATTTGAGCAACTGGTACAGCGCCAGGAAGTACCATTCGGGCTTGACGTGCAGCGGCGTGTTAAGTGGGTCGGCAGGGTCTTGCAGTCCGACCGGGGAGAGCATGCCCAGCGCCCCGATCACGACCGCCAGGACGACGATCCCGATTACCACATACAACTCGGTCATGAAGTGATTGGGAAAGAAGGGAACGCTGTCTTGTTCTTGTTCAGGATGTGTGGTTGCCATAGATTATTCTCCTGGAACGGATGCTTACCACGAAGGCACTAAGGCTCAAAGACACAAAAATTTATTCTTTCGTGTCTTCCTGTCTTTGTGTCTTCGTGGTTCGTAAGCTCCATATCCAAAAATCTCCTAAAGCGGTCGCTGGACGCCCAGCTTGCGGATCATCATGAAGTGCGCCAGCATGAACGCGAGCGTTAGCAGCGGCGTGACGATGATGTGCAGGCCGTAGAAGCGTCCCAGCGTGGCCTCGCTGACGTCCCAGCCGACGCGCAACAGCACCAGCACCAGGTTGCCAATGGCGGGCACGCTGCCGGCGATGTCGGTGCCGACGGTGGTGGCCCAGTACGCGCGCTGGTCCCAGGGCAGCAGGTAGCCGGTGAAACCGAAGACCAGCGTCAGCAGGAGCAGCACCACGCCGCTGATCCAGTTCAACTCGCGCGGGTTCTTGTAGGCGCCCATAATGAACACGCGCAGCATGTGCGCGATGGCCATGACGATCATACCGTTGGCCGCCCAGTGATGGATCATGCGGATGGCCGCCCCAAAGCGGACTTCGTTCTCGATGAAGATGATGCTGTTATAGGCTTCGGCAGCGCTCGGCTTGTAGTAGAAGGCCAGCATGATGCCGGTGAGGCCCTGCACCACGAACAGGAAGGCCGTAATCCCGCCCAGGCAGTACCACCACTTCATCGCGAACCTGGGGACGGGTTTCGCAGCCAGCTTCGATAAGACTGGAGAGAGCTCGTAGCGCTCGTCCACCCACTCGACGGTGCGGTTGACCAGCGGCTTATAGGGCTTGCGCCCCGTCCAGACGCTGGCGGAACGGTACACGCCGAAGGCGAAGACCATCCCGAACGTGCCGAAGACCATCCAGCGCGCGAACGGCGTCCACAGGTTCTTGTTCTCACCCGCGATGTGACAGTGCAGGCAGGTATCCTGCCCGACCGGCGGGGGCGCGGAATAGAGAACAGCCCCGCTTTCCACGCCGGATAGTGCCGCTTCAAGCGTAGACGCGGAGGCTGTCGCGCCGTGCAGGCCAAATCCCGCCACGACCAACAACACCGCTCCCGAAAGGATGAGCGCCAGGCGCAGGGCCTTGCGTTCGTTAAAATTCATAGGCCACCTCCATGATGGGCGAATAGGTACCTTCATCTTACAGGGTTGGAGGCGGCCTGAAATCAAGCCCAGGCCTGAAATACCCTAGGGTTAAGACCTTAATTGTGATTAATCCATAACCTACCTACCGTTCGGTAGGTTCCAAATTCATCTCATTCGCAGATTTCAATAAAAATCGCACATTATTTCTAATTTGGCGTATACTTATTATATAAACCTTCCGTAAAGGGCGTCGGCATGAGTTACGTACAAAAACCATTTTATGGCACACTATTTGCTGAAAACTACCTAAGACGAACCTTAGGTAGGATAGCCACAGAGCCGTATACTGCATTAACAGAATTAGTTGCTATGCTTGGGATGCTGGTGCAAGCACGGTTAATATCTTCATACCTGAAAGTACTGGGGAAGAATTGATTATCGAGGATGATGGAACAGGCATGACAAGAGATCAGTTCCTTAAACGTTGGATGACATTAGGCTATCTCCGCGTTGATCACCAAGGTGAATATGCCGAGTTTCCACCAGGAATAGATGGCCGTAGGCGAGCCTTTGGCAGAAATGGTTTGGGTAGACATGCTCTATTTTGCTTTAATGATGAGTATTTTGTTGAAACTGCAAGGGACGGAGAATATTGGCGTTATTGGCTCCAATCAATGAGTGGAGAACAACCTTTTGCAATCGTAAATGAAGAACAATTGGCACAGAACAATTTTGAACACGGAACTCGCCTTGGCGTTATTGTTCAACGAGGCTTAGTACCACCTGATATGGCTCGAGAAGTCCTCGGAGCTAGGTTCCTATACGACCCAAATTTTATTGTTGAAATTAATGACAAACGCATTTCGATCATGGATTTATCAGCGGTAGTCGAACAGACTACAATAAATATAAAAGGGGCAAATATCCAAATAACGGCTATCGATTCGAGCAGGACAGCAAAGCGAATGGTATATCATGGAGTAGCATTTTGGGTCGGAGGGAGGTTGGTTGGGGAACCTTCATGGCAAGTTGGAGTCGAAACAATTTTAGATGGTCGCACAGTACCAGCTAAACGCTTCACTGTAATCGTTCAATGTGATGATTTATTTGATTTTGTCTTGCCAGATTGGTCAGGGTTTCAATTATCTACTTTGGTCGACAAAGTGCAAAAAACAGTAGCAAAATATACACGAGAATTTATTCGTCGAATGCGTGTTGATAAGGCCGAAGAGAAGATAAAAGAAGTAATCCGACATCATCGCGATGAAATCAATTCGTTGGATGATCTGGGGAAAGTTGAAGTGTCAGAGTTTGTTAGCAATGTTGTTGAAAATTCGCCCACAACTTCTGCTGACACTTTGGCAGTTGCTACTGAAGCAGTGATAAACCTAACAAAAACACAATCCGGTAAATCGCTATTATCTAAGCTTTCGCAGTTGGATGTTGATGACATTGAGGCATTGAATCAATTACTCAATCAATGGACAGCAAGAGATGCACTACTTGTCTTACGAGAAATTGATCGACGATTATCTGTTATCGAGGCCTTGGACAAGCTTATTAATAGTTCACTGAGAGACTCAGCAGATGAGCTTCATACTATTCACCCACTCGTAACAGAAGCTCGCTGGCTTTTTGGCCCACAATACGAATCAAGCGAATTTACTTTTAATAAAACCGTTCATCGAGCGTTAGAAGACTTATTCGGAAGAAAAATTGACCGGAGTGTTTTTGCCAACTACAAAAACAGACCTGACTTGCTCTGTATTGGAGATTCAACAATATCTGCCGTTGCAATGGAAAGATTCGGCTTCGAAGACGTATTGGTTGAACTAGAGCACATATTAATCATTGAAGTGAAACGAGCAGATAAAACAATTGGTCGCAATGAAGTAAATCAAGCATCAGGTTATGTCGAAGACCTAAGTGCTAGCGGAGTTATTGATGGTAGGCCAAGAATTGATGCTTTTGTCGTTGGTGAAAGAATTGATAAAAATATGCTACATGCTCGCTCTCGCACAATTGGTGATTTCGGCAAAGTAGAGATGTGCACATTTGACCAGCTAATAAGAACTGCTAACCAACGTTTATTTCGATTAAGAGATATTCTAAGGGATCACTACAGCGGTGTTGACGCTGAAACCCTGATTGATCGGGTACTGACTGAACCATATCAAACTAGCCTTGAAATTACAGAAGGATCATAACGTTGAACAAAAAACGCTATTGCAAATTCAGCCCCACCTCGTTATAATACTGACCTGTTCGGGCGGTTAGCTCAGCTGGTTAGAGCGTTGCGTTGACATCGCAAAGGTCGTTGGTTCGAGTCCAATACCGCCCACACGCCGAACCGTCAGTTTCCTTCCCAGGACGCTGACGGTTTGTTTTTGAAGATCATCGGTTCCCTTTGAAAGAACCGTTCAGGGTGTGAAATTGATCGTTTTCGTCACGCAAATACCGTTCTGGTCCAGGTCAGAGCACAGGATGATCGTAGCGCGCAGTTTGTGCCCGCTCGGATCATAATTGAAGGCTGGAGCACTGACGACATATGTTTTACCCGGGCCAAGCGTATCCCTGGTGGTTGAAGAAAGGCAGCCATTAATATCGGTGAAACCATCCACATAGTTTGCGATCACGATATCGGTGCCTGTATCCTTAATTGTGATTCCCATCGATTTGAAGGGGATCGAACCAGTATTCTGCAACTTGATCTCCACCCACCACCCCACACAGGTATCCAGACTGCTATACGCAGCCTCGAAATCCGGCGAAGGCGTCGGCGTAAACGTGGGCTTGGGTGTAAACGTGGGCGTTGGAGTAGGCGGGGGCGTATAAACCGGCAAAAAAGCGGTATTTCCAGTGATGGTCGCATACTCCCCCCATATCCAACAGTATTCACTACCCGAGTCTGGATTGCGGATGTACCAGTAGCGGCCGGTCGGGTCGCGGCCATAGACTTCAGCCGTCTCGCCGACTAACAACGCACCCACCCTCCGATAGACCTTCCCCGGGCCGACGCGGCAGTTCGTGGGCACAGAAACGCTGATCTGCGGAACAAACGGCGTGGAAGTGAATGCCGCTGTCGCTGTCAGCGTTTGTGTGGGCGTAGAAGTAGGCAGTTCGGGCGTCCATGTGAACGTTGCTTCTTGTAGGATGGGGGACAAAGTCGCCGATACTGCCGCCTGGGTAAATCCGGCGATCACGGTTTGCGCTGCCGAAGTGCTGATGGCACCTGAATCCTGTAGATCGACAGTAGTTAAAACACAAGACAGGACCAGGATCGACAGAGTGATGAGTGTCAGGGCAACCCGACCAGAGCGCAACATAGCTCCTCCTAACAAGTTCCAGGCCAAGCATACAAGAAAAGACCGGCGTCGTTCGAAGATTGGGCAGACTCATCGCTACTTCCTTTTCTGAACTCGTATCTAAGGCGGCCCAGTTTATCGTGTGATTCCATACTTCTATCACTAATTCTTGATTTCCGGGAGAGTGCGGAGGGGAAGTGGACTGAGTTTAATACTCCCTTATCAAGAAAAAAACCGCTCTCTCTCATTTGGAGCGGTTTCGTTCTTTACTGCTTCTTGCATATTTTCCCGAACTTGCATCCAGCGAATCATCTTCAAAAAAACCGGGATTCTGGTTCGGATATTTATGCAGCACTCTGTAATTTGATGTGTTGTCCGTTTTATGCTTCTGCAGCAATCTTCTCGATGCTGGTTTCCAATGCCTTATCCAACTTTTCTTCCAGGACCTTGCGATCCAGATCCTCGACAACAGACCACTCGTTCAAGAGTTGTTTCTTCATTTTCAGGAAGGCATCCTCCTCCGAGAAATTGAGTTTGGACGCTTGTTGCTTGCCATTCAGGTCTCGTATCATACGAGCTTTGGCGTATATAGAGGGATCGTTCAAGGCATCAGAAATAACTTTGTTTCTCTGGGAGTGGTTCTCAGGTAACTCATCAGGCGGCCTACGGATGATGGTCAGTGCACGCCGTATTTGGTGCTCGGAAGTAATTGGGCGAATATATTCCACGTCTGTTCTAACGACGGATAGCCAATATACGCCATCAAAGGTTTTTACTTTGAAGAAAAGTTTCTTCTCCCCATCCAGTTCCTTCTTTTCTATTCCTTTTACCTGACCGACTCCATAATGGGCATGCACGATCCAGTCTCCCTTGGAATACGTGCCTGGTTGGATATCCATAAAAGCACCTCCTGGCATCTTCCTTATACATTAATCTCCATATTCTCGCGCTTTTCTTGCTCGCTTTTTCAGCCGCCGGATTGCTTTTTTATCATCCATCCTTCTCTGCTCATTCTTGGAGACAAACCAGCGTCTCTTACGGACTTCACTCATAACACCACTGCGAATGACTTTTTTTCGGAAACGTCCTAACAACTTTTGTTGAGATTCACCGTCTCTTAAAACTACTTTTGGCAAAACAAAACCTCCGTTTAGATTTTTTTAGCAGAAACTAAATGCTTTTCACAGCAGGAAAAACAAAAAGATTTGGTTTTCCAACCAAATCCCAAGAAGTCATCTCTTAAGCTAAACAAACGATACTCTGTTCAACCGGATCAAATCGTCCACTACGGCGGTTTTGCCCACCGATCATACAAATTTAAGCCGATGCCTCCACACTTCTTAGGAACATCCTGATCGCTCAGAATTGGTTTCTAACTATTCGAATTCATTATACCATACCGGCAACTTGACACTCCGTGAAACCGGCTTATAATCAGCAATTCTCAATATGGGAATTCTGTTCAAGAAAGGGGTGGGCAAAATGGCATGGAAATGCTATCCTATGCAGCAAGATG
>JAFGKO010000206.1 GCA_016928525.1 Anaerolineales bacterium | reverse complement strand
TCGCTTTATCCCCGCGTTTTCACCGAAGGCATGTTCGGCATTGTGCCCACCGGCCTCGACTCCTTTGAATGCGCGCCCTGGCTGCCCAAGGCCTGGCCGCGGATGGCGCTGCGTGACCTGCAGGCTTTCGGCCGGGCTTGGGATTTGGTGGTGGAGCGCGCCGGCGATCAGCAGAAGGTCACGGTGCGCAGTGGTGGCAAGACATTGATGACCGGCTTGGGGCCAGCCGGGAAGACTTATTCGCTGACCTTTCCAAATAGAAAAAAGTCTTCTATACGTTAAAGGACCGGTATAGATGAAGCATCCAATTCAACCATTACAATGGCCAGCCACTGGGCGGGCATGGTCTGTTCGGCAAACCGAATCGCTGCGAGTTCCGTGGCATGCATGTGCACGCCCATCCTGAACCGCGAAGCGTCCAGAAAGCAAGCATCTGTCAATAAACGAGAATGAATACTAAAACAACAATTACAATAGTTGGCGCAGCGATCGCCATGTCATTGGTGACGAACGCGGTGATGGCCCAGCGGGCTGAGCCGGGCAAGCCGCGGCAGGAGTTCAAGGGGCCGGTGAAGGTTTTCATTCTTGCCGGGCAGTCGAACATGGAAGGGCATGGCGGCGTGAAGACGCTCGACCGGCTCGGTGAGCACCCGACTCATGGATATCTTCTGAAGAAGATCAAGAACGACGACGGCTCATTCGTCGTGCGCGATGATGTGTTTGTCTCCTATCTGAAGGCGGACGAGAAAATCATGCGCCCGTTGTCGGTGGGCATGGGAGCGTGGGGGGCGGATTGGTTCGGGCCGGAACTGATGTTCGGCATCGAGATGGGCGATCACTTCAAGGAACCGGTTCTTCTGATCAAGACCTGTTGGGGTGGGCACAGCCTGTACGGGAATTTCCGGCCGCCCAGCGCCGGCAAACCGGCCTACGAGTCAGGCTACAAGCCGGAGGAGATCGGCGCGTCGTATCACAAAATGGTGAAAGAGGTGCGTGAGTGCCTGGCCAATCTCGACACCGATTTCCCGCAGCTCAAGGGGCTCAAGACCGAACTCTGCGGGTTCGTCTGGTTCCAGGGCTGGAACGACATGTGTCAGCCCGGCGATAAGACCAGGCAGCAGGTGTATGATGAGTATTGCCCGAATTTCGTTCGTCTGGTTCAGGACCTGCGCGCCGAATTCAAGGCGCCGAACCTGCCGGTAGTCCTGGGGGAACTGGGTGTCGGCGGCGAGAAGGCGGACAAGAACATGTTGGATTTCAGGGCCGGACAGGCCAAGATCGCAACCTGCCCTGGGTTGAAAGGCACGCTGGGTTATGTGCGCACTGCGCCCTTCTGGTATCCCGAGCTGGATGAATTGCCCCGGAAAATGGAATCTGAAGAACATCGGGTGAGGAAGGCGGTCGCGGCGCAACTCAAGGAGCAGATGAAAGACAAGCCGGAGAGCGCGGATCCCGAAAAGATGGAACAACTCGTCAAGAAAGCCGGAGACGAAGCTCTGAAAGGTGATCCGGCGTATCAGAAAGCTAAAAAGGAATCTGACAGCCACGTTTGCAACTGGTACTGCCACTATCAGGGAAGCGCCAGGGTGTACTGCATGGTCGGATACAGCCTGGCCGAGGCGATGAAGCCTTTGTTGACGACCAAGCCGTAACAATTCAATACACGAACCCATTGAGAAATCAACAGGATGACACTCATGAACCCTTCAAGAATCTATCGACAAATAGAACGCAACCTTCCTGTCTCCTTGATCGCGGCGGCGGCATGGTTGGCGGTTGCGGCGGTCTGGCCCGCCAGGGCGGATGCTGTGCCAGGCGAAGAAGTGAAAACACGGAGTTACACTCTTGCTGAAAAGAGCATTCAGCACGCCAAAGAGAACTTGCCAAGACAAATATATACGGACAACCCGGAATTAACCAAGCTGGTGCATGCTTTATATAGCGATTGCCTGTTTGATAAATTGTGGGAACCGGCCCTTCCTGGTCTGCCTTACAGATTTTTCTCGATTTCCGGAGCAGGTGACACTTCATACGCCAAGTGCCAGTTGCTGTGGGACACCATGTTTATTCTGAATGCATGGGCTCCGTTGGATGACAATGAACTGGTGCGCGATGTCTTTCGCAATTATTGGAATGTTATCGACAATAATCCGGAAGCGCCCAAAGGATCATACCGCTACGGCATGGTGCCCTGTGTGACCAATCCGGATCTGCCGCAGAATGGCTACTCTCAAATCCCGATTCTAGCCTGGGGATGCCTGATGGTCTTTAATCAGACCGATGATCGGGCATTGCTGGATCTCTGCCTGCCATATTTGGATGCATTTTTGACGTGGTATGCCACTGAGCGCGATGTGGATGATGATGGGCTGATTGAGTATGGCGCATACAAGAAATGTTCGATCGCTGATATCCTCCAGACGGCTCGATTTGAAACATTCGATTTTGCGGCACCCCTTGATGGTCTAAAATTAACAAAGCATCCCACACGCGGCACAGGCGGTGCGTGGTATGGGAACATCGAAGGTGTCGATCAAACTTGTTTCCTGGCGATGTCCGAAAGGGCCATGATCGAGATGTGCCAGAGAACCGGGCGCATCGAAATGATGAAAAAATACGAAGGGAATCTCGCCAAACGAACGGAGGCGATCCGCGCAAAGATGTGGGACCCGGAAACAAAATTCTTCTACAGTCTATCCAGGGATACCGACAAACAAATCCGCATTCGAACCCTGCAGGGGTTTCTGCCGCTGACTGCCGGTCTGGCGAGTGAGAAACAGGCCGCAGAACTGGTCAGGCAGTTAACCGACCCGTCGCTGTTTTGGAGCAAATATCCGGTAACCACTTCAGCGATGAACGAACCAACTTTCCGCCCGGATGGGTTTTGGCGCGGTGACATGTGGCCCCCAACTGATTATTTGATTGCGCTCGGCCTTAATCGCTATGGCTATTATGGCGTTGCCCGTGAGCTGGCTGATAAAGTATTTGAGCTGGTGAAGAAATATGACGGCCATGCTTTTGAACGTTACAACGGTGTTGAAGGTCTCGGTTTGGGGGTAAAGGATTATTGCTGGGGGGTAACCACCTGGAGCATCGCAGTGAATACCCTCTACGGCGTTCAGGAGGATTACCGAACGATTGTGGTCTCTCCCGATGCCAAGGGTCGGCGGTTAAAGCTTGGCAAACTGGAGGTGAACTATCCCACGGATACGTCAGTAGAGTTGAAAACGGCATTTCAGCGGGAACTCAAGGTAATTTTCCCGGTCAAAAATGCGGAGATCAAGGTTCAGTGCGACGGGGCGACTGTGAAATCCGTTAGCGTAACCGGCGCGGCAGCCGAAGTTACGTTTACCGCACTGCCCGGGAAGACCTACATTGTCTCAAAATCCGAAGCGTCCCCAGAGAGCCACCTGACCGTGAAGGGCGGGCGTTTTCTAACGTTGAACACGGTGATCCGCGTGAACCAGATCGAGGCGGCGCGTGATCTGAACGAAGGCGAGGACGAAGCGGCCGTTCATACGCCCGAAACCGTGGCCGCGTTTCGCAACGCAGTATCCAAGGGTTTCCCGGGTGCGAAAGTGACCTGGGCCTTCTCATGGCTTGCGTTGCATGATGAACGGCCGAATTACGCCGCCATCCGCAAACAGGTCGTCGGCTATCACAAAACATACGGCGATGAGATCACTTTTATTCCTGGTGGATTTTTTGCGCCCATGTATAGTTCCAGGGCCCAAGTCAACCAGGATATCAAAGAGGCGCTGCTGAAAGTGCGCGCCATGGTTGGCGGCGGCTACAAACCCAAAAGCATTGTGGCCGGTTTCCTGGCCGCCGAAAATATGCGCTATCTCGCGGAAGAGGAAGGCATCCATGTCTGCCAGGGCACGATCTGGAGTCAATACGGCATCGACAACGGGGACGGCGATGGTTCCATCAGTTACCCGTATTATCCGAGCCGCGAGCACGGGTGCAAGCCCGCCCAGGGCAAGGCTGACTTCATCGATTGTGTGAACCTGGACGGTTGGACCTGTGATTTCCTGTGCGCGCGGCGGTTCGGGTTTGAAGGAGGCTTCAACAGCCGTCTCGGGGTGGGGCCGATCGAGTCGTACCGCAATCTCGGCGTGGAGAAAGGCATGGCCGAAGTGATGGCGGTCACGGCGAATCACTTTGACGATGGCTTCACGCGCAACGGGTTCGGCTGGGTGGCCAATTGTTGGGAGATCAGTCTGGTCAAGAACCTGAAACCGGAAGTCTTGGACTGCCTCACGAAGTGGCTCCAGAACGTGCGGCAACGCTGGCCCGACACCCGGCTAGTCACGCAAGGGGAATTCGGCGAGGCTTGGCGACGTGAGCATCCCGATAACACCGGACTCGATTACCGGTTTGTGCAGTGCGGCACCGGCATTGGAGGTTCAGAGCCCAATTTGGAGATCCGCTGGTTCATGAATCCCGATTTCAGGCTGGCACTTCTGCGCGACTGGCAGAAAGATGAACCCGGCAAGGTTATCGACTTCACGCGATATGATCTGCCGGCCCGCGAACCTGTCGACCCCGAATCCGGCAACCACTCCTGTAACTGGAGCCTCATGAACCGCATCAACCAAAAAGGCACCCGTCCGCAAGACCAGCCGATTCCACTCGCCGGGCTCACCGAGGAAGAGCGCAGGCTTATCGGCTCTCATTATCCTGAACTCATAAAGACCCAATAAACCACCCATCAGGGGATCATGAACGTGGAGCGTCACAAAAGAAAATATTAGTACCACTTGAAAGGCCAGAAGAAAATGAAAGTCCTGAAACGAAGAACCTTTCTTTCAATTGCAGCCCG
>JAFGKO010000205.1 GCA_016928525.1 Anaerolineales bacterium | reverse complement strand
GGTGTGGACGCGCAATCGGTCACTTTGCAATCGTTGCTGTTAGTACAGTTCATCCCCCAGGCGTCAGGGATCCAATCATCTATGCACCCATACGCGCCGCGCGAGCAGCCGACCACTACGCCCAGGCCGTTGGTCGGGCCGCAGGTCTGCGAGCAGTCGCCGTTGCACCATTTATCTTTCACGCCGCAATCGGCCAGGGCGCAGTATGTGCCGGGAAGCAGGGAGAAGAAGATGGCGATCAGAAAACTCAGCGCCAGGAGTTTCCACCAGGATTGGCGAAGATAGACCAGGTTGAGCGGACGCGGCTGAAATCGTGAAGGAATGTTTGGAAAGGATGGCAAACAGAATTTCATCAGTGTGATCTCCTATGGTTGAGGCGGTTCGGGCAAGGCCACATCAATACTGGCTCCAGGCACCAGTTCTTCGGGGGCGAATTCCTGGAAGACCCAGCCGGCCAGCAGCCAGTTGGGCGAGAATTCATCCGCCAGGCGCAGCACGAAGGTTTTAGTTTGGTTGGGGGATAACTGCTCGACCAACGATCCAACCGGGCAGATTTCGGGCGGGTAGAACGAGACAGATTGGCATTTCTTCCAATCCAAACCTTGACGGATAGCCATGCCGTAGGCCAGCAGGCGGAAGATGCGCCCGCGCGGCAGACGCGCCTGGGCATCGGCCAGGGCAGTTTCCCGATCGGCGCTTGTGGTAGTGACGCTTTCTGAAGTTTCGAAGGAGTATTTTTCAGAGTAGTAGACGTAGCGACCATCCGTCAGAGTCATCCCAATGAGTACTGGCGCAATGAGCACGCGCTGGCTGCTCATCAGGGCATAGGCGTAGAGCACATCAGCCTGGTAGGTTGCACCGCTGCCCAGTGTGATCTCCGCCTGGCCGAACTCCCCACTGGATGCCAGGTATAGGAGCAACTGGTTGCCGGCCTCGAATTCGGTGTATGGGTTGGATTTGAGGAACATCGCCATGTTCTGGCGTATGGCGTCAGATGTGGATTGGTCAACCTCCAGAGCAGCTAGGCCGGTGATGGATGGCTCAACCGTGGGTAAAGCGGGTGTTAGGGTGGGTTGTTCCTGGCAGCTAACCAGGAAAATCAGGGCGATCAAGATGAAAAGGGCAAGCTTTCGGCGCACAGTACACTCCTTGAAGAGGAAATCAAAAGCGCACCACCCAGATGGATGGTGCGCGGCTGGAGGCCATGTGTGCGGCTTGCGCTTAAACAAAAGCGCGCCCGCCCAAAGGGGGTGCGCAAATTCTAGGGTAAATTATAGTATGGTTTCGGGATTTATACAATGCTAAATGTTTTTTGGGAGTGGAGAAAAATATGGGCTAAAATAGAGCTATGAAGACATGTCCTCGCTGCCACCAAACCACACGTCAGAATAAAGCCGGCAAGACAGCCTCTGCTTCGCAACGCTATCGCTGTATGCACTGTGGATGCAAATACACTCCTGAACCGAAGATTCACGGCTACGGCGATGATGTTCGCAAGCAAGCTCTACAGTTATATGTTGACGGCATGAATTTACGTCGCATAGGCCGCCTATTGGGTCTTAACCATCGTACAGTTTCTCTGTGGGTCAAAGCCAGCGCCGCCAGCTTGCCTGAAGCTCCTGTACCCAAAGAAGTCAAGACTGCCGAAATGGATGAGCTTTTCACCTTTATCGGCAACAAAAAAACAGGATTTACATCCTTACGCTCGTAGATCGGCAAACGCGCTGTTATTTGGGCTGGAAAGTGATCTGGGAGCGCACTCAGCCAGCCATTCAGGAGATGGTGGACGATGCGCAAAAGGCCCAACAGTATTACAGCGATGCCTTTGATGCCTATGCTGGCTTGTGGTATCACTTCGGTAGATATGAAGTCTCTGAAGGCAAAACCAACACCTACTCGGCTGAAGCGGACAACGCTGAGTTGCGCCATTACCTAGCGCGGCTGGCAAGATCCTCTCGCTGTTTCTCGCGTTGCCCCTATGCACTGGTGTGTGCGCTACGCTTGTTCGTGTACTGCTTCAATAGTCGACAACTCTATAAACAGCAGTTTCCAGCATATCCGGCTCATGTCAAAGATTTCCTTGCCCCACTATTTTAGCCACTCCCTGTTTTTTTGTTGCAGGGCAAATGCATCTAAATTGGGAGTAGGGGCAGGTCGGGAAGTACCTTGAGCAGTCTTCTTGCCAACCAGCCATGAGACTTTTGCCCTTGATACTGCGTTTGCGGGTCTGCTCTTGTTTGAGCAAGTTGAGGGCAATGTGCCGTAGAATGGCGAAGTTTTCTGGGTCATTGTCTTTTCGCACCCAACAACGGTCTTCATCGAAAGCCAGGTCAAGGGTTCAATGCAGACTGTTTTCGATGCCCCAATGCGAGCGTATGGAACCTAATACACGCTTTGCACCAACGACACTGGCGATATGAAAACAGTCTTCATAGGCTTTTTCATCGCCAATCCAGCGCTGAGAACGGATACGAGATACCGTCTGCAACTTTTTCTAATTCTCGAAACCACGCAAATGGCGCAGGGTTTGTGGGTCAGAAATTGCCCAACATTCACGAATCTCGATCCGACCATGACCTTTGTTGACGGTTTTCTCGTAATCGTGGCCACAGGCCTGATCGTGGCTCCTTTCCAAGTCTGCGAAGAGCTTTTGTACGCCTTCAAACAGGTTGCCCTGGTTGTCTTTGAGCACCAGGACATAGTCGCTAGCTTCATCGACAATCGTTTGGGCGATCTCGGTCTGGCAACCCATCGCATCAATCGTCACAATGCAACCCGTAATCTCCAGCGCTCTCAGTAGTTGTGGGATGGCCGTGATCTCGTTTGACTTCTCATCCACCTTGACTTGCCCCAGCACCAGCTGGTTCTCACAAGCCCAGGCGCTGACCATGTCCATCGTTCCTTTGCCAAGCCCATGATCATGCGAACGCCGCAATACTTTCCCATCCAAGGCGATCACTTGGCCGCCAATCAATTGACTCGCAGCGCTGGATCCATCCCGTGAAACTGCGGCGAAACTCATCAGGGTCCAAACGCCCAAATACTCGATTGAAGGTATCATGCGAAGGAATACCATTTGGCAATTCCATGAATGTTGCAAACCATTCTTACTTCGCTTCACAAAATGCGGCAATATCTTCCCAATGATCACAACCACAAATTGCTGCACAAATGGCGATAACCAGAATGTCAATTAGTTTGTGGAGCTTCGTTCGCTCAATCCGTGAATCAGTAATGCAACCAAAATACTCCTCCATCGTGGCGGTGGCTGGATTTCCCATGGCTTATCTCCTGTATGTTTTGACTTGCCATGATAAGCCCTGTCCTGTTACCCTGTCCAGCACAATTTAGATGCGTTCTGCTATACCCTGCATCTCACCTTGACGCATGGAGATGCATGTAGTAGACTATTACTAACTTAGGGACCCGTGGTGTAGTGGCCAAACATGCGGCCCTGTCAAGGCCGAGATCGCGGGTTCGAATCCCGTCGGGTCCGCACTTAGTACAAATCAAAAAGTAAAAAAATTGGTGCACTTTTATTGTCTGGCATTTTCAACAAATTGCTTGTTTGGATGCTATTCGCTCACTTTCACAACCCATTGACCATCAACCAATAATTGAAAAAGTTATTGATATTAAATGTATAAGCCCGGAGAATAATTCTATGGGCTTGTTTTATCTTACATCCAAATATTTTCAAGGCGTTATTCTGAATTGTAGGTTAAAATATATTTCTCACTTCATCTAATCAAGTAAGTCGTGAATCATAAGTGCAAATTAGACATATGTAAGAGGCATCCTACCTCGTACCGTGTTATTGAGAAATGAGTGAATATGGTTATTCTAAAATGTGATGAATGCAGAGAGACCTTATATCAGTACCATGCATTATGTCCCAAATGCAATGGGCCCCTTCAAGTGGAATTAGAGAGATCGATTGGAATTAATCTGCCCTTTGAAGCACGTCAAGATTTATGGAGATATAGATCCGTGCTTCCTTTTAGCCCGGATTTTTTACCTTGTGTTACCTTTGGAGAGGGTAATACCCCTTTGCTTGAACTTTCACGAGACTATAAAAACGTTCTTGTTAAGTTAGAGTATAAAGCGAATACAAACTCATATCTTGATAGAGGGGCGAGTGTAAGCATAAATTACTGGAAAAATAAAGAGATATATCATGCGTCTACTTATTCGCTTTCTGGTGATGGAGCTGCTTCGATAGCTGCTTATTGCACTTCCGCCGGTATTCAATGTACAGCTTGGTTGGGACATAAAGTTAGCAAGGAGAAAATAGCTCAAATTAGAAGCTATGGTGCGGACGTGGTAATTGAAGAGTTTGAGACACTGAATGAAATTCTTGCTGCCCTTAAATTTCACGTCATATTGCCTGCAGTTGATCCTTTTTTTATCGAAGGTACAAAAACTATTTCTTATGAAATATGGGAACAGATGGGGAATAACATCCCAAATGCTTT
>JAFGKO010000204.1 GCA_016928525.1 Anaerolineales bacterium | reverse complement strand
GGGTGCGGACGAGAATTATCTTCTTCCCGGTGAAGATATCAAAGTGGGCTGGTTCCGGCCTGAAGGGGCAACCCTGGAAATCACCGGCCGGCGCCTGGACGGAAAAGCACCCGCGCTCGAAGCACATATCCCCTGTTGTTATCCGACCCGCTTCCAGGCCACCGGCTTAGTCTTTCCAGCCGAGGGGTGTTGGGAGGTCACAGCCAGGGCAGCGGACAGCGTGCTGACGTTTGTCGTGAAAGTTGAACCTTGAACGTAAAAAGGTCTGGTCAAGCGGGTTTGGGGGTCTGCCTTGAAGTTATGGCCCAGCGCAAGAGCCCAAGTAACACAGGCGCAACCAGGATGAGCATCAGGGTAGCGCCGAACTGGCTGGTCCATTTCAGTGTTTCCATCCAGCTTCCCGGTCCTGGCATCCAATCATCCTGGCGTCCGTTCCAATAGATGCTCTGGTGGATCATCAAAGTAATCCAGCCCAGCGAGAAGCCTCCCACCAGGGATGCAAACCTGTGCCAGGTGTTTTCGGTCCGCATATAGAAGACTGTCCCGGCACACAAGATCAACATGATCAGGCTCAGGATGGGTCCATCGTTGTGCACTTCGTCGTAGGCCGCGATGAACAGAAGAGGCAGCGCGCCGTAGAAGACGAAGGAGAGGGTGGTCCAGCCCCGCCAGACCGATTTGAGCAGCCTGTAGACGGGCCGCAGACCCCGCGCCAAAAGCGAGCCGACGACTGCCACACCAGCCACAGGCGCCCAGGCCCACCAGTCCCCCGTGACCTGGTAGCCAAAGATGGTACCGGTGAAATTTCGCATGTAAAGTGTGATGAGCAGGATGAACCCCCAATACGGAAATACCCAGCGAGGAAATTCTTTCACCCAGCCAGCGACCATGATGATCAGGAGAACGCCGAGTACTCCAAATGTGATGCCAAGTGCGAAGGCGGGATCGGGTGGGTTTTCGATAAACGGGGTCAGGATCGCGCCGAGTAGAAATACCAGCGGGAAAAGCAGAAAAGGTACCAGCGCAAGCAGGGTTTCTCGCCAGGAGGCGGGACGGTCCAAATCATTTGTTTCCATTTTGAACTCCTTCCTATAAGGGCTTACTTTGGCAAGTCCTGGGCAGCACCCCCCGACGGGCAAGCCTACCAGGCCTTATGGGCGGCCCAAGCGCACCTGCCCTGGTTGCTGTCCGCGAACAGGGCAGGCTGTGCGAAACGCTTAGAGACGAACTTCGAATTGCAAATTCGAAATCTCCCACAAGAAGCCATTGTAATCATAACCTCTCTCGGCCAAAAACTGATCGCCGCCTTCCAGGTAGATCTTGACGGTGAAATCGTCAATGGGAGCCACACTTGCCCAGCCATTTTGGACGAACTCCCATTCGTCGAAGCGTTCCAGAACAGTATAAGATGTGAATGGGTCCCCATTTTCGAGGACAATTCCTGTGTTTAGTCTAAACACCCATGTGGAACCATCCTCGGTTACTTCCCAGCTACTTGCCAGGTCTGGGGCATACGTATCGTATTCAGGGCGGACCAGCGCGCGGTAGACAATCGTAACCGGCTTTTCACCAGGAGGAGGCGGCTCCGGTTCCCCGGGCAAAGGGAGACCATACTCATCACGCAAGGCGTTCAAACCAACCAGGGGGGAATTGTAGTCGCCTGCAAAGCTTTCGAAGCCGTCTTGTTCGAACGGAAGGGGATAAAATCTTGTGCTGCCATCCGGCGCAATGTCCACCAGCGCTTCGTCGAGGCTGAACTGCTCCTGGCCTGGAATTTCGATGAGCAGGGTTCCCTCAAATTTACCGACTGTCAAGTATTCCGTCTCTTCATCATAGACGAAAAAAAAGCGCGTGCCAAGGATCGTGATCTTTGTGCCAGTGGCCACGCTGATTGCCAGTTCAGTGCCCGGTTCCACCACCTGCCCAGATCCGCCTCCGCGAATTAACTTCCAGGCCAAGCGGGGAGGTGTGTCAGGGTCAAGCTCGGCCTTGATACCGCCCACACTGCTGTCATTGAACAATGTAAATTGGATCCCGCAATCGAAATCCAGATGCGCTTTGCCGCCCTCGGTTACATTGACGGCGTCATTGTTATTTAAATCTCGGCTATAAGACACTTCTTCCATGGAAGAAGAGGGCCCTGCCCTTACCAGAGCGCGTTCTTTTATGATTTGGCCGATTGCCTGTGCTGTACTGCCACTGTCTCCTCCGCTCCCTCCACCTCCGTTGTCGCCTCCGTTTCCACCGCTTCCCCCACCTCCTCCTCCACCCCCGCTGGGGCCGAAACAGCCGTTACACAGACAACTTTGCATCAGAAGCACCGCGATCACGGCGCTCACTACTCGTATGCGGTTCATATTTCACTTCCTTTCGAACCTTTGTGACCCTATGTGGCCGCTATGGAACTGAACAAGGATCGCCCCATCCTGCTGAATGAAGCGCTGCAAAGATGGAGCAATCTTTGTCAGGTTACTCCTGTGCTGGCTCTGCAGGTGCCTCCTCTACGGCTGGCTCTTCTGTGACGATTATCTCCTCCACAGCGGGCGCCTCTGTGGGTGCCAAGGTAGGCTCCTCCCGCAGGGTGTTCAATCCGTCTATGGCTGAGTTATGGTTTTGCGCATTGCTTTCGAAGGTCTCTTGATCGAATAGGATGGGATAAAATGCAATGCTGCCATCCGAAGCAATATCCGCCATCGTGTTGTCAGGAAGTTCAAACTCATCCTGACCGGGGATCGCGATCTCCAGCCTCCCATCGTACTTGCCGACGGTCAGGAATTCCATCGCGTCATCGTAGACGACGAAGAAGTTTGTGCCAGAGATGATGATCCGAGTTCCAATCAGCGCACGCAGGTCAAATGAACTTTTCTTTTCGACGACCTCCCCAGACAAGCCGCCGCGTTCCAACTTGGCCAGGCAGCGACGGGATTTCCCCTCCTTCACAAGCTCAATGTTGACGACTTCGCTCTCGTTGAAAATCTTGAATTCGCTGCATTCCTCGAACACCAGAATAGCAAGACCGCCATCTGTCACCTTGACGCCTTCGTTGTTGTTCAAAACCCGGCTGTCGTATACCACCTCCATGGAGTCAACAGGTCCCGCCTTTACAAGATCAAGTTCCCTGGTGATGGTGATGATGAGGTTACCTCCGGCGATATCCTGCCATATGAAATAAATTACCAGCAGCACTACGAGGGTGGCAACGTACGTTTGCCAACGGTTCATGCTTCACTTCCTTTCGAACTAGATTGGCGCCAAAGGGCTGCGGTCAGATAGAGTAGGGGAGTGATTCCACCCGCCAGAAAGATTCTCAGCGGGGATGGAGTGCTCTCCCAGGCAGGATTGACCAACGCGCCGAAGACCAATTCCGCGCCCAGCAGCACCAGTCCGCTTAGCGCGCTGACCAGCAGGACGACCAACCCGGTGTAACGCCGTACGCTCATCACCCAGGTGATACCCAGCCCGATTGCCAGTCCCCAGGCGATCGCTTCCGGTGCTGCCTTAATCACGGACTGTGTCAAAGAAACACCGGCAAAATTGAAATTGTTGTACAAGGACAATAGGACCAGGGTAGCCAGAACCCCGACCACTCCGCCGACCAGATACCGACGCCAGTCCGTACGACCCCTGTATGTTGCGATGGAGAGGTCGGTAAAAAAGGTCAGCAGGAGACCGGCAATAGCGCCCAGGCCGGCGGTCATGATCACGAACATGATTGCGTAGGAAGGGTCAGGCGGCTTGACGGGGTAGAATAATTTGTCGAATAATACGAACCCAATCGCCCCACCTAACAGTCCGCGCAGGGAGGAATCGCGGATGTACCTGGCTTGTCTTTTCGCCTCCATTTCAGCGCGTCGCGATACGGCCAAATCCGTAATCCATTGCTGAATGCGGGGGATGAAATTTGGGGTGGCAAGGCGGTATTTGTCTTCTTCGATCTCGATCAGGTGGTTAGTTTCGAGTTGTTCTACCAGGTCTTTCAGCGTTTCTGTTCCCAGTTCATATTCTTTCAATCGCTCTTTCAACCATGCCCAGGATGCTCGATATTCGCGTTGCTCTGTCAGACAGGCCAGTACTTGCCAGGCAGGTTCCCGCTCGTCTGGTTTGAACTGCTTCACAATCTGCTCGAGCGCCTTTTGCAGTATGCCATTTGCACGACCTTGCTTTTCGTACTCATCCATTTTCCATCTTTGGGTGAGTGCTTGGCTGCCGCCGGCCAACATGTAGCAAACTGTCTGCAATTGGCACGGGACGATATTCTTTGGCCCCAGTTGGTCCAGGATATCATCGACAATTCTTTCATCGATTTCAATACCGGTTTTTGCAGCAGGTTCCAGGATGGCCTCTCTGGCTGCTTCCCTATCCAGCAGTCCAAGAATGACCAGATCGTGGAAGGGATTTGTCTCGGGTTCGAAACTGTTTAGCAGGTAGGAGGATCCCAGGTGGATGCTAAACAACCAGCGCAGGCGCGGCAGGTTTGTGATGCAGTAAGCCCACTCTGTTTTGAAGTGATTAATTTCCTCCTCAGATCTTCCCAGGAATTCTTCGCTGCGGTCAATCAAGAGAAAGAGTTGCGCCTTGTCTGGCAGACATTCGGTCACGTGCCGGAGAAAAGCGGAAAGCGGGACTTGGCTCAGATATTGGGTGTTGGCGATTTTGTCCACAAACTGGCGCTTAATGCATACCTCGAGCGACTCTGCGCCGACTGGGACCAACACCGGCAGGTGGCCTTTTCCTGTCAATGAAGGGATGATACCTGCCTGTAAGAAGCTGGTCTTTCCGCAGCCGCCAGCGCCAGCTACAAAAGTGGATGCGTTCCTTTGTAGTTGTCCCAATACCGCATTCAGGGGTTTTTCGCTGCCTGCCAACCGGTGTGACTCATTGAGCCCTAGCGCTTGTCCGAAACGAAATGGATTTCCTCCGGATTCCGCTGGCGTCTCGACGAGTTGTTGCAAGGTATCAATCTTCTGGATGACAGCCTGCTGTAGGAGCCTGAGTTCGGCGGTTTCGTTTTGTTGGCGTATCTCTTCGGGAGTAAGCTGGGTTTGTTTTACCTCTACACGCGCATCAGGCCCCTGAACAACGACGGCTTGCCCCTCTATTTTCCCCGAGATGTCATACTGATCTCGCGGAGTTGTTTTCCTTTTGGGTGGACTCATATGACCTCATTTCAAGTAGGCGCTTCGCCCCCTGCTTGTTTGCGAGCTTGTCGGGCTATATTTTTCAGGACGGCAACAAAACCTGTGACCGGCCCGCCCAGGGATGCCAGGATCACATCAACGATATCGGGAGCCAAATTATTTAAATACCCTACCCAGCGCTCCAGTTTGGACCGATTGGCCTGTTCCTGCTTCTCGGATTCTGCCTGGATCTTTTGGATGGTTTCGTTGATTTCTTCTTTGTCCACATTTGGGTCCTCGGGCCTATTATGGACGGTCTCATATAGCCTTTCGAAGAGGGCAGTCAATTCATTGATCTGGATTCCGCTTTGTTGCTGAACATTGACTTTGGCGTTTCTTCCTTGTACAACGATACCCCCGGATACATTCCCCTGAATAATGTTTTGATCTCCTCCAACACTGTCCTGTTGTTTGTTTCTATCTTTTACTTTTCTTACCATACTCACCTCCACCTCGAGCATGTTTCTATATAGATAATACATTGATTTCATGCAGAATTCAACTGATGTAGGAAATAAAACCTGACGGGGAAAGGCAGGAGCGCTATCGATTTTTAGTTCCTGTGTTATTCAATGTTCAAATGAATGGCTGGCAAATCTTCAACAATCCCCGGCGTTTTGATCTCTCTTAAATTTACTTTGCTTCAATCTCTATGCTTGTCAGTTTGATGTTCTGAAATATCTCCTCCTCCGTCACGATGAAATCAGGACAAGCGTGCCATTCTCCATCCAGGGTAATGTATACCGTCGCACCACTATCAAAGCGAACCCGGTATGCATACAGCCCGAGCAAGTTGTCTCTGAGAAGGATCTCATAGTCGTTGGTCACAACAGGTTGTACCTCTTTGGCTTCTTCTAGTACCTCCGGTGTACTGATCGTTGCTAAGAAGGTATAGTCCTTCTCTGAAATTGCCTCAAATGCCCGGTCCAAGAAGCGGTTCAGTGCCTTTGGAGGAACGTGCCCGCTGAGGTGGTCATAACAGATCTGTCTTGTGATCAGTGGAATGCCGCAACAATAGATTAATGGAATGAGCAAGAGCAGGAGCAGGACAATGAGCGCGCTCCTTCCTAGCCGTTTCCATGTCATCGACTTGTCCATTCCGGGATCCGTTGAAAAGTGAGTGCTTCTTGATGATAGAAGATGTTATTCACCGAAAAAATCGGCGTCCCCGAAACCGACCATAAAGTGGAAATTCCCTTCACCTGCGGTGCGTTCCAGGGATTGCAGGGCGTGCTTGATCTTGCGTTCGTCGTCGTAAGGACCAGGGACGAAGAATGGTTTGCCATCTTTACCAAACTGGACGTTATGGCTACGGGGGTGTGTTTCCGGCGAATCAAGCACCTGGTCGGCGTGCAGGTGGGTGAAATCGTAATGTGGTTCAAAACCGTATTTTTGCGCAAATTCCAGCGCACCGTAGACAATCTCGTGAGCCAGCTCTACCGAAATCGCTTCTGGCTCTTGCATGCAAAGCTTTGGCAGAGAGCGTTCGAAACGCTTTTGCGGTACATTTACATCTATGGTGACATCCTTGATGCCCAGGCAATAAAGATCTACCAGGTAGCTGGCATACAAGACCTGCTCGTCGTCTTGCTGGCGGGCAATGATTACCGGCGTGATGCCGCTTTCCTGCCAGCCCTCCATGATCCAGCAGCCCAGGATCGGGTACTGGCGGGCGTTTCGTAGCACTTGTACGGGACTCTCAAGTGTGACTTTACGCACCTGTGAGATGGGAATTTGCGAGTTGACCTTTGGGCGGTGAGGCTTTTTATCCTTTTTGCGCTTTTTAGGCATTTGATCTCCTGTTTGGTTACCGATTTAGCAAATCCTGGGCAATAATTCCCCAGCGGGCAAGTCCACCACGCGCGAACTTCCGAGGGCGGTTTTAGCGACCACCAGGCCGGGATGTTCTTCTGTGACACGACCGATGAGGGTGGCTTCTTGTCCGTATTCGTTGTCTTTCATCACCGCCAGAATTTCTGCCGCATGCGCTTGGGGCACGAAAGCGACCAGTTTGCCCTCGTTGGCGATGTAGAAGGGGTCTAAGCCGAGCATTTCACAGGCTGCATTGACCGCCGGGTGCACAGGCACTTTGCCCTCCTCGAATTCGATGCCCACCTGCGAAGCGACGGCCAGCTCGTTCAGCACGGCTGAGAGACCGCCACGGGTGGCATCACGCAGACAATGGATTTCCTTTGTAACCTTTAGCATATCCGCCACCAGGCCGTTTAGCGGGGCGGTGTCGGATTTGATCTCGCTCTCGAACTGCAAGCCCTCCCGCACCGACATGATGGCAATGCCGTGGTCACCCAGCGCGCCGCTGACCAGGATGGCGTCGCCGGGTCTGGCATTACCGGGGGCGATGTTCACGCCATCGGGAATGACGCCAATCCCGGTTGTGTTAATGTAGACGCCGTCGCCGTGTCCCTTGTCCACCACTTTGGTGTCTCCGGCGGCGATCTGCACGCCCGCCTTCTTGCAGGCGCGCGCCATGGATGCGGTGAGACGTCCCAGCGTTTCCATCTCCAGGCCCTCTTCGAGGATGAAGCCAGCCGAAAGGAAGAGTGGTACCGCGCCGCTCATCGCCAGGTCATTGACCGTGCCGTTGACGGCCAGCTCGCCGATGTCACCGCCTGGGAAGAAGAGCGGGCTGACGACGAATGAATCAGTGGAAAACGCTAAACGCTGATTACCGAAAGCGGAAAGCTCCAGGGCGGTTGAGTCGCCCAATTGCGCCAGCAGATCGTTATGAAATTCCGAAGCGAACAGATGTCGAATCAGGTCGTTCATCATCTTGCCACCCGCGCCATGTCCCATCACGATGGTGGGATAGTTTTGCAGGGGTATCGGGCAGGTCCAGCCGTCGAAGGAAGGGGTATTCATAAATTACCTCTAGGAGGAGATGGGGCAATTGTACTATGGAGCCAGTTTGTTTTTTGTACTTAGCTTTGTATAATGAAAGTGGAATTCTACTCATTGTAGATCCGGGAGGGCCTGATGCGATATCTAAAGATGGGGATATTCCTGCTTTTGACGTTTTTGCTCCTTTCTTGTGGGCTATTGGCCGCCTTGGGAGAGCCGTCCTCGCCTCCATCACCCCCTGAACCTGCTTCCCCTTCTCAGCCACCTTCTACTCCTTTGTCCCCTGAGCCCGCTTTGGACAAATGGTCATTATGGACGAACGGGACGCAATTGCGCGGCGCGAATACCTGGCAGCGCATCATCGTCCCGGAGTTGGATGGGGAGGAATTCCTGGGAGATGGCTACATTGGACCGCCCTACACACAGGAGGATTTCAACGGACTGGCGGCGTTGGGGGCAAATTATGTCAACCTGTCACATCCGGGCATATTCACCGAGCGACCACCCTATGTGTTGGATGAAGGGGCGCAGGCCAACCTGGACCATATGATCGCCATGGCGGCGGAAGCCGATCTGTTCGTGGTGATCACCTTTCGTACCGGGCCGGGACGCAGTGACTTTACTTTCTATCGCGACGGGGCAGGCGACTGGTTCGCCCCGGACTTGTTGATCGAGTCGGTCTGGAGCGACCAGTCCGCGCAGGATGCCTGGGCCGAGATGTGGCGCTACACGGCGGAACGCTATCGCGACAACCCGGTTGTGGTGGGATACGACCTGATGTGCGAGCCGAACGCGAACGGGGTGGTATTCGAAATCTACGAACCATCAGACTTCTATGCCGAATATGCCGGCAGTATTTACGACTGGAATCGTTTTTACCCGCGCATTGTAGAAGCAGTTCGCGAAGTGGACACGCAGACCCCGATCCTGGTCGGCAGCATGAGTTGGGGCGCGGTGCGCTGGCTGCCCTGGCTGGAACCAGTGGACGATCCGCGCATCGTCTATATGGTTCACCAATACGAACCGCAGGAGGACTATACCCATCAAGAGCCGCCCGCGTCAAATACCTATCCAGGCTTGTTCGATCTCGACTGGGATGACCAGGCGGACAGGTTCGACCGGGCATGGCTGGACGATTACCTCTCGGTTATCGATGATTACCAGGCGGAGCATGGCGTGCCGGTCTCGGTCAATGAGTTTGGCATTAACCGCTGGGTGCCGGACGCGGCGGACTTCATGCGCGATGAGATGGAACTCTTCGAACAGCGCGGCATGAACCATGCCCTGTGGGTCTGGGATCCGGACTGGCAGCCCTGGATCGAAAGCGTCAACGGCTTCAATTTCCGCTACGGGCCGGACCCGGAGAATGCCACCGCTGTGGATAACGAGTTGCAGTCCGTTATCACCGACTTCTGGGCGCGGAATGTCCTCCGGCCGTCCGACTTTCTCGCCGCAGCATCGGTTGCCCCGCTTTGTGCGGATGAACAGCCGCCGTTGGTGACGGACTTCGAAGTGCGCCAGCCACCCGAGATGGACGAGCCGCAGAGGGGCATCCCTTTTCGCGACCCCATTTTCGGTTCTTGCGTTGTGCGTGTTACGGATCGTAACACAGATGTGAGCGGGGATGATGACTCGCGTGGGATGAAGAACGAATACTCGCGTGTCCAATCCTTCAATGCTGATGGCACACGCATCCTTGTGCGCAGTGTGAATGCATACTGGTACCTGTATGATGCTGCCACACTTCAGCCGCTTGGCAGTCTCCCCCTGGATGTAGAGCCACGTTGGGATGCCGATGATCCAAATATCATTTACTTTATTACTGGAACACGCCTGATGTCTTACAACCTCCAGACCGGTGAGCAGGTTGCCGTTCATGACTTCGCCACCGATTTACCCGGTCAAAACCCTGTCATGGTCTGGACACGTTACGAAGGCAGCCCTTCTTTAGATAGTCGTTATTGGGGATTGATGGCTGAAGACCAGGATTGGCTGGACAGCGCTTATCTCATCTATGATTTACAGACCGATACAGTCATCGCTATGCGTGACCTGCGCGGCTGGCCCGATGACGAACGCGAAGCGGACAGCGTCACCATTTCTCCTCTGGGCAATTACTTCATCGTGCAGTCGGATAAATATTGTGAACAAGGACAATTGGGCAGCGATGCGCATCCCTGCGGGTTGATGGTCTACGACCGGGATCTGCAGAACGGACGCAGCCTGTTGCGCATTGTCGGCCACTCGGATACTGCCCTCGATGCTGATGGGCGCGAGGTGTTCGTTTACCAGGATATCGATACGGACAGCATTTCCATGCTTGATCTGGAAACTGGCGAAATCATCCCGCTCTGGCCGATCGATTTCAGCCACACAGCCATCGGGCTTCATTTTTCAGGGCGTGCCTTTCAGCGCCCCGGCTGGGTGCTGGTTTCCACACATGATGGCGACCCCGCCTCTTATACCTGGATGGATGACCAGGTCTTTGCCCTTGAGTTAAAGCCGGGCGGCCGTGTAGTTCGTCTGGCACATACCCATTCGCTTGTGGATGAAAACCAGGAACATGATTATTGGGCTGAGCCGCATGCCAGCGTCAATCAGGATTTCACGCGTGTGCTCTTCACCAGCAACTGGGGCCGTTCTGGCACCGAAGAAGTGGAAATGTTCATGATTGACCTCGCTCCAGATTGGATTGAGCAGTTGCCATAAAACGCAGAAAAATAATAAGAGGAGTTAGAAATGAAAACCGACAGTCGTTTCTTGCAGATATTTTTAGGGCTATTGAGTGTATTGGCCCTCACGCTCCTAACCGCTGGCACGTTTTATCCGGCGCTTGCAGCGCAAGTTGACAACCCTGATCCGCCCGATCAGGTTGTCAAGCTCATCTTCATCCACCACTCCACCGGCGAAAACTGGCTGACCGATGGCTACGGCGACCTGGGACGTACGCTTGGTGAGAACAACTACTTTGTCAGCGATACCAACTATGGCTGGGGTCCCGATGCGATTGGCGACCGCACCGACATCCCGAACTGGATGGAATGGTTCCGCAGCGCTGACACGCTCACTTATATGAATGCGCTGTTTAATGAGAGCGGGCAGAACGCAGCGTATACGCGCTCCTTGTCCGATCCGGGTGGCGAGAACCAGATCAGCATGTTCAAATCCTGTTTCCCGAACTCGGAGTTGGGCGGGAATCCGAATGACCCGCCGGGCACCTATGAAGATATGACGGTTGGCGGCGCAAAATATGTTTACAACGAAATCCTCAAATATTTCGCCACCCGCCCCGACAAGCTTTTTGTCGTTATCACGGCTCCGCCGGTTTCCAACCCGGAATATTCAGCCAACGCGCGCGCTTTCAACCAGTGGCTGGTGAACGACTGGCTGCGCGAGAATAACTATACCCAGAGCAACGTGGCCGTCTTCGATTTCTACAATATACTCACCGACTCCGATGCTCATCACCGTTTCAATAATGGCGGCATCGAACATGTTGTCAGCGGGAGGAATACCCTGAATTACCCCTCCGGCGACGATCATCCTTCCGAGCAGGGTAGCCGCAAAGCGACCGAGGAATTTGTGCCCTTGTTGAACGTTTTCTACCATCGCTGGCAGGCGGATGCCCCGCCTCCCGCCCAGCCGCAGGTTGCTACCGCTGCACCGGCTGAATCTCCATCCGAACCATCCGCCGCACAGCCCATGGTATCCGGCCTGATCGATGATTTCGAAACGGATAATCTACCCGGCGCGAACGGCTGGGAACCCTTTTGGGATGAGGCCACGCCTACGTCCATGCACTGTACTGCCGAAGCCGGGATGGCGCATGGCGGGACGCGCTCCCTGTTGCTCGATTTCGATGTCACGCCCGGCGCATGGGCCACTTGTGCGTTATTTTATGAAAGCATGCAAAACTGGAGCAGCGGAAAAGGCCTGACGTTTACCTTGCATGCAGCCCAACCCGGCTTGGTCTTCGATGTAGACCTTTATGCCGGGAGCCAGGATGCACAGGAAACCTACGTTTACACCATTGAAGCTACCCCTGATAGCACGGACGGCTGGGTTCTGATTTCTCTAAACTGGTCCGACTTTCACCGCGCGGATTGGGAGGAGAACGCTGGTGCAGCCTTTGCCAAACCTGATCAAATAGTTGGCATGGCCTTTGGCTTCGCCACCTACGAGGACGCGCCCAATACCGGCACGCTCTGGGTGGATGACCTGTCCCTGCTGGGGAAAGAACAAGAACCTGCCGAGGTCGCGCCTCCACCCGCCCAACCGACCGAAGCCGCCGCGGAACCTGCCGCACCTGCTGAAGCCCCTCGCCGGCCGCTCTTGCCATGCGGCGGCGCAGTTGCAGTCCCTTTGCTTTTGGTGGGATTATCTTTTTGGAGGCATAGGCGCAAATAAGAGTGGAAATTGAGAAAGGATGTTACAGTAACACTATGACAAGCCGTCGTGTCAGCTTTGTGCCTTACCGGCCAAAGACAATATTGAACAAACACAAGCGCGCCGACCACTGGTTTTGGACGCGCTATAGTGCCTATCCCTATCTCGGTTGCCAGCACGGTTGTGAATTTTGCTACTGCCGGGAACAAAAGTATTCTCCCTATGATGATCCGAACGATTTTGCTTACCTCATCAAAGTTAAGGAGAATGCACCGGATTTATTGCGCCGCGCTCTGAGCCGCGCGCCGGTTGACCTGATCTTTACCGGCGATTACCAGCCCGCGGAACGCAAATTCAGGCTCTCGCGCAAAATTCTGGGAGTCTGTTACGGGTTGGGCTTTCCGGTCTTCGTGCTGGAACGCAACCCGGCGGTTTTGGACGATCTCGATCTATTGCAGGCTATCCATGAAAAGGCGCGCGTGGTGGTTGCTTTCAGCATCATCTCGACGCCCGACTCTCCCAATTACGAGCGTGTGTGTGCGATGGAGCATTTGGCTCCCAGGGCTGAAAAGCGTTTCGCGACGATGGAAAAACTGGCCGCAGCTGGCATCCCTACCGGGACGGTTGCCATGCCCCTGTTGCCTGGTCTCTGCGATGATGCGGCAACGCTTGAGTCAATTGCTTGCTGGACGGCGGGACATGGCGGCCAGTTCGTGTTGGCTTCCGGCCTGACGCTGTCCGACCAGCAAAAGGAATATTTTTTCAAAGTGCTGGATGAGCGCTTTCCTGATCTGTTGCCCACCTACCAGCGTCTTTTCCCGCCGAAAAGCTATGGCCCGGTGGGAGACGGTTGGCGCGAGACAGCCTTGCGGGTCCGGGAAGGCTGTGCGAAATATGGCATTCCTGACCGCATGCCGCGCCCGATCATCCCCGGCGACAAACGCATGTTGAACCGTCGCATCGTCGAATGGCTTGCAAATAAAGTCTACACTTTGGAATTGGAAAATGCCTCCAACTACCGGGTTTGGTCCTACCGCAAGGCAGCCTGGGCGGTGGAGGATTTGGAGCAGGATATCGACTTGATTTATCGCACGATGGGACTCAAAGGGTTACAAAGCATACCCAGTGTCGGTGAGAAACTGGGTCGCGAAATTGAGACTTGGCTCATATCTGAAATCAATGCGGGAGGATAAGTTGATGCATCACAGGACGATTTTCCTTGTTATCTCTGCACTGGTAATGAGTATTTTTGCGTGCACGTTTGGCCAGACGCCCCCGTCTCCAGCCGGACCCGAACCTGTTTTACCTCCGCAGGAGGTTGCCGTTTCCCCGACCGCTGCCCGGGCCCCGGCGGGACCGCCACCCTCCGGCGATGTGCTGATGCCCGAAGACCTGGAATACGTGGGCGCTTTCCGCTTGCCGGGTGGCGAAGAGCGCCCGCAGACCTTTGCCTACGGCGGTAATGCCATGACCTTCAACCCCGATGGCGATCCTTTCGGCGCGCAGGATGGCTTCCCCGGCTCGCTCTTTGTTATGGGACATGACCGCATCGCATACGGCGATGTTCCCGACGGTAATCAGGTCGCGGAAATCAGTATCCCTGTGCCCATTATCTCCAGAAATGTCGAAGAACTCAATTCAGCCGAATTCATCCAGAACTTCGCAAATGTGACTGCCGGCTACTTCACCGAGCTTGAAGAAATTCCAAAGGTTGGGCTGCAATATCTTAACCACCCTGGAACCGGCCCCAAGATTCACATTGCCTGGGGACAACATCTCCAGCCGCAGGATATTCCCTCGCATGGCTGGTTCGATCCAACGTTGTCAACCCCCGATTTTCAAGGCACGTGGTTTATAGGGAACCAGGATTTGTACAGCGTCAACGGCTACATGTTCGAGATCCCGGTAACCTGGGCTGATGCTTACACTGGCGGCCGTTATCTTGCCACCGGTCGTATGCGTGATGGTGGCCAGGGTGGCATGGGGCCAACCATCTTTGCCTACCGGCCCTGGCAGGCAGATGGCTCCCCGCCATCACCGGGAACCCGCTTGGAAGAAGTCACGTTGCTACTCTACGAGAACGCCTATAATACGGAAGAGATTGTCCGTAGCCTGAATGGCTACCAGCATCCTGATTCATGGGAAGGAGGCGCCTGGATTACCACCACATTTGATAAGCAGGCAGTTCTTTTCGCTGGTACCAAGAGTAACGGTGCAAAATATTGGTATGGTTACATCAATCCTGACGGCCCGCAATTTGCCTGTGTAGATGCCGAAGTTACTGATTTTCCCACTTGTCGTAATGCCGATGGTTCGATCTGCCCGCAAGAGGATTTCTCAGGTTGTTGTGATGGAGCATCTGGTGAATGTATTTCCAATCGAGGTTGGTGGACAACGCGCTTCGATGCCGAATTCATCCTGTACGATCCGGCGCAATTTGCAAGAGTTGCCTCAGGCGAGATGGAATCCTGGGAGCCGCAACCCTATGCGGTGGTTGATATCGACGAGCACCTGTATCTCAGCCCGCCAGAATGGGACCTGGTCGAACTCGGCTGGGGAGACCAGCGCCGCAGCCGTATTGGTGATGTTTCTTATGATAGGCAAAGCGGCCTTCTATATGTGTTGGAACTATATGCAGATGGGGCCAAGCCCGTAGTTCACGTTTGGCGGATTGTTCCTTGAAAAGCACTGTAGGTGATCTATAGAGTCTGAAGGGTAGTAGAATAGTCAGAAATAACAAATAAAGTATCTTGTCAATAAAACGAGGCGTGGGGTTACCCCGCTTCCCCCTTCTTTTTGAGAAGATACCAAATAAACGGGAGAAGATTGGCATGACATTCAAAATTCTCTACATTGAGGATAACCCTGACAATATGCACTTGATACAAAAAGTACTCACGGCACGTGGTTACGAGGTGTATGGCGCTATGAAAGGGTTGGATGGCGTTTCGATGGCAGAAGATCTTAAGCCCGATATGATTTTGCTTGATATCAACCTGCCCGACATTGATGGTTATGAAGTAGCTCGGCGTATTCGTAAAAGCCTGGAAACCAGTTTACATTCCGTCACCATTATCGCCATTACAGCCAATGTACTCAAAGGCGATGCTGAAAAGGCCCTGGCGGCTGGTTGTGACGCGTACATGCCCAAGCCAATCAATATTCGCGAGTTATGGGCGCGAGTAGAGACTTACCTCTCCAGGGATGTAGGATAAATATGTCTTATCTTACACACCTTCAATGCCATAGCTGTGGAAATCGCTTCGATTCCGAGAAAATCCAAACCTTTTGCCCGGATTGTCAGGCTCCGTTGTTGGCGCGTTACGATTTAGAGGCTGCCCGAGAAAATCTTGATCGAGATGAATTCCGTCATCGTCCGCGAGGCATGTGGCGTTGGAGAGAGCTATTGCCAGTGCAACAACCGGAAAACATGATCAACCTGGGGGAGGGGGATACACCGCTCTTGCATCTCACCAACCTTGGACCTGAACTTGGTCTCTCCCGCTTGTTTGTAAAAGATGAAAGTCTTAATCCTACGGGTTCGTTCAAGGCTCGCGGGTTAGCTGCGGCGGTTTCAAAGGCCAAAGAATTAGGTGTAACCAAAGTCATCATTCCAACTGCTGGCAACGCGGGTGGCGCCATGGCAGCGTACGCGGCACGTGGAGGCCTGAAAGCACATATATTTATGCCTAAAGACACGCCAGCCGCTAACATCGAAGAGAGCCGAATTGCCGGGGCTACAGTGATCCTGATCGACGGCCTGATCAGTGAGGCTGCTGGCATGGCCGGTGAGAAAGCGCGCGCCGAAGGTTGGTTCGATGTGTCCACCTTCAAGGAACCTCACCGGACAGAAGGCAAAAAAATCATGGGTTATGAGTTGGCAGAGTTCTTTGACTGGGAATTGCCGGATGTCATCGTCTACCCCACTGGTGGTGGTACAGGCCTGGTTGGTATGTGGAAGGCGTTCAAGGAAATGGAGGCCATGGGGTGGCTGAAGAACTCGATGTTCCCACGCATGGTGGCTGTGCAAGCCGATGGCTGTGCACCGGTTGTCAAAGCGTTTCAAGAAAATGCCTCTTTTTGTGATTTCTGGACAGACGCCCAAACAATAGCTTCGGGCTTGCGCGTCCCCAAGAGCTTTGCCGATCAACTCATTCTACATGATCTTCGGGAGAGTAACGGGAATGCTGTTGCTGTCAGTGACGAATCGATCCTTGAAGCCCAGAAGTATCTGGCCTACAAGGAGGGCATTTTCGCTGCGCCCGAAGGAGCCGCGACCCTGGCAGGTTTACAAAAATTGATCAAAGAGGGTTGGATTTCCCCGGATGAACGGATTGTGCTATTCAATACTGGCACGGGGCTGAAATATATTCACCAAGGAGGGTGATAGTAGAGCTTTTGCTCAATGTTAGCGAATAGCTTCGGCATTCCTCTTTACCGCAACTTTCCCCTCTCTCACACGTAAATAAAGATGTGGCTTTTATTAAGCCCGTTTTTGTTGTACACTCATTGTAGATCTAAGAAGGAGAATGCATTATGAGAAAACAAGGTCGTACCCAACTGGCGCTCGGCGTGGTTTTGATCTTGCTGGGAGCGTGGTTTATTGCCCAGCGGACCTTCCCTGAAGTGGCAGCGATTGCTGAACGTTTTTCGGACTGGCCGTTTACCGTCATTGGCGTAGGCGTATTGCTGTTGCTGCTCGGATTGATCCTGGGCGCGCCGGGGTTGGCTGTCCCGGCAGCGATAGTATCAGGGATCGGTGGCATCCTTTATTATCAGGACCTTACAGGCAACTGGGACTCCTGGTCATATATGTGGACGTTGATTCCAGGTTTTGTTGGGGTTGGCGTGCTGTTGCAAGGCTTGCTGGGAGAAAATACGCGCCATAACCTGCGGCATGGCCTGAACCTGATGGTCGTCAGCGCCGTGCTATTCCTGGTCTTCTCGGCGTTTCTTGGTGGATGGGATTTGCTCGGTAACTTTGGCCCCGCTATCCTGCTCATTTTGCTGGGCCTGTGGGTGCTGGGCAGCGGATTGTACCGTTCCATACGCAAGAGTAACCGGGAGGAATGACCATGCGTCGCGATTATATATTCTGGGGGGCTGTCCTGATTCTGCTAGGTGGATTGATGTTCCTGAATACCGCTGACATCCGCTTGCCGGGTGGCATCAGCCCCATGCAGCTTTTCTGGCCAAGCGTGCTTATCTTGCTCGGCGGCTGGATCATGTTTGGTTATTTCCTGCGCGGGAACTTAGAAGAAGAACAGGTCTCCATTGACTTACAGGGAGCCAGCCAGGCTTCGTTGAAACTGAGTCACGGTGCAGGCCGTCTGGTGCTTGGCGCTGGCGCCTCACCGGGCCAATTGCTCAGCGGCACGTTTGCGGGTGGTGTGAAGCAAAGCACCCATAAATCCGGTGACAGGCTGGATGTTCACATCGAGGCGCGTCCGTTTATCTTCCCGCCTTTCTTGGGTGGCTGGCAGGGATTGGAATGGAATTTCAACGTCAACCGGGACGTCCCCCTGGCCTTGCGATTGGAGACCGGCGCTTCACAGTCCGAGCTTGATTTGCGCGATCTGAAGGTCACCGACTTGAAGGTGAGCACAGGCGCCAGCAAAACTGACCTGACTCTACCTGCCAATGCAGGTATGACAACCGTCAAAGTGGAACTGGGTGCGGCTTCACTCGATATGGTCGTGCCGCAAGGCGTGGCTGCTCGCATCCGGGCGGAACAGGGTATTGCAGCCGTCGAAGTCGATACGGCCCGTTTTCCATATTCGAATGGCATCTATGAGTCCGCGGATTACTCGTCAGCGCAGAATAAAGTTGACATCAAGATCGAAGCTGGGGTCGGGAAGGTCGCGGTTCACTAATTTATCAGGAGAATTCAAATGAAACGTTTTGACCCTCGCATCGTTATCGGTACATTACTCATCCTGGCTGGCGGCCTGGGTTTTTTGCAGGCGTTTGGTTTCCTTCGTGATGCGTCCGATGTGTTTTGGGGCCTTGTCTTCCTGGCAGCAGGCGGAGTCTTCCTGTTCTTGTTTGCGGGCGGCTTTGCCAGTGGACAGTGGTGGGCGGCTTTTCCGGGATTCGTTCTGGCAGGGATTGGTGTGCTCATCCTGTTGCCCGATGCGCTTGACGACATCGGCGGCGCAGTATTTCTGGGCGCGATAGGCCTGAGTTTCTGGATGGTTTACCTGACAGGACGTGACAGGTGGTGGGCGATCATCCCCGGCGGTGTGTTATTTACCCTGGCAGTTGTCAGCGCCCTACCTGAAAAGTTATTTGGTGGTGCCGATTCCGGTGGCGTCTTCTTCCTTGGCCTGGCGTTGACCTTCTTACTGGTTGCGCTTCTGGCAAAGATGAGTTGGGCATATTGGCCCGCCGGAGCACTGGGCGTCTTTGGAACATTCTTGTTCTTCCAATCGCAGATCTATCTTCTTTCTTACGTTGCAGCAGCAGCCCTGATTGTCGTCGGCATTTTCATCATCTTGCGCTCGCTTCGCTCTCGATGACTGGAAGCACATAATAGGACTTACGCAGTTTGCAAAAGGATATCAAAAATAAGGCGAGGACGTGCGTAGCGCGCCCTCGCCTTATTTTCGGACTTCTCCTATTTCAACCGCGTAACTCCTGATAGAATCAAAAACGGCGATGAGAACCGCCGTTTTTGTGTAGTTTAGTCTGCCGCGACGACCTCAATGCCCGGGAAGAACTGGTGGACCGTCCCGGCAATCCAGCCATGCAGCGTAGATGGCAGCAACGGACAACCCAGGCACGCGCCTCCCAGCCGGACCTCCAGCTTGCTTCCGTCAAACGAAACGAATTCAACCGATCCGCCGTGGAACTGTTCTACGTAAGCGCTGATCTTCTCGATCAGGGTTTTGATCTGTTCTTCGGCCGTGTGGTTTGCAGGAGTTGTCATCGAATCTCCTTTCTACTTTTTCTCTTTTGGGAATTCGCACATTGCCTGGCAGTGACGGTCGAATTGAGCAGCATTTGGATCTGGTCCCGGGCATCCTGCCAGCGCAATGAAACGGATTCAGCCAACAGGTTCAGGATGATGCGGCCAGCTTCCGGCTCCCTTGCGCACAGTTCATGCAAGTCCCGGCTGCTCATGCGGATGGCCTGACAATCCTCCTTGCAAACTGCTCCGGAGGTATAAGCGCTGTTCCCGATCACAGCAGACCAACCGATTATACTACCCTGTTCCAAATTGGTAATCGTGAGCGGTGGGCCATCATAGGGCTTGTAGCGCACTTCTACGGCGCCTTCCAGGATGAGATAAAGATAATGAGCCGGATCGCCCTGCTCGAAAATGACTTCTCTCGCAGAACAAGAATATGTCTCGAACAGGGGTTCAAGTAGCTGCAGGGTATTGTTGTCCAAACCCTTGAATAACGGTACGGTTTCGAGCGTTTTGAACATCTGCTAGCATAATAGCGAAATTGCGAATTGATTTGTAGTGGCATTCTTCCCGATTGCTTTGTATTTTGTCCTATCTATCGTGTAATCCATTATCCTGCGTTATACTGTCCAGCATGAAGCAACTTTTTGAGCGAGGTTACATCTAAATGGTAGATATCGATACTGGCCCGGAAATTTCTTTGGAAGCGTTGCAGGCAGGAAACCGGGCCGAGTTCGCCCGGCTGGTGGATGCCTATTCCATCCAGATTTACCGGCTGGCGTTGAAGATGCTGGGCGATGAGCAGGATGCCGAAGATGTATTGCAAAACACCTTCATGAAGGCTTTGCAATCCATTGATAATTTCGAAGGCCGATCCAGTGTGTCCACCTGGCTGTATCGCATCGCTGTCAATGAAGCCTTGATGTTATTGCGCCGTCAGAAGCCGACCATTCCGGTGGCGATGGATTACGAGGACGATGATGACGAACTCCAGCATCCCACCCAGTTCACGGATTGGTGCTGCCTGCCCGAAGAGGAATTGCTATCCGCAGAATCGAAAGGACACTTGGATAAAGCCATCCGGCGCTTGCCGGAAAAGCTGCGGGTCGTGTTCCTGTTACGGGATATTGAAGGTCTGTCGATTCGTGAGACGAGCGAGGCCCTGGGCCTGACCGAAACAGCGGTCAAAACCCGTTTGTTACGTGCCCGTCTTAACCTGCGCGAGCAACTTTCGCTGTATTATGGTGAACGGCTGAAAGAGGAGCAATCCTGATGGAAAAGAAAAATTGTAAATCCCTATTGGGTTCACTTTCGGATTATGTCGATGGCACTGCACAGGAAGAATTGTGCCGTGAGCTCGAACAGCACTTGGCTGGGTGCGAGGACTGCCGCATCGTTGTCGACACGCTCAAGAAAACCGTTTATTTGTATCATGCCAGCACTGAGACTGATTTGCCAGTTGCAGTGCGTGAACGCTTATTCAAGCGCCTCAACCTGGATGAATACCTAAAACCAAATTAACGTCCACGGGCGGAGCAATCTGCCCTTTTTTGCAACTTTTTCCCTCACATTACATCTAAACAACGTGACCGACAAGTCTGAGAGCGCAGTATCGTCGCTAGAACTGCTTTTGCAGGGCAAACTGCAGCTTGTCGATGAAGCGCGGACACCCTTGCGATCCGGAAGCGCCTGTCCTGTTTGCAAAAAAGGCAAACTAGATTACAACAGTTTGCTGGCGCTGGAATGTCCTGAATGCGGCTATACCAGCAGCGAAGGCGGCGGTTGCACCTGATAACCTATCTACGCTTTGCCCCGTTGGGGCAACCAATGGAGAAAGAATGACCCAATTACTCAATGACGATATTACCCAGCAGATTCGCGAGGTCTTCGATGGTTTGAAGCATCCTGTGCACCTGATGTTCTTTGGCAGCAAGTCAAACTGCGATTATTGTGACGACACTCGTCAGCTCGTGGAGGAAGTCGCAGCTATCTCTGACCTGTTGAGCATTGACATCTATGACATGGATGCGGATGCCGACCTGGCTGCCAAATACAATGTGGATAAAGCACCCGGCCTGGTCATTGCCGCCAAGGAAGGTGAGCAAATCACAGACTTTGGTGTGCGCTTGGCGGGTATCCCTTCCGGACACGAGTTCACCTCGCTAATCCAGGATATCGTGCTCGTTTCAAACCGGGATTCAGGGCTGAATCCACAAACCCGTGAATTTCTCAAGAACTTGAACAAGCCTGTCATTTTACAAGTCTTTGTCACTCCTACCTGCCCGTATTGTCCGCGCGCCGTGGTACTGGCTCACCAGATGGCGATGGAAAGCCCTATGATCCAGGCCGAGATGGTAGAAGCGACCGAATTTCCTGAACTGTCAATGCGTCATAATGTTAGCGGTGTGCCGCAGACCACCATCAACGATGGTAAGGCGCACGTTGTCGGTGCTGTGCCGGAGGGTAATTTACTGGCAGAGATCCAGCGGGTGCTAGCGGGATAGCCTCTGAAGTGTGGACCGGCTTCTTGTACGGTGGCAAGTTGGTACAAGCCCGATGCGTCCTGTGAGAGCCGGTCATTTTTGATACAATAAATCTTATGTCCGATAGAATCAGAGCATCTCGCCATTCGAAGCCGAAACGTTCCAGGCCTGGTCGTGCGAATTTGCCTGGGATGGTTGTGTTGGGTGCAGGTTTGATCTTGGTTGGGTTGGCCGCATTGATGTTGTGGCCTCGCCCGGAAGTTGCTGCAAGCAGTCCGATATCTGGCGCGTCGTTGACCGTACCAGTTGAGGTCGATTACAAGGCTCCAACATTGAGGCTCTCCGACCTGGACGGGACGGAGCATTCGCTGGCAGATTATCACGGGCAGGTGGTGCTGGTGAACTTGTGGGCCACCTGGTGCCCGCCTTGCAAGGCTGAGATGCCAACTTTGAAAGCCTATTACGAAGCTTATCAAGCGAATGGGTTTGTAACCATCGCCGTCAATGACGGTGATCCTGCGGATGCGGTGTCAGCCTTTGTGCAGGAATACAGTTTGACCTTCCCGGTCTGGTTGGATCCGACCTATGAAGCTACGGATCGCGCGTTCAAGACTCGCAACCTGCCCAGCTCGTTTGTGATCGATCGTGAGGGTAATGTCCGTTTGCGCTGGGTGGGCGAGATCGACCGAGCGTCGCTGGAAAAGTATGTGACGCCCTTAATTTTGGAGTAATATGTTGGTCAAGTAGTCGACATGGTTCTCAGGAGGGATGAGCGTGTCGAAGTCAATGTTGAGGAGATATGGGAGAACAAATTAATACCAAAGTGATCTGGCAAGAGGGTATGCACTTCTCAGGCACAGCAAACTCTGGATTCAATGTCCAGTTGGATGCCAAGCAAGAAGTGGGTGGGGAGGGGAAAGGTTTTGTCCCCATGGAGCTGATGGCGCTCAGCCTGGCGGGCTGTACGGCCATGGATGTGATTTCCATCCTTCGTAAAAAGCGCCAGGATGTAACTGGCTTCGAAGTGCAGGTGGATGCGCCACGTGCAGATGAACACCCCAAAGTATTTACTCGCGCAACTATCGAGTACCTGGTCACCGGTCACGCTGTGGGCGAAGCGGCTGTCCTCCGCGCAATTGAGCTCACCGCGGAAAGCTATTGCCCGGCACAGGCTATGCTGGGAAAAGTTATGCCGATTGACTTGCGCTATAAGATTTTCGAGGATGAGGTTGGGGAGAAAAGGTTGGTAGCGGAAGGAGTGTACGCTCCTGAAGAAGCTATCGTTTGAGTTGATTTTGATAAAAGAACGCGATCTTGTAATTTCAAGGTTGCGTTTTTTAATTGTCATTATTGGTGATAACCGCCAAGTCGCCAGGGATGCCAAGTTGGTTAACAAAATCGCCAAGCCGGTTTTATTGGCGATTTTAAAGAATTCTTGGCGTTCTCCGTTTCTTGGTGGTTAAGGTTTTGTTCATTGCCGAGAAGATCTATTTTGCAAGTAAACGTAGATTCTTCTATAACACTGAAATTGCAAGCGCTATGTTTTCCAGGAATTCCGGGCGGTTGAAATGCGCCCAGGCTTTGGGAAAGGTAACCATCAGATTGTGGCGCTCCGCATGTTTGGCAGCTAGATAGTCCACCACCGGTTCCGGGTTTTGGCGTTCCTGCAGCGGCAGGTCGATTTGACGTTCTTCCCAGGTTTCGATAAATTCACGCAGGATCTGACAGGCCACGTTCGCATCATTCAGATCCCCAAGGTGGTCTTGCAAGATTTTTAGATCATTGATGACTCCCTTGGCTTGGGTGCCCAATACCTCGCGGAAGAATTCCAGCGCGTAACGCAGCTTTTTGAATTCGATGCGCAAGGCATGCAGTTGCTCAATCGTAGCGTTCGTTATGATCGTCTCATAGGTGCGTACAGCTGCTAAGTGTGTGTAGATCAAAACTGGCGCAACATGCCGCACCAGGTTGGGACTGGGGTTAATAACTACCGCAATAGAACGAGCGCCAGCGCCGGGAGTGGACACAAAGTCGTTGAAATCCTGCTTGAACTGCTGGTAACCTTCACAATCCAGGTGAGCCAGCATCTTGTCTCTCGCGATATCTCGTTCCTGCCGCCAGGCATCCAAAAGCGGAACAAGACCCGGGCGCTCGCCTTTGGGAAGCGTTTCAAGGTGATGCTCCGCTTTTTCCATGAAGACGTCCAAATCCCGCACGCGCCCCAGGGCACGCCCGGTAGCGCGCAGCCCTTTGAGGTGGCTTTTGATCGCTTTGGGTTTAAAGAACGGCCCAAAGACCTCGAAAGCAGCTCGCATCCGTCGGGTAGCGACGCGCATATCGTGTAATTCTTCGATATCATCACCAAGGCGAGTGCCTTTTTCGTGGCTGAGCATATGGGCGAAATGGAAGCGCAGGATCTTGCGCCCGGCTTCTGCCATTGGATCGTCGGCTTTGATCCCGGGATTTTTCCTGACCCTGGGGAAGTGTGTCCTTGCGAGGGCGGGTTTGTGAGCGGGTGCCGGCCGGACAGACGCAGGCTCCTCGACAGCTGGTTTTCCGGATAGCTTCTCCGGTTGCTCTATTTCGTTGGCTGAAGAAAAAATGTCCATCCCGCGCTTCAGAAATTCCCTGCGCCAAAAGCGAACGCTTCGTGGAGCCAGACCAATTGTTTCGGAGATTTCACGGGTATCTTTGCCTGTGTTGTATAACAGGAGTATTCTGGCTCGGCGTTGTACTGTGTCTGAAGCAGCTTTTGTGGCCAGCTTTTCGAGTATGGAGATTAGATCGGGTTGTAACAACTGTTCTGACATGGTTCTTTTATTCTACCGTTAATATCTATCGCGTGCTTGCCAGATAGAATTGAAGTACTGCCATTACCAGATTCGCAATCGCACCAGGGACGTTGGAGACAAAGACAGCATACATACAGAAGGCAGTACCTGCCAGCAAGCCCAGCCCAACATATGGTCCCTGGCTGATCAGTGCGATCCCAACAAATAGTTGAAACAGAATTAATGTGACTGTAAAAATTCTGGGATTGGGAACAACGAATTTACTGATGAACCATCTTGCAGGGGAAAACCAGGTGCGTTCGGCAAAGCCAGAATAGAATTCTTCACCATGCCTCCTTGTGTAGGCAAAATTGAACCCTGCACCGATCAAATAGATCACTCCAATTCCGATCTCAAGGATGCTTCGAAGTGAAGCGCTGCTTTCCATGTGCCCTCCTGGGTTTTCACACCAAAGGCAATCTAATTATTCTTATTGAGCAGGTTCCGAGCTGATCTGGCTGTACAGATCTCCGCATTCGCAGGCTTCCACCGTCAAGCCACCCTTGTTGAGCGTGCCAAGGTAAGCACGTGCGCCGTTGTGTGCCACCCAGCCTTCCATGTTGAAGGGCAGCGGGCCATCAGCCGGGATCCACTCGCCGTTGTATTTGCGCGAGACGTGAATGTGCGTTCCGGTCACGCGCCCGCCTTCGCAGGATGGGTAGCCGACCGGGTCGCCCGCTTTCAACGACAGGCCGGTCGGGGCGCGGCCCTTGGTTGCTACGTGTAAATATACCAGCACCCAGCCTGTGCGTTCATCTCCGTCTCCGTCCAGGTCGAGGGCGACCAATCCGAACTCGGAGCGTACGACGATCCCATCAGCCATGGCGATGGCATAGTTTTTTTCATCCGCGGGGAAGCAACCGGATTTGTCGGCGGGGGGAGCAAAGTCGAGGGCAGTGTAGGGTTGTCCCAGGCCCCAGCCGGTGTGCGGCCCGCCGGTGTAGGACCAGGTCTGACCTGCCGGGAAGGGCAGGCGCAGTTCGGGTTGCTGTAAACTACCGGGGATGTGTTCGACAGAGTCCGCCCTGGGGTCGCCGAACAAAGCCGAATAGGTGGCGAACAGGCCTTTCGGTCCGACAGCGAGGCGGTATTCGTCTGCTGAGAGCATCTGCGAGAAATAATACTGTAAGGCGACCGTAGCCGCATTTTGCCACGGGTCTGGCCGGACGATGCTCCCATCCTTCAGTTCGAATTCAGTCAACGCGCCGATGCGCCATTTGTAATAGCCGTCGTTGAGCGTGTTGGCTGCGCCGACCAGTTGCAGATACATGCCCTCGTAGTAGGTCTTTTCGAAGCCCAGCATATAGCGCGCAGCAGGCCTTTCCGTTTGTGAGAGCGCACCAGCCTGGTATTCGAGCAACGCCAATAGCAGGCGCGGACTGATGCTATAGTTGATGCTCACATAATCCGCGATTTCGGCACCGGTGCGGTTGTCGCGGCCTGCCCAGGCGTAGATGCTTTTCAGCCAACCGGGGTGGTCGGCCACAAAAGCGGAGGTGTTGAATCCAACCAATGACGGACCATACACAAAAGCCTGGTCAGGGATGATCTGGTATGGATTGTCCCATAGAGGTAGATAATAAATGGGAATTTTCATCGGCATACCAGGAGGCATTGTGGTGGCATCGCGCGGAATGAAGGGGTTGGCTTCGTAAATCTCCTCTACACTGGTGTTGAAGTGCGAGGCCAGTGCCGGGATTGTGTCTCCGGTTTGGGCAATATAGTCGACCAGTTCGCCGGGGGCGTATTCCGGGCGTCCTTTCCAGGTGGAGACCTGGGGGATTGATTCGGTAGGCTCGGGTAGAGGCAATCCGCCAGCAGAAGCCTTGATTCCGCAGGCAGTAAGCAGCAGAGAGATGAGGAGCAGTGCTGGGGTGAGAGTAGGGTTTAGGATTTTAAACCGCCATGTCGCAAAGGATGCCAGGAATCTGATACTGTCACCAAGAATGCTTGGCGCAGTTGTGTTTAAATTGGCGTTCATGGCGTCTATATGCCCGGAACGGGTATGGCGGTTGTTGGGTTTATTCATCAGGTTTGCGGAAGATTACGGAACTGGCTGTACCAACCTCGTTAGCGACGATGGTGGTCTTGCCTTTGGTCAGTGTTCCCAGGTACGCTCTCTCACCATTGTGGACGACGTATCCGCTCAACACGAATGGCAGGGGACCGTCAGCCAGCACCCATTCGCCGTTGTACTTGCGCGCAAAGTGCAGGTGGGTACCGGTCGATACGCCGCCCTCGCAGGAGGCGTGACCGATGCGATCGTCTGTCTCGACCCATGTCCCCAGTTTGACCCGGTCCTTGGTGGCGACGTGCAGGTACAACAGGTTCCAGCCAGTCTCTTCGTAGCCGTCGCCGTCTAAATCCAATACCACTACGCCGTTCCCCGAACGGACAACCAGCCCGGGCGCCGAGGCGACCAGCCACTTTTCGGATTCGGTGCAACCGGGTTTGTCGGTGGCGGGGGCGAAATCTATCGCGGCCAGCGGACCGTCGTGTTCCCAGGCGCCGTGTGGGCCGCCTGTATAGGCCCATTCACGGTCAGGCTCAAAGGGCAGTACCATGGGCGGCTGAGTCAATCCTGGTGGGAAGATGGGGCCGGCGTTCTGAGCCCGCAACCAGGGATCGCCGAATTGCTCGCTGTAGAACGCGGGAAAGCCGACGTTTGGGTCGATGATGCTTTGCCATTCCTCTTTGTCATGTAGCTTGGAGAACAGGTACTGTATGGCAACGGTGCCAGCGTTCAGATCCGGGGCGAGGCGCAGTGTTTCCCCGTCCGGGAAGGTCAATTCGCTCAATGTGCCGCTGCGCCAGCCGTAATAGCCGGTGTAGAGTTGGTTGACAGCAATGACCATCTGGCGGAATACGCCTTTCTCGAATTCCTGCTCGAATCCCATTGGGTATTGTTTATGCAGGTAATCAGTCGGGCTGTCAGTGACCCACTTACCTTCATAGTCAAGGATTGCCAGCAGCAGGCGCGGATTGATGGAGTTCTCCATAGCAATGCGCTCAATGGCCTGGGAGCCGGTTGTCCAGCCGGCGGAACCGAGGTACTCCCTATATTTGGAAAGTTCTCCGCCTGCCTTGCTGATGTGGGCGTAAATGTCAAAATCTGCTGCGCTTACCGAGAAAATGATCTCACTATCCGGCATGATCTGGGCGTTGGGACCGTATTCGGTCAGGTTTTCGGGGATGACCAACAGGGTGCCAGGATCGATCAGTCCGGTTTCAGGAATTGGCTCCGAAGATGTTATCTCATCTGTTTGTACATCGAAATGGGCAGCAACGGCGCTCAGTGTATCACCGCTTTGTGCGTAATAAAGGATAGGCGGTTCGTCTGAAGTGGAAATGGGGGTGTTGTTATCAACCGCGTCTTTTGGTGTGAGGGCGACAACCTGTGTCTTCGTTGGTTCCGGGATTTGAGTGGGTGAGGCAGCGACAATTTCACTGACAGGAATTGGGGTTGCGAAAGGTGTCACCTCCAACGCCACTGGCAATTGATCAGTGTAAGGTGTAGGGGTTATGTAGCTTCCCCACAAATTTGGGGTCGAGTTGCAGGCACCCAGAATCAATGCAAAGGCAACTGGAATGTAGATGCTGCGTTTCACGCCATGTCTCCGTCGGATTTATTATACCTGCGGAGATTAAATGTTTGTGAGTGGATTAACGAGAGATCTGATTTAGCTCGTTACGCCCGTCCCAGGCTTCGATGACCTGGCTTCCATTGGTGAGCCATCCATCATATTCGATGCCGTTCCCACTGGAGACCCAGCCTTCCAATTGGAATGGGTTTGGGCCGTCGGCAGGGATCCATTCACCGTTATATTTGCGGGCGATGTGCACGTGTGTGCCGTTGGAAAAGCCGCCTTCACAGGATGGATGCCCGATGCGCTCCCCGGCATAGACGTAGGTCTCAGGTTGCACCCGGTCGCGGCTTTCGATATGCATGTAGAATACGGTCCAACCGGTTTGCTCGATGCCATCGCCATCCAGGTCTTGCATCACGACGCCGTCACCTGTACGCACGATCCAGCCATCGGCCACAGCCACGACCCATTCATCCGTGGGCGTGCAGCCGGCGGTTTCCCCGGGCGGACCAAAGTCTAACGCAGCCCAGGCTGAACCACTGTCCCAGCCGCCATGCGGGCCGCCAGTAAATGACCAGACCTTGCCCACCTCAAAGGGCAATTGCATCCCTGGCTGCTGCAAATTTGCCGGTACGAGTGGCTCGATCGCCAGATCGAAGGGATTGCCGAACAGGAAGAAGTAGGTCTGGAACAGGCCAAAAGCGGTCGTGTTACCCTGCCAGGCGAACATGTCATCCAATTTGGCGAAGAAACCCTGAACGGCAGCTGTCCCAGCGTTGATGGTCGGAGCGATCGGCAGAACACTTCCATCGGCCAACACCCAGGTTGAAGTAGCATTTGCACGCCACAGGTAATAGCCGCGATTGAGCGTATCGGCTGTCCAGGTCAGTTGAAGGTACAGGCCTTGGTGCCAGGGGTCTTGTAACCCCATTGGATAGTCCATGTTATATGGAGCCGACTCTGTCACCCAGCCGCTTTGATGTTCCAGCAGCGCTAATAGCAGGCGCGGGTTCACCGAGTAATTCTGCGCCACGCGTGTGATGATTTGTGAACCGGTCAGGATTTCCCCGTTCACATCCTCGCTGTATGTCGCCAGATAGCCACCCTCACGCTGGACAAAGGCACCCACATCGAACATCGCGCTCGCCGGACCGTAAACCAGCTCAGAATTGGGGATGATCTTGAAATCGGGGCCTTGCTCGCCCGGTGATGGAGCTGGGATGGTGAGCGTCTGTTCTACGGACAACACATTCGCATCGGATAACCCGTTGGCCTGCATCAACGCCTCGAGGCTGACTCCGTACTGCTGGGCGATCGTGCCAAGCGTGTCCCCGGCCTGTACCACGTATTGACTTGGATCCACCCGGGGCGTTGGCAATACGCGCGGCGAATCCGGCGTAGGAGACGAAATTGGTACCCCCGGCATGCGAGTAGGAGACAGTTGTACACTAAATGGGGCCAGCGTGGGTGTTGGCCCTGTCCGTATGGTGGGCGCAGCAGAGGGGATCACGACCGTCCCAGCTTCAACTGGCACAACGGTTGCGTTGTCGCTTAAAGGTATAAAAGGATTATACGTGTCAGGAGTAACTGTAACTGTCTCTTCGACTGTTTTTGGCGAGCAAGAGGTGACCAGCACCACAATAAGTAACCACATGTAAAGAATTCTTTGCATGGGGGCGATTGTACCAAGGAGTTGTGACAGCATGTGTAGTCAAAAGGTCTTACAAGTTGTTGACTTGTAAGACCTTTTAAGCGTAACTTGGTGGATTTTTAACCACCCCAGGGCATCTCAGCGTATTTCTCGAAGGCTTCATCGTGCATCTTCTTGAATAAACGCTCATGACCAGCTTCCCAGAGTGCCAGCATATCGAGAAAGGTTTTGGCATCTCCTTCGGCTTTGGAAGCAGCCTGGGCGTAGAACTCAGAGAAGTCTCGTTCGATCAGGTAAGCCATACGTAGTACGGGCAAATCCGCAACCATGGCTTCGTTCACGGTTTGCTCGATCATTTCCTTGCTTGCGCGGTTGGCGAAGAATTCGGTCTCATCGAGTTCTGGGGCCGGTTTTTTTGCGGTTTCCTTGCCAGATTCTTTTGCGTCTAGAACATCGATTTGTGCCTGGATGAATTCGATATGACGCTGCTCTTCCTTGGCGATGGCTTTGAAGGCTCCGGTTGCGGCGGCATTGCTCAAGCGCTCGGCGTTGTTCTCAAAAAAGGCTTTCCCCTCGTATTCGCGTTGCAGGGCGTATTCCAAAACTTTGCGGATGTTCATGTTTGGTCTCCGGGTCGGTAGTCTAACAGATCTGACATGTCAGATCTGTTAGACCAGTTAGACTATTAGACGAGTTCTACCTTTACAGCCGTCACCTTATATTCCGGTATTTTCGCCACCGGGTCAAGCACGGCTTGCGTCAGCTCGTTGGCTGAGGCTTCGGGGAAGTGGAAGTTGGCGTAAACCATGCCAGGCGGGACGCGGTCCGTGACCCAGGCCTGGGCTTCGATGCTGCCCCGGCGGGATGTCACGCGCACCCTGTCTTTTCCCACCTGCCCTGAGTTCATCGAAGGGTTGATGCCCATTTTGTCAGCATCGTCAGGGTTCACTTCGATCAGGGCTTCGCCATAGACCTGCATGATGCCCTTCGAGCGGCGGGTCATCTGACCGCCGTGCCAGTGATACAGCACCCGTCCAGTGCTCATCACCATCGGGTAGTCGTCGCTGGGTTCTTCGGCGGGCGGTACGTTGTCGATTGGCATGAATTTACCCAGCCCACGAGCGAATTTTCCGATGTGCAGCACCGGCGTGCCTTGGTGCTCGGCGTCCGGGCAGGGCCATTGCAGGCGTTCGCCAGCGTCGAGACGGGCGTGGGTGATACCTCCGTAGGAGGGCGTCAGCGCGTTGATCTCGTCCATGATGGCGGAGGTGTCGGGGTAGTTCCAGCCGGCGAAAGGCCCATTTAACGGTTGCGAGTCAGGGGTCCTGGCCAGGATGCGTTTCGCTAACTCGGCAATGATCCACCAGTCAGGCTTGGCGTCCCCGAGCGGCTCGATAGCCTGATGCACCATCTGTACACGTCGCTCAGTGTTGGTGAAGGTGCCGGTCTTTTCGGCGAAGGATACACCGGGCAGCAGCACATCGGCATATGCGGCGGTTTCGGATGGGAAGATTTCCTGCAGGACCAGGAAGTCCAATTTTTCGAGGCATTCCCGGATATGGCTCGTGTCAGGATCGGACATGACCGGGTCTTCGCCCAGAATGTAGAGGGCGTAGATTTTATCTTCGAGGATGCCGGGAACCATCTCTGTGACGGTCAAACCGACTTTGGTGCTGCTGGTGCGGCCCCAAGCTTCCTTGAATTTCTTCTGGGCTTCCTCGCTGGTGACCGGCTGGTAGGCCGGGTAGACGTTGGGCAGCCCACCCATATCACAGGCGCCCTGGACATTGTTCTGGCCGCGCAGGGGATTGACGCCGCCGCCAGGCACGCCCATATTGCCGAGCAGCATCTGCAGGTTGGCCAGGGTCATGACGTTGCGCACGCCGCTGATGTGCTGGGTGATGCCCATGGCCCACATGACGGCCATCGGCTTGCTGGCCGCCATCAGTTCGGCGGCTTCGTAGAGCTGGTTGACCGGCACGCCGGTGATCTCGGAGACCCGCGTGGGCGGGTAGTCCATGATGGTGGCTTTGAATTCGTCGAGGTTTTCGGTGCGCTCGGCGATGAAGTCTTTGGCTTCCCAGCCTTTGTCAAGGATGATGTACATTAACCCGTTGAGCAGGGCAATGTCGCTGCCGGGTTTGTGCTGGAGGTGTAGCGTGGCGAAATCGCACAAGTCGATGCGTCGGGGATCGGCAACGATCAGCTTTGCGCCGCGGAAACGAACCGCCCGGCGCAGCATGGTCCCGAAGACGGGGTGCTGCTCAGTGGTGTTGGAACCGATCACGAAGAAAGTTTCTGCTTTTTGAGCGACGTCGTCCATTGAATTGGACATAGCGCCCGAACCGAAGGAGGCGGCCAGACCGGCCACCGTGCTGGAGTGTCAGAGACGGGCGCAGTGGTCAATATTATTTGTCCCTATGACCTGCCGCGCCAGTTTGTTCATCAGGTAGTTCTCTTCGTTCAGGCATTTCGCCGAGGTCAGTACGCCGACAGTATCCGCGCCGTGGGTATTACGGGTTTCTTGTAGCTTTTGAGCGGTGAGGTCGAGGGCGGTATCCCAGTCGGTTTCGATCCAGTCCCAGGTATTGCCCTTGAGCCGCTTTTGTTTGTTTTCGAGCAGGTAACGGCGCACACGGGGTTTCTTCACCCGGTCGGGGTGATGGATATAGTCGTAGCCGTAACGCCCCTTGACGCACAGGGCCATGCCATTGACAGGGGCGTCTGGGTTTGAAGTTACACCGATGACCTTTTTGTGCTTGACCAGCAGGTCGAACTGGCAACCAACGCCGCAGTAAGCGCAGGTGGTGGTTACTTTGCTGATCTGGTGGGCGCGGGCAACGCCCTGCCCATAACTCATCTTGTTGGAGAGCGCGCCGGTCGGGCAATAGGCCACGCACTGGCCGCAGGATTCGCAGCGCGCTTCGAGCAGGGTCGTGCCGGCCCCGGCAACGATAACTTCCTCGAAGCCGCGCTGGGCCACGCCCCACACATCCCGCACCTGGATTTCGGCGCAGGCTTCCACGCAGCGACGGCACAGGATGCATTTGTTCATGTCGACACGGATGAAGGGGTTGGGGTCGCTGTCCACTTTGTAGCGCGTGCCCTTGCTGCCCCAGGCGGGCGCATCCACCTGGTATTCGTAAACGATGTCTTGCAAGTCACATTCGCCGCTGATATCGCAGGTGGCACAGTTGGGCGAGTGGTTTGCGAGCATCAGTTCCAGTGATAGCTTGCGGGAGGCGATGGCTTTCTGGCTGTCAGTCTCGATTTCCATCCCATCCCATACCTGGGTCACACAGGCGGCCTGCAAGAAGCGTGAGCCTTTGACATCCACCACGCACATACGACAGTTGCCGGTGGGTGACAGGTCTTTGTGATAGCACAGGGTCGGGATGCGGACATCGTGTTCCCTGGCGACATCCAGGATGGTTTGTCCCTGTTGCGCCTCGATTTTCTTTCCGTTGAGGGTGATGTTTACGGTCATAATTACCTCGCTACTTTTCCGCAGCGGAGAAATCAGATGCAAAATTCTTCATCGCCGAGTTCATCGGGATGGGCACGGACTGTCCCAGGGCGCAGAAGGAGGCCAGCAGCATGTTGTCAGAGAGCGCCTTCAACTCTGCTACATCGCCCACCTGGCCTCTGCCATCTGCCATACGCTTCAGGATTTCCAGCGAGCGCCAGGTGCCGACCCGACAAGGCGTACATTTCCCACAGGATTCAGCGGCGAAGAAATGTAGCAACTCACGCAGAAAAGCGACCGGGGAAACTGATTGGTCGCAAACCATGAAGGAGCCCGCGCCGAGCGAGATCCCTTTTTGCGACGAGCCGAAATCGATCGGGACATCTAGCAGGCTTCCATCGACGACGGTCCCCGCGGCCCCGCCGCACAGGGCAAATTGGAATTCGGAGCCATCCTGCATCCCGCCGCCGAAATCGTCGATGATCTGGCGCAGGGTCAGGCCGAAAGGCGCTTCGAACAGGCCGGGATTCTTGACGTGCCCGAGCACCATATACATTTTCGTACCGGGTGTCGAATAATCGGAAAGCGATTTCCACCAGTCCGCGCCGTTTTTGACGATATGCGGGACAGCCGCATAGGATTCGACGTTGTTGACCGCGGTCGGTTTGCCGCGCAAGCCGTAACTGGGCGGATAGGGCGGGCGCATACGAGGCTCGCCGCGCTTGCCTTCGAGCGACTCGATCAGGGCGGTCTCTTCGCCGCAGATGTAGGCCCCCGCCCCGCGATGGACGTGAATTTTGAACGAGAAACTGCTCCCAAGGATATTCTCGCCGAGAAAACCCTTTTCTTCGGCCTGCTTGCATGCGCGTTCCAGGCGTTGAGCCTGGTACTCGTACTCGCCGCGGATGTAGATCCAGGCTTCGGACGCGCCGCAGGCGTAGCCGCCAATGAGGATGCCTTCCAAAATCTGATGCGGATTGGTATCGATCAGCACGCGGTCCTTGAAGATGAGCGGCTCTGATTCGTCGGCGTTGCAGATCATATATTTGGGCGAGCCTTTGGCCCCGGCCACAAACTTCCATTTGCGGCCAACCGGGAAGCCTGCGCCGCCGCGGCCTTGCAGGCCGGAGGTCTCGACCTGGTCGAGCACTTCGGCGGGCGTTTTCTGGAGCGCGGCCTTCAATCCTTCGTAAGCGCCATATTCCAGCGCAGATTCAATCGAATCGGGATTAATCTTGTCCGCGTTGACCATCATCACCCGCACTTCGCCGGGGCGCGGCTGTGAGTAGTCGGTCGGGACGCCGCGCCAGCCTTCGCAAACCTTTTGGGCGTCGGCGCTGGTGACAGGCCCGGCCTGCTCATCGTCCACGAGGATGGCCGGGGCGCGGTCACACAGCCCGAGGCAGGAACTGCGTTCCACTGACCACGGACCGCTGACGGCAGACGACCATTCCTCTATGGCCTGTTGTCTGTCGTCTGTCGTTGCTCTCTTGAGCCAGCAGACTGGACCATCACAGACGCGCAAAACATTTTTACGTTCTTCGAGCGAGAGCATAGAGTAAAAGGTTGCCATGCCGTAGGCTTTGTGGGGAGGCACTTTCAGCGCCCGGGCCGCATCGGTCACGGTGGCAGGTGAAAGTCCCAAGGGGTGCGTTTGCAAGTCCAGGAGCACTTCCAGCAGGGTTTCCGGGTCATTCCCGTGTGTGGCGACAAGTTCAGTAATTTCAGGAGGAACAGGTTGGTATTTGATTTTTTTATTGGTCATGGGACCTCGCTTATTATCCAGCTTGATTATTGCGCTTCTTCTATCTTCTGGTAAGTTGCTTTCATCGTCACTTCGTCGGTACGTTCGTCCTGTATTTTGTGACAAAATGCACAATGTTTCTGAAGGTTATGTCACCCGGCATCGTTTTTGAGGAATTGAGCGGGGCGGTGCGGAACAGCAGTCACTTAAGAAAAAACCGTCCCTGTTCAGGACGGCTGTTTGGTTTCGAGAAAAATTCGCTCCGGAGCTGCGTATAGGTTAAATCTGTTGCGTCTGGCATAGCCGATCAGGGTGACGCCCCAGGCTTCCGCCAGTTCAATGGAGAGCGAGGAGGGGGAAGTCCGCGAAGCGATGACCTTTGCTCCCATCCGCACCGCTTTTTGCAACATTTCGGAGCTGATGCGCCCGGTTGTGATCAGGATACGCCTGTCAGGCCAGATGTTTTCCATCAAGCACAGACCAGCGATCTTGTCGAGCGTGTTATGACGGCCAATATCCTCGGCGGACAGGATGACGGTATCGCGGTCGCTGAGCGCTGAGGTGTGCACGCCACCCGTCTCGCGGTAGAGTTCCTGCGATTCGAACAACATCTCGACCAGGTGATTGATCTGGCTGGGGGACAAGGTGAAATCTTCGGTAGCATAAGCGATCTCAGGGCGTTGGATGGATGCGACCGCTGTCACGCCGCCAGTGCAACCGGAAGTGCGCGTCCAGCTATCCGGTTTCGGCGCGTC
>JAFGKO010000203.1 GCA_016928525.1 Anaerolineales bacterium | reverse complement strand
GCGTTCATAGGTATCGGTTGCCTGCCCTAGTGTCGGCCGCTCAGCAAGAAGCATATTGCGAAAATCCTGCCAGGCGGGGGTTTGCATGATTAACTCAGTTGGCGCATCCATGCGTTTGAGCCAGGGCGCGAACAAATCCAGGCTACGCTGCATGTCCATCAGGTGCTGGTACATTAAATCTAGATAAAGTTGAAGTTCGGTCAGAGATTCTCGCTGGAGACGGGGATGACTCTCGAGTAATTCCATCAATCGACGTGAGACTCTTTCCCAGCCTTCACCTGAGAGCCAGTCGAGAGTCATTTTCCAGGCTGATGGCTGGTCTTGGACGGCGCTGACGCGCTTGTAAATGCTGGTCAATTCGACTTCAAAAGATTCAATGGAGGCGTGCGGGTTATTTTTTTCCAGCGCCTGTAGCACTTCTGCCAGAATATCCAGAAGAACGAGTAACCCCTGCCACTGCTTTTCGTCCAAAAGCGGTGCATCTACCAGGGCGAGACAGCCTTGTTTTAGCGTGATCAGACAGGCAGCCAGGTTTCCGCTATCCACCGTGGAAATGTAACGGGGCGGGAGCGCCGCCAGAGTCTGTGAGTCGTACCAGTTCAGGAGATGTCCCTGGTAATGTTCCATCTTATCTATGCTCTCAAAGGTTGAACGCAGGCGGACTGCCAGTTCCAACAAGCCAATATAGCCCAAATCATACGCCGATAGGGTAGACACCAGGAACAGACCGATGTTAGTTGGCGTGGTGTAGTGCGCCACACTGCCGCGCGGGGATTCTTGAAAATGGTCCGGAGGCAGCCAGTGGTCATTGGGTCCGGTAAACTGCTCAAAAAATGCCCAGGTGCGTCGCGCCAGACGGCGGACTTGTCTGCGTTGCATTTCTGTGAGTGGCGGTGGTATGTGTGTCACCGGTTGACTGATAACGTAGGCGACTTGGGGAGCGAGCAGCCAGGCGACCAGCAGGAGCAATGCCACCCATAACGCGGTTGGGTTGAAAACTGCGATCATGATGCCCAGCAAAATGCTTAAAAAAGAAGAAAACCCCATCTCTGCCCAGGTTCCGTAACGCGAGTTCAATCTAAGAGAACGCGCAGCCCTCGCTGCTGTCGTCCACTGCAGCATGTGTTTGTGAAAGATGAACATGCGGGCAATCGTTACACCGATGGCACTCAAGGCGAGCAAAGCTTCATAAGGCAGAAAGAGAATGGATAGTGCCCAGCGTATGAGCGGAAGCCGGGTTTGTTCGAAACAATGTTTGATTGTTAACCGTTCGAGATTGCGCTTGCCTTGCTGCACAGCTTGCCCCGCAATGGGCAGGATGGAAGGCAGCAGCACCAGCAGCGTCCAGACCAGGGGTGAACCAGGCAGGATCAGCCAACCCACGGCAAGTAACACCACTAAATTGGCTGGTACCAGACTGCGCCGCAGGTTGTCGAAAATTTTCCAGCGGTCGATGATAGAGAGGCGGTTGGACGCCATCCCGTTTTCGGTGCGGACGGTGGGGAACAGCCAGGGCAGCAACTGCCAGTCGCCGCGAATCCAGCGGCGTAGTCTATGGGCGTACACCAGGTAGCGCGATGGGTATTCCTCGTACAGGATGATGTCCGTAACCAGCGCGGCTCGCCCATAAATCCCCTCAAATAGGTCGTGGCTGAGCAGGGTATTCTGGCGCACCTGCCCTGCCAGACTGCGCTCAAATGCGGTGACATCGTAAATCCCTTTGCCAATGTAACTGCCTTCGCCAAACAAATCCTGGTACACATCCGAAACGGCGAAGGAGTACAGGTCAAAACCAGAATTCATGGCAAAAATTTGCGAAAAAGGGGAACGGTTGGCGCTGGTTGGCTTGATGGCCACGCGTGGTTGCAGCACGGTATAACCGGCAAAAACCGAACGCCCGTCTGGGGCGAATTCAGCCTGGTTAAGTGGATGAGCTAAAGTAGCAATTAGACGATTGGCGCTGCCCTGCGGCAGGGAAGTATCTGCATCCAGCGTGATCACATATTTGACGTCTGCTAAAACGCTCACGTCCCCAACCTGGGTGGTGTAAGCTGTTTCCCGAAGAGCAGCGGGGGAATCAGCTCGCAGGTTCAGTAGCAAACGATTAAAATCCGCCAGCTTGCCGCGCTTGCGCTCCCAGCCCATCCAGACTCCTTCGGACGGGTTCCATTGGCGCTGACGATGGAAAAGGTAAAAGGGTGCCGCGTGTGAGTACTTTTTATTAAGATTTTCAATGCCAGTACTCGCCAACGCCAGCATTTGTTCATCTTCCGGCATGGTCTGCGTTGGAGCATCACAGAAATCGGTCAACAGAGCAAAGGTCAGTTGCGGATCGGGGTTGGACAGGTGATAAAGTTCCAACTCTTGCAAGAGATGGTTGAGTTCATTGGTGCTTTCCAATAAACTGGGGACAACCACCATGGTGCGGTTGCCCGATGGGATGCCCTCCGAAAAATCCATACGCGGCAGGCTTTTGGGTTTGATGCGGTGTGTTACATTCCAATTTACGAGGATCACCGCGGCTTCCATAGCCAAACCAAGCCCAAGCAGACCGACGATGATGAGTTGGGCAAGCGAGCCGTCTGAAAGCATGGCGTAGGTGAGCAGCCCCAAAACAACCAGTACCGAAAAGATAGCGATGCTCCCCAGATATGTGAGGGTGGGGACTGCAAGCAACGTACGGCGGATGCGGAGGTTGAATCCAGGCTGGTAGCGGATGCTGGCCTCAAGCGTTTTACGCCCCGCATCCCGGAGATAAAAGCCAACATGCGCTTGTCGCCCTGATGTCTTACTCCCGGTGCTGCGAGCGAGTTCGACTGCGGTGAGCGCGACTTCTTCTTCGCTGAAGGTTGAGTAGCGCGCCAATTCCTCGACAACATTGCGATAACTGTTGCGAGTATCAAAATCCATGCGAGTATAAACATCCGCGGGATCGTCGCACAAAATCTGTTCCACCCGGCTAATCCCCTCAAAAAAGGCTTCCCAATCGGTGGTGGAGAGTAGACGCAGGCTTAGAAAACAGTTGGCTACAACTGTCTCGTTTGCCAGAGGTAGAGAAGTGCACTGACTCGGGAGTTCGCTTAAGCCTTTCGGCACTTCTATCCTGGTCAATTCTGCGGCAGCATAGACCAGCCGCTCCAAAATCCCAATACGCAGCATTATCGGCAGCGCCCAAAGTTCCCCAATCGTCAGAGGCGTAACCTGCTGGTAATCTTTCACAAAAGTGGCAGCTTGAGTCAAGTCAAGCTGGCTCTGACTGTATCCAAGCCATTCCCAAATCAGCGCAAAAATGCGCGGATGTCCCTGCAACGGCGTCCCGCATAGTTTTGGTAACTGCTTGAGAAAGCTGTCTGGCAAGTCTTCTTCAATCTGGCGGAAGGTCTGTTTAACGACATAAAAATTATCCAGCATCCATTCCCCCGCACGAGAAACTGGCAGTTCATTAGTTGGAACGGCTTTGAAGATTGCGTTGGCATTATGCAAAACCTGTTCCCAGACATTTAGTTGGTCCAGCAAGTCAGCTTTTTGGGTGTGGGATATGTCTGCTATGGCCCGGGCAGAAGCCGGGATTACTTCATGTGTTTTCGCCAGATGGTGCGCAAATTCTCTCAGTCGGTTATCT
>JAFGKO010000202.1 GCA_016928525.1 Anaerolineales bacterium | reverse complement strand
CCATTCTGAAAACGTGATGTTTGTTCTATCTCAAATATGATTTAATAAAAATTAAATCATAACTTACTAAAAATTATTCATTCTTCAGGAGTCAGGCTTGAAATGAGTGGAAAAAAAACCATCCAGCCCAAAGATTGGCGCGAAGGACGTCGCCTGCGAGCCTGGAAACTCAAACAGAAAGGTTGGAAGCAACGCGATATCGCCGAAGCCCTCGGCGTCAGTGATGGCGCAGTCAGTCAATGGCTGAAGAAGGCGCGCCGGAATGGGTATGAATCGCTGCGCAACCAGCCGGGCGGGGGGCCAAAACAGCGGTTGAGCGACGAAAAAATCGCGCAGTTACCGGCGTTGTTGGCAAAGGAACCGCGCTGTTACGGGTTTGACGGCGAACGGTGGACGCACTCGCAGGTGGCCCGGCTCATCGAGCAGCAGTTTGATGTGTCCTACACCCCGTCGCATGTAGGCCGCATCCTGAAAAGACTGGGCTGGAATTGGCGTGAAACGCTAACCAAGGACAGGCAGGGCAATGGTCGTGGGCCGGGGTGAGCGCAGCGCCAGCGATCCAACAATGGACCGGGGTCATTTTTAGATCATGTGCCATAGTTTTTTAGATAATCGGACATGACATATTATTTTACAGCGCGAGATAACCTGATTTATAAGAGATGTAAAAGAAAGTTAGATTAGAGTCGTAGTCAGAGGCGTAATAGTCTATGGGTAGGGAAGCCTGGTATGTGCTGCACAGCAAGCCGCGCAAGAAAAGCCAGTTAAACGCTTATTTGCAGTCCCAGGGGATCGAGACATTTTCCCCTACCGTTCGACTGAATCCGGTCAATCCCCGGTCTTCAAAAATCCGACCGTACTTTCCGAGATACCTGTTTGCGCATGCGGACCTGGAAGAAGTGGATCTGTCGCTTTTTGAATGGGCGCCCGGCGCGCACTGCCTGGTGACCTTTGACGGGCGTCCGGCCAGGGTGCCCAAACACGTCATATGCCAGATCAAACGCCGTGTTGAAAAAATCGAGGCAGCCGGGGGCTTTTTGCTTGATGGACTGCATCTGCCGCATAGCTAACGCCGAATGCTACAACGTGATGTCGGAACGGCGGAGCGTGCCTGGTGAATGCTTTGGCCCCGAAACAAACTGGCGAGGGAGCGCTAATGGCCCTGGCGTAAAATGTGGCACAAATGGGGCAAGTGCTGTCATAATCGCCTGTGGCAGGTTAAGCATGATCGTGGTCTTTCGTCGCAGTCAGGTCCTCAGCTTAGCCTTCTACGCTGTTTCTGGCGAGCTTTTGTACAAAGCCGAGCTTAAACGCGAGTGGATATCCTCAGTAAGGACTTTCCCGGCGAAAACAAAGAGCTGCTCAGGCTGTGCTCGGCCCAACGGGACCCATTAGCAGTTGAACAACCACTGGAGAAGCACCATGACACCACAGGTTCTGGCCCTTATTCCTGCGCGAGGGGGATCCAAATCCATACCGCGTAAGAATATCAAGCCAATGGCAGGAATCCCGATGATTGCCTTCAGTATCATGGCGGCTATAGAAGCGAAAACTGTGGACCGGGTTGTCGTTTCTACTGACGATCAAGAAATAGCAGCGATTGCAGGCCATTGGGGCGCTGAAGTGCCTTTTATGCGCCCGGCTGAATACGCCGGGGATCATTCTACGGACCTTGAGGTATTCCAACATGCGTTAGCCTGGTTCTCTGAGCATGAGAACTATGTTCCGGAAATTTGCGTTCACCTGCGCCCCACCTATCCGGTTCGCGAGCAAGGCGATATTGACGCTGTCGTCACCGCCCTGCTAGATAATCCAACGTTTGACTCAGTCCGTTCTGTAGCGATGGCGCCGGAAACACCGTTTAAGATGTGGTTCCTGGGGGACGATCACCGGCTCTCCCCGGTGGTGGAATGTGATATTCCAGAAGCGTATAATCAACCCCGCCAGATACTCCCGCCGGTCTATTTGCAGAATGCCTGTATCGACGCCACAAGAACCCAGGTGATTACGACAAAAAACTCGATGACCGGCAGCAAAATCATGGGTTTTGTCATGGATCACAATTATGACATTGATACCGAACAACAATTTGAGCAAGTGGAACAACAACTCATTCGCCGCCAACTTCATCGCGCTGCTGCCATCCAACAACGGTTAAGGGCAAATGGCTGAAAAGAAAACATTCTGTTTTGATATTGACGGCGTCATTGCTACCCTGGCGCCCGTGACCAACTATGATCAAGCGCAACCCCAGAGAGAGACTATTGAACTGATCAACCGCTTATATGACCAGGGGCACCGGATCATTCTCTTTACGGCGCGAGGGTCTGCGACCGGCATAGATTGGACAGAGATCACCCGCAGACAGATGGCAGAATGGGGGGTGAAGTATCACGAATTGCGCTTTGGGAAACCCGCCGCTGATTTTTATATTGACGACAAGCTGATAACAATCGAACAACTCGCGTTACTTACCGACGCTTTGGAATAACGGAGAAACCTATCGTGGCAACCCCTGCTTTTGAGGACCTGTTCATTTTCGAAGTCGCCAACAACCATCAGGGCAGTGTCGAACATGGATTAGACATTGTTCACGCAATGGGCAGGATCGCGCGAACGCATGGCATTCATGCTGGCGTGAAATTCCAGTATCGGAATCTGGATACGTTCATTCACCCAGACTACCAAAATCGGGAGGATGTGAAACATATTCCACGCTTCCTGAGCACGCGCCTGACAAACACCCAGTTTCTGACATTGCTCAATGCGGTGCGTGATGAAGGCATGACGACCATCGTGACCCCCTTTGATGAGGCATCCGTCAAATCCTGCCTGGACCACGGTGTCCAGATTCTTAAGGTGGCAAGCTGTAGCGCGATGGATTGGCCCCTGCTTGACGCGATTGCGGCAGCCAAAAAACCCACGATTGTATCAACTGGCGGCTTGACGGTTTACGATATCGACAAAGTTGTTAGTTTTCTCAGCCATCGCGACCTCAAGTTTGCGCTGATGCATTGCGTTTCAATCTACCCCACCCCTAACGAAAATCTACAACTGGATTTCGTCGAGCGTTTAGCCAAACGGTATCCAGGGGTCGCCATCGGTTATTCGGGCCACGAAGCGCCTGACAACTTTGATCCGGTCAAAATCGCGGTTGCGAAAGGCGCGGCCATCCTAGAAAGACATGTGGGCGTACCGACTGACACGATCACGCTAAACAAATACTCGATGGCGCCTGAACAAGTTGACACATGGGTTACGAGCGCGCTGGCCGCCAAAGCGATCTGTGGGGGCAACGGCCTCGATAAACGCATCACCCAGGCCGAAATCGATGCGTTACAGTCTTTGAAGCGCGGCGTTTTTGCAGCCAGGGCTATCAAAAAAGGCGAAGAAATCGAGGCTCAATCCGTTTTTTTTGCCATGCCATGTGCCGATAAACAACTGGATAGCGGCCAGTTTGGTCAGTATCGCATCCAGTGGATTGCCTCGAAAGATTATGCCAAGAACGAGCCGATCTTCGAGTATCACGAACCCGATTTGATCACCACGGTGCGCAGCATCGTGCATGATGCCAAAGGCATGCTTTACGAGGCCAATATCCAAATTGGCGATGACTTCGAAATCGAGCTTTCGCATCATTATGGGCTGGAGCACTTCCGGCAAACCGGCACGATCCTGATCACCCTGGTGAACCGCGAATACTGCAAGAAACTGGTTGTCATGCTGCCCGGCCAGCAGCATCCGCTACATCGCCATGAGCGCAAGGAAGAAACCTTCCAGCTTCTGTGGGGTGACCTCGAAATCACGTTGGACGACGAGGTCCGTTACCTGAAACCGGGCGATAAAGTGCTGGTAGAGCGCAGTGTGTGGCACGATTTCAGGAGTTCGGGCGGGGCGATCTTCGAAGAAGTCTCCACCCGGCACTACCGGGGCGATTCATACTATCAAGACGAAGCTATCATGGCGCTCGACCCGATGGAACGCAAGACTGTGCTGGAAGACTGGTAGAGTGAAGTGGGACAGCTTTCCTCAACCCGATGCTGTGTGGCGAACCTTTTTGGAGATTTCTGGACGCTCCGATGTAGTGTGGGCGGTGTTTGAGAAATGATCTTGAGGCACTCTTGAAAATACTGAAACGAATACAAGCGCGGTTACGAGCAGTCGTGCCCCTATCCACTCGCAGGCAGTTGTTGTCCGCGTATAACCAAATGCGCGACATGGTTGGTCGCTCTCAACTGCTATTAGGGCGCGACCTGACCGTCACCGGCACGCCGCGTATGGCTTTGGAACAGTGGAAATTCGCTCTGCGTGATGTGCCTGAGCCACAGCGTGGTCAGGTGCTGGTTGCCGCGATCCATAAATGGCGTTGGATAGCGTGGGCCATCTTCTCAGGATGTTACCTGCTGCGCATGGGGTACCGGCCTACCATCGTTTATTCGGGGGCACATATTGCCAAGTGGTATGGCACAGGTCGGAATAACTTTTGGGCCGCAGCACAGGCCCTGCCGTATTTCAACTGGATCGATCTCGATCCACTAATGGCACCGGCAGACGGGCCAACCGATTACGACGATTTTGCCCGCGATGCGGCTCACACCGTTGTCGCCTATGATCTTGAAGTCGAAGAATATGAGCCGGGGCAAGCCCCGGGCGAATATGAAAAGGCCCTGGCGGTCGCCGAACCCATGCTGCGTCGCTACGCAGTCGCCATAGAACAGGTTTTAGAGCAGCATCCGACTCAACGGCTGATTTGCCCCAGTGGGCTAATTGACGAATCGCTGGCGATCTACGAAGTGGCCAGGCGAATGGGGCACGAAACGGTCTATGTCGAAGACTGGGCGCTGCGGCCTGGGCACAACATCTGGAATCTCAATCGCCCTGCTTTGGAGTACGATATTGAAGGCTGGCTGCGTTCATTAGGCGAATGGGGGGATGAATTCGAGCGGGATGCCCGCGACTATATGGCTTTTCGTGAAGGGAACAAAATAGAGCGCGAAGGCTGGCTCGACAATTTTCACCAGGTTCAACAGGCGACCAAAGATGTGCCGCTGCCACCGGAACTAGAGTTGTTCTTGCAGCGCGAGGGATCGCTGGTCTTGCTGGGCACAAATGTGGTGGGCGACAGCGCTACCCTGCGGCGCAAGACGATCTTTCGCAGCCAGCAAGCATGGTTGGAACAGACGATTGCGTTTTTTAAGCAGCAGCCTGAGATGAACCTGGTTGTGCGCGCTCATCCCGACGAAACGTGGGCGCGGGCGCGGCTACGGCTAGGAAACTTGGCGCGTGAGTTTGCCGCTGATGCTCCTAATATTTTCGTCGTGAACAGCCACGAAAAGGTGAACACCTACCAACTGGTGGATAGGTGTGACGTGGGATTGGCGTGGGTCAGCAATATCGGCCTGGACATGGCGCTGCGGGGCAAACCAGTTGTGATGGGAGCCAAACCCCAATACGCCGGTCTGGGCGTGGTACACGAACCCGCTACACGTGACGAGTATTTTGCTTTGATAACGCAGTTGGCCGCTAACCCGGTTGGGCCAGATGAGGCCGCGATGCAACGTGGCAAAGCGTTTCATCACATTGTGTTCAAGCTGTTCTCACTCGAAGCAGATGATCGCCGCTACAAGGCAGCCAGTTACCGCCTGGGCGATCAATACGACAGGGCCGATCAACAGAAGTTCTACCAGATTTTGGCCGGTGAATTGAATAACTATGGCCAGCCGCCAGATGAGGCAGGCGCCTTATGACTACGCTGACATTGCGTATGCGTCACATGGTCGACCGGGTTAAAAAAGAAAGGACATTCTTCTTTTATTCCCTGTCATCCCTCCTGTTGCAAGCGTCGGTGATGTTCTCAGGCTTTTTTGTCCTGCGTTTTGTTTCCCCCGAACGACTGGGCATTTGGCGGACAGTCTCCCTTGTTATAGCCTACGGCGATGTGCTCAGCCTGGGAATCACGCGTGGACTGGGCCGGGAATTGCCGTTTTATTTGGGGCGCAAAAAAAAGGAACAGGCCAAGAGTCTGGCCGCGACGGCCCAGTTTTATACCCTGGTTTCCGGCGGGCTAGCCAGCGCGGCGGTTATCGCGGCCATCGCCTTTGTGCCAAACAGATCCATTGAATGGACCTTGGCTTTGTTGGGCATGGGCATATACTGGTTCATGATTCAATATCGGAGTTACCTGGTTGTCACATTTCGTGCTGAGGCTGAGTTCCGGCTATTGACAGCTCGTCATTTCATCGAAACCGTGCTTAACATGGCTTCGTTGATCCTGGTTGTCATTGGCGGATTTAGGGGCATGGTTGTCCGTTACGTCTTGCTCAGCGCCGTGATGACCATCCTCTTGTACCATATCCGGCCCATCCGTGTGAAACCGAGCTTTTCGCGCCCCGACTTTTTCATGTTGGTATCCACCAGTATACCGCAATATATCAGCGGTTATCTGATGACCATCTCGATGGCGTTTGCGCAAACGATTGTTCTACAGCGTGGTTCAGTCGAATCGATTGGGCTATACGCCCCCGTTGCCGCTATCACACCCATTATGATGGCTATTCGCAACTCGGTGGGGACGTATATTAATCCGCGTATGATGTTCCAACTAGGCAAGCACGACAACCCGCAGGTTGTCACGCGTGGTGTCTTGATCATTCTTGGTGCTACCGCCGCCATATCTTTGCCGATCATTATTGCTGGCCTGCTGGCTACGCCGCTCCTGGTGCCCACCTTTTTCCCTGAATATGCAGAGACTCAAACTGCCATACAGCTTGCGCTGATTGGGGGCGGTTTTCTAGCAGTAAATGGCACGATTGCGGGCCTATATGCCCTGAAGGCCTGGCGGCTGACTGCCGTATATGTCGGCTGTACCGCGGTCTTGCGCTGGGTCATCCCGTGGCTGTTGACTGAAAATGGTGATGTGATAGTAGGCGCGTCATTAGGCCAGGCCATAGCCAATGTGCTTGGGCTTGTTATCGGATTGTTGATATTGTGGCGGGCAACACAAGTGGCGGCGCCCCAAAAAGCACCACTACAGGGAACAATAGAAGAATCGGGTTGACGCCGGGGAGTCAACCTATGTGTTGGGGAGAATCGCCACAGGCGCGAGGTAGACAATAAAGGACGCTTTGGAATGCGAATGAGAACGACCTTGGGAAAATTGTACAAACAAGCCAGACGAAGCTATCGTCTTTCTACGGCAATGGGACGTGCGCTCCCCGATTATGTGGTGATTGGGGCGCAAAAAGGAGGCTCCACCTTCCTATACGAACTGCTTTGCGAGCACCCTCAAGCATTGCCTGCGTTCTCAAAGGAAACGCATTATTTTGACTACGAATACCATAGAGGTACAAACTGGTATCGTTCCAATTTCCCCCTTACAATCAGGCTCAAAGCACAGTCTCGTTTACAAGGACGCCCGGTCATTGCCGGAGAGGCCACCCCCTATTATCTGTTCCATCCGTTGGCCCCAGAGCGCATTACTGCGCTGCTGCCCGATGCCAAGCTAATCGCCGTCCTTCGAAATCCGGTCGATCGGGCATTTTCACATTTTCAAATGATGCGGCGAAAAAACGTCGAAACTTTGGAGTTTGAAGACGCCCTGAACGAAGAACGGACACGGTTGGAAACCGCTCTGGACAGTCTCCAGCAGAACGAATTTGATCGCGCGGAACAACACCAAAGACTGTCTTACCTGGCAAGAGGCGTGTATATCGAGCAACTGAAGAAATACGATCAATACAGGCAGCGAGGACAGTTGTTGGTTATGGGGAGCGAACAGCTCTTTGAGAATCCGCAAAGCTACTACAATCAGGTCATTGATTTCTTGGGTTTGGACGCATGGCAGTTGAAAAATACTGAGCCTCGGAACCAGGGTGACTATAGGGACCACCTCGCCGCAGACACGTACCGCAAATTAGCCGATTTCTTCCGGCCACATAACCAACAACTGTATGAATATCTAAATCAAGACTTCGGTTGGTAGTACAAAACAACGGCGTGCGGTGTAGTCGCCGAGATGGGAATAGCTGGGCGAAATATGAACGGAGAGGCAACTATGATGCACTTGTTCGTTTTGGAAAAGGCTCAATCACGTCAATGAAAAACATGCCGAGGACCTACATACCACATAGTGCTGCCGTAGAAACGCATCAGCGACAGAGGGACCGCCTTACGCATCAGGCGGGTCCATTGCTCTTCAAGCTATTCCTGCTCGCGCAGTTTGTCAGCCTAACACGGAACTACTTTCTTGCTAATTTCAGCGGGTTTAGTCCCGGCTGGGCCACTTTTGCCAGTTTTGGTTCACTGGTGTTACTGCCATTTATAGTGTCGGATTATGGCTTTTACGCGAGCCGTCTATGGGGAAACCTGCAACTCAACGCTCGCCAGTGGCTGACGTTTCTTTTCCTGGCTGTGTATATCCTGACGCTGTATGGGGTGTACCAGGGGTACGGCTTTGAGCCTATCATGGACGATACGGGCGTTTACCTCATCCTGATCACCTGCGTAATCCTTGGTTCTATCAAGCAATTTTGGGATGACATGTTTCCCACCTTTTTGGCCCTGACGGTCCTGGCCGTGGTGGTCAACTTCCTGGGGTTGCAGGAAATCGACGAGTTGTTACAGGGACGTTATGAGGCACGAGTAGCCCGTGATCTGGTGGCCTACAAAACCAGAGATGCTGTGGAGCTCTGGCCGCTACTGCTGCTGACTGTTTCCCGCTGGAACCGGCGCACTGCTTTGCTGATATTTGGATTGGCATTATTTGCGCTAGTGCAGCAAATAACCTTTCAAAAGCGGCTGTTTGTGGCCGAGGCAATCGCTTATTTTCTTGTGTTCTGGTTTGTGATCCCGCGCCACACCCAGCGCTGGCAGTTCCAGATTCCAACAATGTTACAGGACAATCGCAACCGCTTTGTAGCGACTTTGGCCTTGGGGATAGTGGTCATTCTAATTACGATACCTCAGGTGTTCACAGGTCAACTCGGTGGCTTGTTTGGTCGCTATGGAACAGAAGATGAAAAACGATTTCAAGAAGCCATCGGTATGCTGGACGATTTGCATGGTTGGGAATATGTAGTTGGGCGAGGTATGGGGGGGTATTTTCAATTCACCGATGAGAGAGGTGTTGCTTGGGGCACTTATCTGGCGGACGTAGGCACAATTGGCAAACGCACTGTACACGCGGGCATCACAGAGCAAATACTAAAAGGTGGAGTGATTTTCAGTGCCATCTACTATTGGGGCATCGTATTGGTCTGGCGCGAACGGCGTAGATTCTTCGCTGATACGTTGAATCTTGCCGCGGCCACAATCATTGCTGTCAAGCTTGTCGCCTCGCTTCAAGGTGGATACCTGAATATGTCAGCCGCGTATGAAGTGGTGCTGTTTGGCTTAAGCATGGGCCGCTTACTCTCTCTTGATAATGCCGAACCGGGTGAGTTAGAGAAAACATGACCGATTT
>JAFGKO010000201.1 GCA_016928525.1 Anaerolineales bacterium | reverse complement strand
GCCCAAGAAGATGCCCAGCAATTCTAAATTTGGATAATGTCATTGCGAGACGGCGGTTTTCCGTCGAAGCAATCCCCCATTTTAGAGAGGAGATTGCTTCGCGCACCGTCCTGGCGGTCGGTGTCAGGAAAGAGCGCTCGCAATGGCATATAGGTTTTGATGGCGGAAGATCAGGTCGTGCGCCGATTTTTCGGTCATGACAATTACTTATGCGTCTTCGTGTCGCACGCAGTTACGTTAATCGGTGGGCGGCTTTTCGACTTGCCTATGCCTTTGTTTCGTCTTCACTTTGCGCCCATACGCCATCGCGGCTTATTCCACCAGTTTCCTGGATGCGGCGTTCTGCTTTATCCAGCAGGGCTTGAAACTTTGGCGAAATTGCCAGCATAAAGCGCTCTACATAATCTTTATCTGAAAAGCCCATCATTACGGCCTCCCGTTCTTGGTCACAACAACAGGAGCAGTTTTAAGTTGCTTGATATATGCGCCAAAGCGTGCTTTGACATCTACAAGCGGGGCGATTTTCATATCTTTATGTCGATTACCCGTCATGCGTTCTTCCGTTCATCATGAATTCTTTGTGCCATCGGGTAGAGTAGCCCCCAATAGGTTGGCTGCTATCATGAATGCATCGTTCAGGTTGGCCATGTACAGATTGGCTTCGCTCAAGTCTGCTCCACGGAGGGTCGCCCTGGACAGGTCTGCCCCTTGAAGGTCGGCTCCGCGCAAGTTGGCTCTTACCAGAGTGGATCCCTTTAGGTTGGCCGCGCGCAGGTCGGCATTTTCAAGATTGATCTCAGTCAGATCTGTCCAACCAAGGTCAGCCTTCCGCAGGTCGGCATTGTTGAAATTCCGCTCTCCCTGGCTGTATCTTTGTTTTAATTCCTGGGGATCCATATTTGTTTTACCTGGAACAGGTTGTGGAGGCGTTCTGTTAAGTTTGTTCAGTGCTTTCGCAATGTCATCACGCACAACCCCGCTTGTTTCCTCGAGTGCAGCGATGAGCGGATTCACTGCGCGGGGGTCACCGATCTGCCCCAGGGCTTCTGCGGCGCTATCTCGCACAAGAATGTCGCGATCCTGGAGCGCAGCGATGAGCGGTTCCACGGCGCGGGGATCACCGATCCTGCCCAGGGCGGCGGCGGCAGCCGAACGTACGCCAAAAAGCCGGTTGCTCTCGAGTTCTGCGATGAGTGTTTCCACGGCGCGGGCATCACCGAGCCTGCCCAGGAGGCGGATAACATCACTGTTTACGCGGCCATCCTTTCCCTTGTACGCAGCAAGGAGCGGCTCCACGGCTGGAGCACCGATTTGTACCAGGGCATCCCCGGCGTACTCGTTCACATTTCTGTAGCCGGTGCCGCTACTCACTTTAATGTGTGTCGAGTCTTCGAGCAATGCGATGAGCGGCTTTACGGCGCGGGCATCACCGAGCCTGCCCAGGGCTTCCGCGGCTACCGAACGCACGCCAGGCTCCTTGTCCTTGAGCGCAGTTTTGAGCGGCTTCACGGCGCGGGCGTCGCCGAGCAGTCCCAAAGCCTCGGCAGCACTTGTGCGTACGTCGGAGTGTTCATCCTTGAGCGCGGCGGTCAGCGGCTCCACCGCCCGCACATCGCCGATCCTTCCAAGACCCCTGGCGGCGCTCCAACGGTTATAGTATTTCTCATCGTTGAGCGAAGCGATGAGCCAGTCAACCGCCTGCGGATTCTTGAACGCCGCGATCGCTTCCGGTCTGTCAATCCCAGCCAGGGCAAGAGCGGCGGATCTGGGTATGGAAGCGTCCTTTTGGTAGCCCAGGGCATTGATCAAGCCCTTGACATCCCTGTTCATCTTCATTTTTTCAACGTTTGGTGGTCCAAAGAGTCCCATGGTTTTCTCCTTTTCTTCTGGTGTAAATCCCAACGCGCCCAACGGCTCGCGTACGCCCCACGTGCTCTCCGCGGGGTCCGCGTGCACGCATTGTTAGCCCACATTCGCAACGGATTTATTAAACATCTTTTGGAAAGCGAAGAGAACAAAAAGCGCCAATAACGCAGACGCAATCCCGTATGCTAAGAAGGGATTGTCGGCATGCTCGGGATCAACTCCGGTCATAAAATTGCTGAACGTATTGATACTTGTGTGGAGCAACAAGACTGACAACAGACTGCCCGATGTGCCCAAGTACACCCACGTGAAAAGAATGGACCATGCTGCAAAAAATAGCAAATACGGACCAATGGGAGAACCGTATTGACTTGCTCCGGGAAGCCAAAAGAGAGGCAGATGCCAGGCAAACCAAAATACAAAGAGAATTGCACTGGAAGCCAGACCATTCTTCTTTTTCAATAGCTGAGGTAAAAGGAATCCTCGCCAGCCAATTTCTTCTCCCAATGGCCCTCCAATAATAAGGATGATGAGATAGAAAATGGGAATTTGTATCAGTTGGTTCAAAATAGCGTCTTGGGAAAGTGAAATAGCACCCCCCAATAAAGTATAACCCCATAAGCCCAGAATAAAAACAAGAATGCAACCAATAAGAATGAAGAAATACCAACCCAAGCCGAACCGCCATTGTCGAATTGGACGAAGCAGGTCTTTCAACCCGGTTCTACCTTGGCTTATGCCAGCGAGAATGATGGCGGCCACAGATGGTCCGAAACTGCCAAGCCAATTGATGTGTCCAGTGAGCGTGATCATCAAATACCATAGCCCCCATGAAAAACCATATGCAACGACAACGAAAGAGATCAGTGGGTGGTCGTTTATCAGAGCGCGTAGCTTATTCATTGAGTACCTCCGGTTTTCAAGATATGAAGGTATGTGGGCTAACATCGTGTTAATTGGCGCGCCGATTAACACCCTTATATAAAAACACTACTTCGTTACCAATTCTACGATAGATACGCATTATCCATCCAATGGACTCTTCACATAGAGACTTGGTTGAAAGCTTAAACAACTATACAATTTTCCCACCCAAAAATCAATTACTATTTGTCACCTACTGCTTCTTGCATAATTATCCGAAATTGAATCTAATGAATTGCCATCAAAAACCAGGATTTCAGTTCAGATATTTACGCAGCACTCTGTAAAATTGACCGCTCCACGCTATCCAATCGGGGAGTGGCGCGCGCACCCCGACCGCCTTTAGCGTCTTCGCTTGATTATTCACACGCAAGCTGGACTATGAGACAAATCGAGGGCTTCCCTACATAATCGAGACCGTGTTGTATATAATTGTCATAGTCGGTGCTGACTAAAGCTTTAACAGCCCATTTTCCATTAGGGCTTTGTCCGTCGAAGACAGTGGTTTTCGCTCCGGGGTCGCCTCTGGGTTGCAAAACAGCGTACAAAGATCCACGCTCGACCTCCAATGGGAAAGGATATAAATTTTCTACGCCATTGATGACGACTCTATTCCCGGCGCGAGCCTCATCTTTCACCCATGTAAATCCACTTTGAACGTCCGAAACGTGGGGTAAGCAAAGCAGCTTTTGCGGACCACTGATCGAAACCAATTCAACTGTAGTGATTGCAGTCATGACCTCATTGTCATCGAGTTCGACGCCATATAGCTCCTCGATCCTCGCCTGCTGCCTCCTGAGCGCCTCTTCGCCATCTTGGCTACATTCGGTGTTCGATGCAATCAAGGTAAATTGATACCCGGCTGCTTGCGAACCACTCACCACATGCACGCCACCCGGGGTTTCGAAAACTCCCGCGCTTGGATTATTCAATGTGCCCACATTATTGGTCAGAGCAACAGCCCCAGGCTGGTTCGGTTTTCCATTCGTAGTATCCCAAAGCTTCCACAAGCATGGTCCGTCTGAACTGGGATTTCCATCTTCATCAAAGTTCTCGATCCTGAAATTGACTTTCGGGCTAAAATCCTGCCCGGGGCAAACCCACTGGGGCTCAGCCTCGAAGCGAGTAATGACAGGGCAGGTGGCTTCACCTCCGCACCCTGTGAGTGACATTGTCATCACAATGATACCCAACGCAATGCTGACGCGTAAAGGAAATGAAAAATTGCTTGTGTGCGTGTTCATTTTTACCTTCTTTCTACTGCCATCCACTAATACAAAAGCGAAACCGAAGCAATGATGCCTGGTTTCGCTGGATTGCTCTCCGAGACCAATAACCCAAAGGGCGAATAAGTTTGCTACCGCCTCGGTTTAACTACTCATCAAGTTGCAAAAAATTATACGCTTATCGTAGCATAAATAATTTGATAATTCAATGGATATATTGCCCTGCTTCATATTCACCCATCCACCGGGCATACGGGGTTGGCGCGTTTTGCTTTAGAAACCTTGTGGTTTTGCCAAAGGATAGCCCAACAAATACGTGAATTCGAATACGGGCGTGCCGGTCGAAAGCTGGCCGATTTCCCAAACGTATTCTTCGCTTCGCAGCGGCTCGGTCAGTTCCCGTAAGTCCGGCGGCGCATACACTCTCAAAAGCGATACAACTCCGTCCCAGCAGGTAGCCAGGGGGACAAGTGGAACAAGGTATGTCCATAAGAAACGCGACCATGCCCGTGGTTTGATGAAGGGGGTGAACAGCAGATAACCGATGAACGTTGTCAGGGGCGACATAAGCAGCAGGGGCAGCCCGAAGGGTGGTTTCAGACTGGCTTCGAAGACCCCGATAGCGACCCTTTTTTCGAGCGCATCCTGTAAGATAGCCCTGGCCTGCTCCGGTTTGAAGTGATGGAATCCTTCGAAGAGCGTACGCATGCCCTTCAAGCCGGGCGGCACATCGCTCGCATCCACCGGCTTGGGGAGATATTCGATCCCCTGGCGGGCGCTCCCCTGCCACTTCCGGATCGCTTCCGGGTTGGGGAATTTGTCGGTGAGTTTGACCGTGACGAATAAACCAGCCTGCTTGAAATGCTCCTGCAATCCCACCCAGGGACCGCCGCCGCCGGAGCATAGATCCACGATTTCTGTCGTCCCTGCCTGTTGCATCGCTTTCGCGAACAACGGGATCAGGTTCTTATGTCCCGAACCGAGCGTGGTCACGAATTGTAAGTAATCAGCCTGGATGCGCCGGAATGTCTGCGGGTACCAGGTTAAATCCATAAACTCGAACAGGTGTATTCGCTTCATGTACCCAGAGATTACTTGTCCTTATCCTTGTCTTTATCATCGCCCTGATCGTCGTTTGTGTCCTGGCCGGGAGGCTCATCCGGGCTGTGCGGGGTTTGCCCGAGATGCAGGCCGGGTTTGTCTTTCACCGGGGGTTCGGGCGTGCTCACTTCCGGGTTGTCCACCGAATTGCCCTCGGCTGGTTGCGGCTCTTCCGGAGGGCTGCCAGGTTCAGGTGTCGAAGCGGGAACGTCAGTGCTCCCAGGCGTTGTGGCAATTTCGGGTGTGGAGTCCGGAGCGGGTGGCTGGGTGGACAGCTCAGGCGGCGCTGGAGAGGTTTCACTTGCGATGGGAGCGCCGAACAGCAAGGCTTGCACTTTATCCCAATTCTCATAGACCATTACCCCCAGGTAGGCTGCCAGGGCGATATTACCCGCTAACAACGCGGTCAGCATTACTTTCATGATCGGCGTCATGGGCGCAGCAGCATGCGATGGGCCGCCCTGACCCCGCCCATTTCCCTTCTGTAGATGCAATCCGCTGCCGGCCAGCAAAGTCACCTGCGACAGGTAAGCAACGCGCCTGGCCTCCAATAGCCCCTGCGGATATGGCTTTTTGTCTGCGCTCAAGTTCTTCAGCAGGTTTACGATCGTGCTTTCGGAGGGGATGGACTGATTATTCACTGGTAGCCTTTAGAATCTGACCTGAGATCTGACAGGACCTTGCGCAGTTTGGCGATACCGCGGCCCTGAAGAACCTTTACACTGTTTTCGTTCTTACCGACAATTTGAGCTGTCTCTTTGAGAGACAGGCCTTCCAGAAAACGCAAGACGATCACATGACGCTGTTCTTCTGTCAGGTCGTTGTTGATTGCCAGCATGACAGCGTCTAATAAAGCTCTATTTTCGACCGCGTCTTGTATCGAGTAATTATCAGGCGCAAAGAATTCGACGATTTCGATGGGCGCAAAGCGCTGGACTTCGCGAGCCTGGTCGATAAAAAGATGGTAAGCGGTCTGATATAGATAAGCGCGTAAATTCGTGTGCGGTCCTTGCCCGGCTGCCAGTTGATCCAAAAATCTCGAGAAGACATCGCCAACAACCTGGTCGGCCTGGATAGGATCCTGGCACAGGCGCAGGATGTAATTGTAGATGTCAGGCGCGTGCAGATCGAAGATCTCTGCTAACGCACCTTTATCCAGTCGCCTGGCAGCTTTCAGTAAGGCGGAAGGATCGGTCATTTTATTGTGAAAATACGCCTTCCACCATATACATGACGGTTATCCTGATAGGAAGTAACGATTTCATTATATTTCCCAATGCAGAAATATAGCACCCCCACATAAATCCTATGGTTGCAATAACGTTGTAAGTGTATCTGGAAATTGTCTATAGGAAATTACCCCTCATCTGCCGGGCGCACGGACAACTCCTCCGGCTCGACTTGCAGCCCCTCCAGCGCCGCGAAGGTCAGTTGTGCAGGATCCAGCCCGCGCCGCTGGCATAAGCCTTCAAACAAAGCCAGGTAGCTGGCCGGGATGGCGGCGCTGAAATCCAGTTCCAGTTCTTTCGATGCCTTTTGCAAGGCTGGCGCGTCCGGTCCCTCGATCTCCACAAAATCGCCGTAAGGCAGTTCATCCAGCATGATGTGTAGTTCCCCCAGCTCATAGGTACTGCGGTGTTTCTCGTAGGTCGCGACGGGGATATACCCCAAAGCTTCCAGAATATTCCGCCCGCTTTCGAAATCGTCCAGCGCTGTCTCGAATTCCGCCCGGCTCAGCACGCCGTCAGAGCGCTGGGAGGGACCTTTATACGTCAGTCGAACGCGCTCATCCTGCCGCAGACGCAACACCTTCCCACCCTGGCGCAGACTACTATCCGGTAAGTCGTAGCGCAGGTTAACTTCGTAGACGCGTGCCTGGATCGAACGCGCTCCCAAAGCTCGCAGGCGCTCCTCGACTCGCTTGAGGTCCTTGACGTAGAACTTGACTTCTGTCTCTTGCCCTTTCATACCTTGTACACCGATCACTGATTACTGACCATTGTCTACTGGCTACTGCTCACTGTACACTCAGCAACGTCTGCTTTTGTTCGACCGATTCGCCCGCTTTGACGCGCAGCCGGCCAATCGTCCCGGCGCGAGGCGATTTGAGTTCGTTTTGCATCTTCATCGACTCAAGGATCAATAAAACCTGTCCTTTTTCGATTTCCTGTCCCTCCTTTACGAGAATGGAAACCACCATACCGGGCATCGGCGCTTTCAAGTGATACTCGCCCGTCTCGGAAACGGAGCCTCCGGCTGCCGCCCTTAAACGCTTGTCACGTTCGTCCTCGACCATCACCGGGAATTGACGCCCCATCAGCAGCACTTCCCATTTCTCCTCGCCCGGGTAGACGTAGGCCTCGGCAGATACGCCATCCACCAGCAGGGAGTAGACTGGCTGCCCGCTGACCGAGTTGAAGTCCACCGTGAGCGCCCGCCCGTTGACCGAGATGTGCCGCTCGTCGATGATCTCGATCAGGTATTCGACCCCATTGACCGTGCTGATATATTTCATGCTTGGCTCCCGTGTGCCCGAAAACACCAATTCCGTTGGCTAGATTTACCGTTGCATAAGATGTTCATAACTATTCTTCTTGCTTTCATCCGGGCACTAGCGGTGCATGCGTTCCCAGCGCCCGACCCACTTCCAGTTGCTGGTGTCGCGCTCCCCGCGCCGGACGATCTGGGCAGCGCGCTGCGCTTCCGTGTGGGCTACGAGCGTGGCGAAGATGGCGGCGGTTTCGTCGAAAGTTTCTTTGCCTTCTTCCATATCCTCCATCGAGAAGCGTTCCTCCACAAAGCGCGTATC
>JAFGKO010000200.1 GCA_016928525.1 Anaerolineales bacterium | reverse complement strand
CCACCAGCGGGCGCACTTTGTTGATCAGGCGCTTCCCCTCCGCGACCAGGTCCACGCTGCCCTTGTTCGTAGACGCAAAGAAAGGCGGGTCGAGAAAAACACAGTCGAACAGCGCGCCGCTGCGTTTCAAGCGCCCCACCTCCAGGAAGAAATCGCCGCTGATGAAGTCCGCTTTGTGGATTGGGAACCCGTTCAGCGTGTAGGACGTCTTGGCGACGTTCAGGAACTTTCGGTTCAAATCCAGATGGACGACCCGCTGCGCGCCGCCGCCCAGGGCTGCCACCCCTAAACTGCCCGTATACGCAAACGTGTTCAGCACCGTTGCCCCCGCCAGATTATCTATTGCCCATTTGCGCAGGTGACGGGTATCCAGGTACAGACTCGTGTCGCGGTTCATCGTCAGGTCGAGCGCGTACCAGACCCCGTGTTCGCGGATCTTGCGGTCGGGTGCATCACCATCCAACACCAGTCCACGCCGTTTTGCGGGATCGGGAGAATTCCGGGTTTTGAGAATCGCTGTCCGCGTCCAGGGCAGCTTCGAGCGTAGGAAGAAGCGGGCGGCGTCTGCAAGCAGAATCCCGGCCTCGGGTGGGTCAGCATAATTGTGGAGCACCAACGTCGTAGCGTACAGGTCGATGGCCAGGTCAGGGCAGCCTTCGTAAAACCCGTTGAACAGCCGAAAAGCGGACTCATGCCGCTCGTCGAACAGGTCGGCGCGCGTATTAAGCGCAGCCTCCAACAAAGGCAGCAGCGTTTCCCTATCCATCCCGGCTCTCCCAACTGACCAGGTATTCGGTCAAGGCGTCAGGCTGTTTATCGAATCCCTCTTCGATAACCCACTGACCGTTCAAGCCCGATTCCCTCGCCGTCAACTCGAAATGGCACATGGCGATGCCCATGTCCAGGCGTTGCAGGTCGCACAAGCCCAGGATGCGTTTGATCGGGTCTGCCCGATAGCCGGGCGTGCGCCGCAAATAGAAACGCCAGTACCGGTCCCGTTTGACGACCCGCCAGGGCTGCTTGTTCGATGCGGACGGCCCCAGGCGCAGCATCTCCAGCGGTGTGATATAACCGGCGGCTTCATCCTGGCTTAGCGGCGCATCCAAAGTTTCATGGAAGAACAAAGTCTCCCAGGGCAATCGCCGGTCCGCACCGGCCCCCCGGCTAGCGATCCCCCGTCGCTTCCGCTCAGGGTCGGCGTATTCGCCCACAGACGTCACCGCCGGGATTGTTTCAGCCGCAGAGAGATCCATCTTCCTGGCAAAATTGCTCTTGGTGAAGGTACCGCCCAGCCAGCAAGTCCCCAGGTCCAGCCCCGTGGCGTACAGAATAATGGCCTCCATCAGGTAGCCATAATCTTCCAGGTCATACTCCGCGGGGGCCATCGCGCCCAAGATGAAGGCGGGCGGGTTCTTGATGAAGCCATAGGTGCCCAGCCCGCGTAGGGAATGACCGTCCGTTTCGTTGGCAGCTACCAGGTTGAAGCGCGGGCGCGCGCCAAAGGGCGCTGGCGGCAGGTCAACGATAAAGGCTTGTAACTGCTCAAGCCTGTCTGCATCGATCGGTTCTCGACGATACGCGCGGCACGAAAAACGCTGGCGGATGATTTCAGTGACAGGAGCGTTGAATTTCAGCATAGTGATATTATAGACCGCAATCCCCTAACCTGCCTCGCAAGGTATAATCGCGGCAGGAGAAACAGCATGCCGAAACCATCCACTTTTTCCATCGTGGCCTGTGACCCGGATGAACAAGCCTGGGGCGTGGCCGTGGCCTCCAAGTTCCCGGCGGTGGGCGCGCTGGTCCCCTGGGCGCGGGCAGGCGCAGGCGCGGTGGCTACACAGGCGCTTGCCAACACATCCTTCGGCCCGCGCGGGCTGGAACTGATGGTCTCCGGCCTGCCTGCGGGAGAAACGCTGGCCGAATTGCTGAAAGACGATGATGAACGCGAACAGCGTCAGGCCGGTCTGGTGGATGCGAGCGGTCAGGCTGCGACATTCACCGGCTCCGAATGCTTCGAGTGGGCCGGCGGGCTGACCGGTCCCGGCTACGCCATTCAAGGCAACATCCTGGCCGGTGAATATGTCGTGAGCGCAATGGAAGCAGCTTTCCTCGAAACCAAAGGCAGCCTGCCCTTACGACTGCACGCCGCGCTTCTGGCTGGTGACCGCGCGGGCGGGGATCGTCGCGGGCGGCAATCGGCGGCGATTTATGTGGTCAAGCCAGGAGGCGGGTATGGCGGCTACAGCGACCGCTGGATCGACTATCGCGTCGATGACCACGAAGACCCGGCTCCACGCCTGGGTGAATTGCTCGCGATGCACGAACTGTATTTTGGTAAAAGCGCTAAAAAAGACCGCGTTCCTTTGAAAGGCGAACCTTTGCAGCAATTACAAGAGATCCTCGTGCGGCTTGATTACCTGAGTGGCAAGGCGGACGGGACCTACGACGAGTTGACCAAGTCCGCCCTGCGCGCCTTCACCGGCAACGAAAACTTCGAAGAGCGCTGCGACCTGGCGGCGGGCTGGATGGACAGGCCGGTGTTGGAATATTTGTTGAAGAAATTTGGGAGTTAATCCGTCACCTCATCGAGCGGAGTTCGGAGCGATAGCGAAGAACGCAGTCGAGATGTTATCTCATGAGCTACTTTGTATATATCCTGAAATGTGCCGATGGCACTTATTACACAGGGATCACAAACGATGTTGCAAGACGACTGAGCGAGCATCAGAGCGGCACCAATCCCACTGCCTACACATTCTCCAGGCGTCCAGTGAAGTTAGTCTGGGGAGAAGAAGTTGCCACCTACGGCGAAGCACTCAAGCATGAAAGACAGATCAAAAAATGGGGTCAGGCCAAGAAGGAAGCGCTTATCCGTGGTGACTTTGAAACCATTCACCAGATTGTCTCAGAAGAACGAAAACGCAGAGAAGCGAAAAAGAAAGGATAAAACTCATCTAGCGGTAAGCATCTCGACTGCGGGGCTGCGCCCCTCCGCTCGATGAGGCCATGATATTATGCTTGGACACATCAAAGCCCTCATCCTCGACATGGACGGCGTGCTGTGGCGCGACGACACGCCCATCGGCGACCTGCCCGCTATCTTTGCCCGCCTCCGTGAGCGCGGACTCAAAGTCGCGCTGGCGACCAACAACGCCAGCAAAACCGTGGACGAATATCTGGAAAAATTCTCCGGGTTCGGCGTGAAGCTGGAGCCCTGGCAGATCGTCACCTCCTCGCTGGCGACTGCGGACGTGTTGACAAAAGAATTCCCGAGCGGCGGGCAGGTCTTCGTCATCGGCGGGAACGGCATCCAGCGCGCGCTGGAAGAACGCGGCTTCCAACTCATCATCGATCCCGACGACGAGACGAAGCCCCTCGCCGTGGTAGCCGGGATCGACCGGTTTATCTCTTATGCCAAATTACGCCGCGCTACATTGCACATCCGCGCGGGAGTCCCATTCTACGGCACCAATCCGGACAAGACCTTCCCCACCCCGCAGGGGCTGGTCCCGGGCGCGGGCGCGATCCTGGCCGCTATCGAAGCTGCCACGGATGTCAAACCAGTCATCATCGGCAAGCCCGCGCCAACCATGATGTACATGGCGCTGGAGAAGCTCGGTACGCAACCTGAGGAAACCCTGGTCGTTGGCGACCGCCTGGAAACCGACATTGCTGCCGGTCAGGCGGGGGGTTGCAAAACGGCGCTGATGTTGAGCGGGGTATCTACCAAGGAGCAGGCTGAAAACTGGAAACCATCGCCAGACGTGATCGTAAAAGACTTTGCAGTGCTGTTGTCTTAAGTCTATCGTACATAACAAAACCAACAAACACAAAGGTCATGTCTTTTATTCCCGTAAATCCAATATATCAGCTTTGTTGTTACCCCGGCAGTCGTTTTCAATCAGTTCGGGATTGGTTGTCTCTTCCACAATCAGGCCAAATAACCCATTATCTGAGCAAATATTCTCTATTAGTTTCGGCTTTGCTTGATCTGCAACACTAATACCTGCATCCTCATTACTTGAACACTGGTTTCCACGGCTCATACCCTCAGCAAATTCAATATAAGCAATGCCGGTTTTATTATTCATACAGATATTTTCCTCCAGAGTAGGTTGGGCTTGCGAGGTAATAAAAATGCCAAAATATTCATTCTCCGAGCATTGGTTTCCTCGTGCCCAACCACTAGAGTTATCCATATAAGCAATGCCAGCCCCATTTTTAATACAAGTATTCTCCTCTAGAAACGGATGAGCTTCTCCAACAACAAGAATACCAAACAGCTCATTCTCTGAGCATTGATTTCTTCGGATGCCACCACTGGCATTGTCGGCATAGGCAATACCAGTTTGATTCTTCGTGACAACATTCTCCTCTAAAGTTACCAGGGATTTTCCCCTAGCCACGATGCCTACATAGTTATCTTCAAACACACTGTTTTGCACAACTACTTGTGCGGAGGATGATATCTTTAAACCAGCTCCCTCTATTTCTCCCTCACGAGGCACTGCCCCTACAAACTTGCAGCGGGTAAAGGTAAAGGTTCCGTCACTTACTACCACTGAATCTGCGCCTACTTCGCCCTTATGGCGAATGGCAAGGTCTTCGACAACAAAGCCATATCCACCTCTAAAGAAGACAACGTAATCCGGTAAACTGGCGACGATCTCAGTTTTATCCAATCCCGCTCCGACCAATGTCACTGACTTTTTAACATCCAGTCGTCCAATCAAATTGTAAGTACCAGGGCCTAAGGTAATGGTTGCAAATTCCGGCGCATTAGAAATGGCTTGTTCTAATGTAGCAAAATCCCCACTGCCATCAGCTTCAAGATGTATACGATCTGGTACTGGCGTATTTGTTGGTTTTGGAGTGCTAGTCGGTATTTGAGTATTTGTTGGGGTAGGTGTTGGCTTTGTTGTAGATCCACAACCAATCAAGGCTAACACAACCAAGGCTGCGCCAAGTGTTCGCAGAAACTGCTTCAAGCTACGCATCCCTTCCTCCTTATTTCAAGGCGAACAAAGGCATTGGTATTTTCTGCGATGGAATAGTTCGCAAGCAAACCTAACCGCTCTCATTCTCACAAAAAATGATAGAAACATTAGCCCCCTTATATATATTACATAAATCACAATGTAATGTCAACTACTTGTTTCACGAGCGTGTTAAAATCAAATCACGATGAACCCTATACCTCTAGGTTACGATCTCTCCTTATCCGACCTAGCCGATTTATTGAAATCCTGGGGCGAGCCCTCTTACCGCGCCGACCAGCTTTGGCAGGGGCTCTACAAGCACTATTGGAACACATCAGATGAGTTCACCAACTTGCCTAAATCCCTGCGTGAACAATTGGGTAAGACTCTGCGTTTTGAAGCGCTTAAACCAATCCAATATCTTGACTCTTCAGATGGACAAACGCGCAAGACCCTCTTCCAATTGTACGATAAACGCCTCATTGAGGCTGTCCTGATGAAGTACGACCCGTCCACGCACAAGGGACGCAGTCGGCGGACGCTGTGCATTTCCTCGCAGGCGGGCTGCGCCATGGGTTGTGTCTTCTGCGCCACCGGGCAGATGGGTTTCAAGCGCCACCTGACCAGCGGCGAGATCGTTGCCCAGGTCATGTACTACGCCCGCATGCTAAATAACCAAGGTGAAAATGTCACCAATATCGTCCTGATGGGTATGGGCGAACCCTTCCATAATTATGACAACACGATGGCCGCCATCGACCGGCTGAATGATCCGGATGGCTACAACTTCGGCGCTCGGCGCTTCACCATCTCGACTGTAGGCCTGGTCCCGATGATCCGGCGTTTCGCCGACGAAAAGCGACAGGTCAACCTGGCCATCTCGCTGCACGCTGCGGACGATGAGGAACGCAGCCGCATCATGCCGGTCAACAAAAAGCACAACATCAGCAAGCTGCTGGAAGCCTGCCGCTACTACGTCGATCAAACCGGTCGACGCATTACGTTCGAGTGGGCGCTGATCAGCGGCGTCAACGACAGCGAAGAAGTTGCGCGCAAACTGGCGGCCCGGCTCAAGGGACTGATGTGCCACGTCAATGCCATCCCCCTCAACCCGACCACGGGCTACCAAGGCCGCGGGACAGACCGTCAGAGCGCTGCTAAATTCAAAGAAACGCTGGAACAGGCTGGCATCCCGTGCACGATCCGCATGCGCCGGGGTATCGATATCCAGGCGGGTTGCGGTCAGTTGGCTGGGTTTATTGGTGTTTAATGTGGGATGTTTTTGGGTTATCCTTGTTGGGTATAATGGTTACACGAAGTTTATGCTTTTATCCGAAAAATGAAGGTTTTACGGGGGAAGTGCGTTAATACTATAGATGGTTCCATGAAGGAAGAACAGGCCGGGCTTATCACTGCTTGCATCCAAGGTGACGAAACTGCCATCGCGCAGTTGATCCAGGAGCACCAGCTTGGCGTGTTCAGACTCGCGCTTTCCGTCCTGAACGATCCGAGTGAAGCCAATGAAGCCGCGCAGGACACCTTCATCGCGGCCTTGAACGCGCTCAGGTCGTATCGTGAAAACTCATCCTTCAAGGCCTGGCTGTACACGATAGCGCTCAATCTCAGCCGCAGCCGGTTGCGAAAGAAGAAAGCGCTGGAGCGATTACAGCACAGGCTCACGGCCATCTTTCATGTTCAATCCCAACGCCCGCCCACCCTTGAGGATGTGGTCGTTGGCAATGAAGAAGATGCTACCCTATGGAAGGCGCTCGAAAAGCTTGGCGAAAAACATCGAATCCCAATCGTATTGCGCTATTACCATGACCTATCCGTTTCGGAGATTGCAGATATCTTGAAGGTAAAAGAAGGCACCGTCCATTCACGATTGTCCATCGCGCGCGAGAGGTTGCGCGCTGAACTCGCTGGTCCCTTTAAGACCACGGGAGAGTAAGCCATGCTCGAAATTACGCATCGAAAAGCACACACCCTTTTGCAAGTCGCCGTCGACCAACCCCTTGGGACTGATGAAAAATCAGCCCTGGAAGCGCATCTTGCAAAATGCAAAGAGTGCTCCGCCTACGCCAGCGAACTCACAAACCTGGAAGTCGGCTTGCGCAGAATCATGCACGCGCAGTGGGATACGCAGCGCCCGGATCTAAGCCTGCAAGCCATCACACATCCATCCCCGGCAAAGCTGGTTTGGAACAACTTCTTGAACCAGACACACACGCTGGGAAAGGTTACAATTGTGGCAGTCTTAGTGCTGGGATATGCCGTGATTGCCAACCATGTCGGAATCAAATTGCCCATATCGGCAGACAAAACGCCAACAACGGTAGCGACCCCAAGCGAGCTTTCGTTATCGCTTACCATCTCCCCCACCCCATCAGCGCAACTCGCCTTGACTGGATTGACGACACAGGCCTGCGAGACCGTAGCCTATGTCGTTCAGGCGAACGACACACTCGAGTACATCGCCCTGCAATATGGCACGACGAAAGAAGCAATCCAGGAGTACAACAACTTGACCTCCAACACAGTATTCACTGGCATGGAACTGGCTATCCCACTGTGTATGGGCACCCCATCTCAAACGGTAACGACGACCATCACTCCCTTGAACGGAACGATATTCCCCGTTCAGCCCGAGTAGACAATGATACTGCGCAACGTTGCGAAGGTTGTAACGGCGCAACCGGGCTTTCCAAGGAATCCTTCGGGATGTTGTAAGGCGAGTAAGTAAATAACCAAAAAACCTTCAAACACAGCTTGCCAGAAAAGTGACAATACAGTATAAGTCACGCATTCTTAACAAAGAGAGATTTATGACCACCGAAAAACTGCATTGGCTTGAACGTCCCATCCACCCTGCCCTGCCGGGCATCACAAACGAGATTGCTCTTTTCGTGGCCGTCATCTTGATGAGCATTGTGACGCGTTTCTATGACCTGGAAACGCGCGTCATGAGCCATGACGAGAGCCTGCACACCTATTTCTCCTGGCTGTTCTACCGCGGACAGGGCTACCAGCACAGTCCCATGATGCACGGACCGTTACAATTCCACCTGATTGCAGTGAGTTATTTTCTCTTTGGCGTAACCGATTTCACCTCCCGCATCCCGGCTGTATTGTTCAGCATTGCCACAGTTTGGATGGTCTGGTACTGGCGGCGCTATCTCGGCAAGACCGGCGCGATCATCGCCGGCATCCTAATGGTCATCTCACCCTATATGCTGTACTACGGACGGTATGTCCGCAACGAGGCATATGCCGGGTTCGCGGGCATCCTAATGCTCTACGCCATCCTGCGCTACCTGGAAAAGGGCAACAAACGCTATCTTTATTTGATTGCTTTATCGTTGGTCATCCACTTCACTGCCAAAGAGACCGCCTTTATTTACGCGGCGCAAGCCTTGCTTTTCCTGGGCATCTACTTCATTGCCCAGGTTACGAACAAACCCTGGGATGGAAATGAAAGCCAGTTCCGCACCTTCATCATTTTGTTGGCGCTCAGCATCCTGCTGATCGGCGGCGCGCTTGGCTATGGTTTGTATGCGCGTTCTGGCGGCACCCTGACCAGCATGGAAACCGCCATGCCTGCCGACCCAAGCATGCCACACTCTCCACTAGCCGCGCCTGATACGGGCATCTCGCTTATCACCATCCTCGTTATCGCAGGCGCGCTGGCGCTGATCGTTGCGCTGGCATTCCTGATCCGCGGATTCGGCTGGTACAGATTGAAGATGGAGCGTTCCTTCGACCTGCTGGTACTGATTGGCACGCTGGTGCTGCCCATGTTGGCGCCTTTTCCGATCAAGTTTTTGGAAGGCTGGCTGCGCGTCACCATTCCCACCACTGCCCCAGAGATCGACACCCTGCTAGCCAGCCAGGATTTGATCCTGGGCTTGCCTCGCGAATTTGCAATCATCGGCGTCTTCATCGTCATCCTGTTTGCAGCCTCCATTGCAATCGGTCAGCTTTGGAGCCGCGGGTGGTGGAAACCCGCCCTGCTCTTCTGGGGTATCTTCACCATCCTGTACACCTCCGTCTTCACCAACAGTGATGGTTTCTTCACCGGTCTGATTGGCTCCCTGGGCTACTGGTTGGTGCAGCAAGGCGTGGAGCGCGGCAGCCAGCCCTGGTACTACTATGCCCTGATACAAATTCCGGTTTACGAATTCCTGCCCGCTCTGGGGACGTTGCTAGCAACCTACTTTGGGATTAAGAAATTGACAAGGTTGCCGCGCCTTGAATCCGCCTCCGCTGAATCGGAAGAAGTCGACGTCGACGAACCGATCGAGCCCGCCTCAAAACCGGACCTCGAGCCTGCTACCGTTACAGGCATCGATCTCGAGCCCGAAAGCGACCCGGTCGAACGCAACTTTGCCAACACCTTCAGCCTGCTGCTGTGGTGGGTCGTGACCAGCGTCATCGCCCTGAGCTACGCTGGCGAACGTATGCCCTGGCTGACCTATCACATGGCCTGGCCCATGGTATTGCTTGCCGGCTGGGGGATCGGCCATGGCATAGAAAAGATCAACTGGAAGAGTCTGCGCCCCACGCGCACCGCCCTGACTTTGATCCTGACCATTCTTTTTATCATCGGATTATTCAGCAGCATTTCATCCTTGCTTGGGGTCACGCCACCCTTCCAAGGGAAGGACCTGGCGCAACTCCAGGCGACAGCGGCATTCCTCTTCCCAGCCATTTTGACGCTTGCCAGCGCAGGCGGGTTGGCGTACTTGCTCGGAGACGAAATGCCTAGCCTGATGAAAATGGCGCTCCTCATCGTTTTCATCCTGGGGTTGATCGGAACAATTCTGGTCGCCATCAGCATTCCTACTGGCTCTCAAGCGGATTCAGCCACAACGGTAAAAAACGTCGTCAGGCTTACCGTCATCATCCTAATTACCATCGGCAGCCTGGTAGGTTTATTCTTGTTGCGCGAGCGGGAAGGTGGTTCATTCCCCGGCCTGGTAACGCTGACCTTCTTCGGCTTCCTGGCGATCCTGACCGCGCGTGCCTCCTTCCGCGCATCCTATATCAACTACGATAGCGCCAAGGAGTACCTGGTCTATGCCCATGGCGCGACCGGGGTCAAACAGGTCATGGCACAAGCCAAAGAAATTTCGCAACGTACCACAGGAGGCATGGGACTGGCGCTCTCCTATGATGCCAGTGCCCCGGATACAGGTGTTTCCTGGCCCTTTGTCTGGTACTTGCGTGATTACACGAACCAGCGTTCCTTTGACCAGCCCACTAAAGCACTGCGCGATACTGTATTTGTGGTCGTCGATGCCAAGAACTTCGACAAGATCGAACCGGCGCTCGGGCCCGGTTACTATCGCTTTGATTACATTCGCATGTGGTGGCCCAGCCAGGATTACTTCGGATTGACCAGAGAACGGATTGCGGATGCCCTGCGCAACCCTCAAGTCCGGGCGGGAATCTGGGATATCTGGTTCGACCGCGATTACACCCGCTACGCTAACGCGTTGGCCCGCACGGACCTCTCCCCCACAAACTGGCAACCCGCTGACCAGATGCGGCTGTACATCCGCAAAGATGTAGCTGCCCAGATCTGGAACTATGGCGCGGCGCCGGTCGAAACGGTCGACATCGTCGATCCTACTGAAGGCAAAGCCATCAGTCTGGCTACAGACCTGGTCATCGACGCCGCCCAGGCCGAACCGGTACTCTTGAATGCGCCGCGTTCCCTGGCTTTTGCACCCGATGGCACACTCTATGTTGCAGATTCTCGCAATAACCGCATCGTCCATTTCGAAGCGGATGGCAAAGTGATCGGAAGCTGGGGCACCCTCGGCGGCGTGTCAGCTCCCGCAGATCCAGGCACCTTTAACGAGCCCTGGGGGTTGGCTGTCGGGCCGGACGGCTCGGTCTACGTGAGCGATACCTGGAACCACCGCATCCAAAAGTTCACCCCTGATGGGCAACCCATCACGAGCTGGGGTCAGTATGGCCAGGCTGACCAGCAGGATGGATTTTGGGGTCCACGCGGATTGGCGGTAGATGCCGAGGGGAACGTCTACGTGGCCGATACCGGGAACAAGCGCATCGTCGTGTTCGATGCGGACGGAAATTACCTGACCGAGTTCGGCTCAGCTGGCCTGGAGCCGGGTCAATTCGATGAACCGGTCGGCGTCGCTATTGATGCAAACGGGATGGTGTATGTCACCGACACCTGGAACCAGCGCGTACAAACCTTCGAGCCAGCGGATGACAAATCGTTTTTCTTCCCCGTCCGCCAATGGGACGTGTTCGGCTGGTACGGGCAATCGCTGGATAACAAACCCTTTATCGCCGTGAATGCGGAAGGGCATGTCTTTGTGACTGATCCGGAGCAGTACCGCGTTATCGAGTTTACAGGCGAAGGCGAAGTAGTACGCACCTGGGGCGATTTTGGCGACACATCGACCACCTTCGGCCTGGCGTCCGGCATTGCTGTTGATGCAGAAGGTCGCGTTTGGGTGACGGACGGGGCGTATAACAGAATTATGCGTTTTACGTTGCCGAACGAATAACCAGGACGGCAAAATCTCCTGGTTTTGGAGCTAACATCGAGAGATGTTGACTCCTCAAAGTTAGCCCGGTAGTTGAACTGTCGGGCTGATTTTTTGCAAATGGTATAATCATTTCTGCTTTAGCGCATGCTAAACTAAATCCAAGGGAGACTGCATGAAACTCCACGAATACCAATCGAAGCAGATTTTTTCCAAGCATGGCGTTCCGATCCCAAAGGGACGCGTTGCGGCTACCGCGAGCGAGGCGAGACAGATCGCCGAAGAGTTAGGTGGCCGCGTTGTTATTAAGTCACAGGTATTGGTCGGCGGGCGCGGAAAAGCGGGGGGCATCAAATTAGCCAAAGACCCGGGCGAGGCCGAACAGCTTGCTACCCAAATCCTGGCGATGGAAATCAAAGGTTTACCCGTTCGAAAAGTGCTCGTAGACGAAGCGGCTGCCATCGAGCAGGAAATCTACCTGGGCATCACCAACGACCGCGCGGCCAAGAAACCCGTCATGATGGCTTCGGCCGCGGGCGGCGTCGACATCGAAGAAGTGGCTGCGACAACGCCCGAGAAAATCATCAAAGCGCACATCGACCCGTTGCTCGGGCTGCGCGATTACCAATCGCGCGACATTGCCGCCTCTATCGATCTATCCCGCGATTACTGGCGAGATTTCGGAAAGATCGCTAAAGGTCTGTGGGAGGCTTACAAAGCCAGCGACGCAACCCTGGCTGAAATCAACCCGCTGGTCATCACCAAAGACAAACGCCTGGTGGCGCTGGATGGCAAGATGCTGATCGACGATAATGCGCTCTTCCGTCACCCTGACCTGGCCGAGATGCGCGACATCGACGAGGAAGCCCCCTCCGAAACCGAAGCCCGCAAGTATGGGCTGTCGTTCATCAAGCTGGACGGGGACATCGGCTGCATGGTCAACGGCGCAGGCTTGGCGATGACCAGCATGGATGTGATCAAACTGTTCGGCGGCGAACCTGCCAACTTCCTGGATATCGGCGGTGGGGCGGGCGCGGACAAGGTGGCTGCAGCCATGCGTATCATCCTGTCTGACTCGAACGTAAAGGCCGTGTTGTATAACATTTTCGGCGGCATCACTCGCTGTGACGAGGTCGCCAAAGGCATCCTGGCTGCGATGGCAGAAGTCAAGCCGCAAGTGCCGATGGTTGTGCGCCTGGTAGGCACCAACGCCGAAGAAGGCCGCGCCTTGCTGGCAGATGCCAAAATGATCACTGCCGATACGCTGGCAGACGCCGCGCAAAAAGCGGTCGCGGCTGCAAAAGGAGCCTAAGCCATGAGCGTATTGATCAACAAAAACACGCGCCTTTTGGTCCAGGGCATCACAGGCAACGAAGGACTCTTCCACACTACTCACATGGTCGCTTACGGGACCAACGTGGTTGCAGGCGTGACGCCCGGCAAAGGCGGCGAATGGGTGCTGGACGGCAAGGTGCCGGTATTCGATTCGGTCAAGCTGGCGGTCGAAACAACGGGAGCAAACACCTCGGTCATTTTCGTTCCGGCCAGGTTCGCGGCTGACGCCATGTTCGAAGCCGCGGATGCGGGCATCCCATTGATCGTGTGCATCACCGAAGGCGTCCCGGTCCAGGATATGATGCGCGTGCGCAATTACCT